>NZ_BAAAQX010000005.1:0-478745 GCF_039531895.1 Nonomuraea monospora
GGTGGCGGGGTCGGTGGCGGGGTCGGTGGCGGGGTCGGTGGCGGGGTCGGTGGCGGGGTCGGTGGCGGGGTCGGTGGCGGGGTCGGTGGCGGGGTCGGTGGCGGGGTCGGTGGCGGGGTCGGTGGCGTGCGGGAGACGGCGGGGCGCAGGCTGGTCGCCTACGTCGTCCTGCGCGGCGGCGGGACGCTGGAACGGGTGCGCGAGCACGTCACGGCCCGCCTGCCGAAACACCTGCTCCCCGCCCAGTACGTCCTCCTCGACCGCCTCCCCCTCACCCCGCACGGCAAGGTGGACCGCACTGCGCTCCCCGCCCCGGCGGCCCCACCGGCCCGCCGCCAGGCCGCCGCGCCGGGGACGCCCCGCGAGAAGGAGCTGTGCGACCTGTTCACCGAGGTCCTGGGCAGCGGCGCGGGAGCGGACACCGACTTCTTCGAGTCCGGCGGCGACTCGCTGCTCGCCATGCGCCTGACCGCCGCCATCGAGGCCAGACTCGGCCTGCGCACCTCCATCGCCGCCCTGTTCGAGGCCTCCACCCCGGCGGCGCTGGCCGTCCGCCTCGACAGGGCCGCGCCGGAGCTGGACCTGTCGCCGCTGCTGACCCTGCGCGCCGAGGGCGAGGGGCCGCCGCTGTTCTGCCTGCATCCGGGACGCGGCATCGGCTGGTCGTACACCGCGCTGCTGCCGCACCTCGCGCCGGGACGGCCGGTGCACGCCCTGCAGTCGCCCGTGCTCCAGGACCCCCGCTGCACGACGCCGGACAGCATGCGGGAGATGGCGGACGACTACCTGACGCGGGTGCGGGCCGTCCGTGCCGAGGGGCCGTACCTGCTGCTGGGGCACTCGTTCGGCGGGCTGCTGGCGTACGAGATGGCCGCCCGCCTGCGCGCCGCCGGGCAGGAGGTCGGCCTGGTCGCCTCGCTGGACGCGGTCCCGTGGCCGGCCGGGACGCGGGCCGACCCGGCGGACGCCGAGCAGGAGGCGCTGACCATCCTGCTGCGCACCCGCACCCTGCACCCGTACGCCCAGCCGGGGCCGCTGGAGCGGGCGCGGGTGTTCGCCGCCGTGCGCGGGAGCGAGGGGCCGCTGTCCGGGCTGGACGACGGACGGCTGTCGGCGGTCGCGGACGCGGTGGCCGGGCATCTGCGGCTGGCCGTCACGTACCGGCCGCCCGCGTTCGACGGGACGGTGGTGCTGTTCTCGGCCACCGCCCAGCCCGGCGGGCTCGCCTCGGCGGTCAAGGCGGAGCGGTGGGCGCCGGCCCGCGTGCGGGTGCACGACCTGGACTGCGGCCACAGCGACCTGCTCAGGCCCGGCCCTGCCGCCGCGATCGCGCGGGTCCTCGAACCGATCCTTGGGAGTGTGTGATGGCGCCGGTCGTCGAGTACGAGTTCCCCGTGTCGCCCGCGCAGGCCAGGATGCTGGTGCTGGACCGGCTCCACCCGGGCACCGCCCAGTACAACGTGCCCGTGGCCTTCGCCGTGCGGGGGCCGTTCGACGTCGCCGCCTTCCGCGCGGCCCTCGACGCGGTGGTGGCGCGGCACGAGTCGCTGCGGACGGTGTTCCGGCCGGGCGACGGCGCGTACGTGCAGGTCGTGGCCGGGGAGGCGCGGGCGGCGCTGCGGGTGGCGGAGCGGGTCGTGCCGGTGGACGGCGCGGACGAGGCGCTGCGGGCGGAGGCGGCGGCGCCGTTCGACGTGGAGGCGGGGCCGCTGCTGCGGTGTGCCGTGTTCGGGGTGGCGGACGGCAGCCATCGGGTGCTGCTCACGGCGCATCACCTGGTGTGCGACGGGTGGTCGCTGGGGCTCCTCCTCCAGGAGCTCTCCACCGCCTACCGGCCCGGCACCACCGCCGTCGCCGCCGTCCCCAGCCCTGACGTCACCGCCGCGCCTGAGCCGCACCCGATCCAGTACGCCGACTACGCCGCCTGGCAGCGGGAGCGCCTCGACGCGCACGCCCTGGACGCGGCCATCGCCTACTGGGCGGACACGCTGGCCGGCGCGCCCAGGACGCTCGCCCTCCCCACCGACCACCCCCGCCCCGCCGTGCAGTCCACGGCGGGCGGCGTCCACCGGCTGGACCTCCCCCCGGACACCGGGGCCCGCCTCGCCAAGGTCGCCGCCGAACGCGACGCCACCCCGTTCACCGCCATGTTCGCCGCGTTCGCCGCGTTCCTGTCCAGGATCACCGGCCGCCGCGACCTGCTCGTCGGCGTGCCGGTCTCCGGCCGCGACCACCCCGACGTGCAGAACCTCGTCGGCCTGCTGGCCAACACGATCGCGTTGCGCGCCGACGTGACCGGCGAGCCGTCGTTCCTGGACCTCGTGACCCGCGTGCGTGACCACCTCCTGGAGTCCCGCCCCCACCACGAGGCCCCGTTCGAGGCGGTGGTCGAGGCGCTGGCCCCCGGCAGGGAGCTCAGCCACGACCCGCTCGTGCAGGTCATGCTGGCCTACGACGACGACACCCGGCTCGCACTCGACCTCGACGGCTGCGTCACGGAACGCGTGGAGCTGCTGCTGGACGACGCCAAGTTCGATCTGCTGATGAGCGTGCAGCGGGACGGCGACGGCCTGGCCGCCCACTTCGTGCACCGGGCGGACCTGTTCGAGCCGGGCACCGTCCGGCACTGGGCGCGCGCGTTCGAGACGCTGCTGGACGGCCTTCTCGACCGCCCCCACCTGCCCGTCACCGCGCACGACCTGCTCCCGCCCGGCGAACGCGACCGCGTCCTGCACCGGTGGAACGACACCTTCGCCCCCACCCCTGCCGGGCTCGTCCCCGGCCTGGTGGCCGAGCGCGCCGCCGAGCGGCCCGACGCGACGGCGCTGGTCTGCGGCCCGGCCAGGCTCACCTACCGCGAGCTGCTGGAACGCGCGGACCGGCTGGCCGCGCGGTTGCGGGCGGCGGGCGTGGGCCCCGAGGTGCCCGTCGGGCTGTGCCTGGCGAGGGGGGTGGAGATGGTGGTGGGCGCGCTGGCGGTGCTGCGGGCGGGGGGCGCGTACGTGCCGCTGGATCCCGGCCATCCGGAGGCGCGGCTGCGGTTCATGGTCGAGGACGCCGGGGTGCGGCTGCTGATCGCCGACGAGCCTCGGGACCTAGGGGTGCCGGTGACCACGGCCGACGGACCGATCCCTGTCGTCGGGCCCCTGTTGAAAACCCCGGCCGACCTCGCCAACACGGCGTACATCCTTTACACCTCCGGCTCCACGGGCACCCCCAAGGGCGTCGCGGTCGAGCACCGCGCGCTGCTGAACCTCGCGACCGCCGTCCGGCCGCGGTTCCCCGTGACCGGGGAGGATCGGGTGCTGCAGTACGTGTCGTTCGGGTTCGACGTGGCCGTGTCGGATCTGTTCTTCGCGTTCGTGGCGGGGGCCGAACTGCACGTGGCGGGCGAGTGGGAGCGGCTCGGGGACGATCTGCACGCCCGGCTGCGCGACTCCCGGATCACCTACGCGTTCCTGCCGCCGTCGGCCGCCATGTCGCTGCCGCCCTCGCCGGAAGCGCTGCCCTGCCTTCGCACGCTGGCCGTCGGCGGGGAGGCGTGCCCGCCGGAGCTGGTGGAGCGCTGGTGGGCGCCGGGGCGGCGGGTGGTGGACGCGTACGGGCCGAGCGAGAACACCGTCTACGCCACCACGGCCGACCTCCGGCCAGGACGCCCTGTGGTGATCGGCCGCCCGGTGGCCAACACCCGCGCGTACGTCCTGGACGAGCGGCTGCGCCCGGTGCCGGTCGGCGTGACGGGCGAGATCTACCTGGCGGGGTCGAGCCTGGCGCGCGGGTACGCCAACCGGCCCGCCCTGACCGCCGAACGGTTCGTGGCCGACCCGTTCGGGCCGCCGGGCGAGCGCATGTACCGGACGGGCGATCTGGGCCGGTACGACGCCGACGGGGTGCTGTCGTACCTGGGGCGGGTGGACACGCAGGTGAAGCTGCGCGGGTTCCGCGTCGAGCTGGGCGAGATCGAGACCGTGCTGGCGGCGCATCCGGGTGTGAGGGTGGCGGCGGCGGCCGTGCGCGGCGACCGCCTGGCGGTGTACGCGGTGCCCGCCGCGGGTCCTGGCACGGAAACGGGCGCGGAGACCGGCGCAGGAACCGGCGCAGGAACCGGTGAGCGGCGCCCGACCGTGGTGGAGCTGCGTGCGTGGCTGGCGGCGCGGCTGCCCGGTTACATGGTGCCCGACGCGATCGTGTTCGTCCCCGGGCTGCCCCTCGGCAAGTCCGGCAAGCTGGACAGGCAGCGCCTGCCCGACCCGCCCCTCACTCGTCCCGAGCTGGACAGCCCGTACGCGCCCCCGTCCTCCCCCACGGAGCGGCGCGTCGCCGCGATCTGGGCGGACGCGCTGGACCTGACCCAGGTGGGCCTGCACGACAACTTCTTCGACCTGGGCGGCAACTCGATCCGCCTGCTGTCCGTCCTGACGGCACTGCGCGGCGGCGACCTCAGGCTGGTGGACCTGTTCCGGCACCCCACGGTCGCCGCGCTGGCCGCCTTCCTGGACGGCACGCTCCCGGACGCGGAGCGGGACGAGCCAGGACGGCGGGGGCGCCGCAGACGCGAACGGCTGGCCGCTCGCAGGAGCACGCAGAGAGGCGAGATGCGATGAACGACGTACCGGCGGCGGCGATCGTGGGCATGGCCGGCCGTTTCCCGGGTGCCCGCGACGTGGGCGAGTTCTGGCGCAACCTCCTCGACGGCGCCTGCTCGATCACCGACTTCACCGAGGAGGAGCTGCTGGCGGCCGGGGTGGACGCGGCCGAGCTGCGCGGCCCCGGGTACGTGGCGTCGAAGGGGTTCCTGGCGGAGGCGGACCGGTTCGAGCACGAGCTGTTCGGGTTCAACGCCACGGAGGCGGCGGCGCTGGACCCGCAGCACCGGCAGCTCCTGGAGACGGCCTGGTCGGCGCTGGAGGACGCCGGGTACGACCCGCGCCGCACCGGCCTGCGCACCGGCGTGTACGTGGGCGGCGGGCCGACGGAGCACGCGGTCGCGGCGCAGGTGGACGGGCGGTTACGGGCGCGGCTGGGGCCGATGCGGGTGCGGGTGTTCACCGATCGGGAGTTCCTGGCGGGCTGGCTGTCGTACCGGCTGGGCCTGACCGGGCCGAGCCTGACCGTGCAGACGGGCTGCTCCACGTCGCTGGCCACGGTGCACGTGGCCGTGCAGGCGCTGCTGAGCGGGGAGTGCGACCTGGCGGTGGCGGGCGGCGTGTCGATCGACTCGCCGTACCCGCGCGGCTACCTGTACGAGCCCGGCGGCATCTCCTCCCCCGACGGGCGGTGCCGCCCGTTCGACGAGAAGGCGGCGGGCACGGTCGGCGGGAACGGGGTCGGGCTGGTGGTGCTCAGACGCCTGGAGGACGCCGTGGCGGACGGCGACCCGATCCACGCCGTCATCCGGGGCACCGCGGCGGGCAACGACGGGGCCGGGCGGGTGGGGTTCACCGCGCCCGGGCTGGACGGGCAGGTGTCCACCATCGTGGAGGCCTGGGCGGCGGCGGGGCTGGACCCGGCGTCCGCGCAGTTCCTCGAGGCGCACGGGACGGGCACGGACCTCGGCGACCGCATCGAGGTCGCCGCCGCCGCGGAGGCCTTCCGCGGGGCCCGGCGGTGTGCGATCGGGTCGGTGAAGTCCAACGTCGGGCATCTGAACGCGGCTGCGGGGGTGGCGGGGCTGATCAAGGCGGTGCTGATGCTGCGGCACCGCACGATGGTGCCCACGGTGAACGTCACCCGCCCGCACCCGGATCTCCGGCTGGACGCCACTCCGTTCCGGCTGCTCACCGGGGTGGAGGAGTGGGAGCGCCCGGCTTGGGGGCCGCGGCTGGCGGGGGTGTCGTCGCTGGGCATCGGCGGCACGAACGTGCACGTCGTCCTGGAGGAACCGCCCCCACCGCCGGTCACCGCGGGTGACGCCCGCGAGGCGGCCCTGTCCTTATCGGCGCGCACCGGGGCGCGGCTCGACGAGGTGGGCCTGCCCTCGTCGGCAGACACCGGGGCGCGGCTCGATGAGATGGTCCTGCCCTTGTCGGCGCGCACCGGCGCGCAGTTAGCCATCGCCGCCCGGCGCCTGGCCGACGCGCTGCGGGCGCCCGGCGCGCCGCCGCTGGCCGACGTCGCCCACACCCTCGCCCACGGCCGCGCCGCCCTGGACGCCCGCGCCTTCGTGACCGCCGCCACCCGCGAGGAGGCCGCCACCGCCCTGGACGCCCTCGCCACCGGCCTCACCACCGGCCTCGCCACCGGCAGCACCGCTGGTTCGGCGTGGGTGGCGGGTCAGGAGGTCACCTGGCCCGACACCGGCGGCCACCGCACCCACCTCCCCACGTACCCCTTCGCAGGCGACCCCCACGGCGCCCTGACCCTGACCGCACAACCAGCCCCACCACCCCCCAAGCCCCAGCCCGAGGAAGAGGCCGTGACAGCCCTGTTCCTCTCCACGCTCGCCCTGACCACCGACCAGGACCTCGACCGCACGTACTTCGCGGCCGGCGGCGACTCCCTGACCGCCGTCTTCCTGGTCAGCGAACTACGCGACCGCTTCGCCCTGAACGTCGACATCGACCTGTTCCTCACCGACCTCCCCTTACGCGAGCTGATCGCGAAAGCCGTACAGGGCGAGGACGACGACCTGCTCACCGACCTCCTCGACGAGCTGGAACCATGACCCGCGCCCACCCGGACCCCACCCGGCTCGACACCCTGAACCTCCTCGACCCCCACCTGCACGCCACCACCGACCTGACCCCCCTCTGGCGCCACCTGCGCACCACCGACCCGGTACGCAGGCACGACCGTTTCTGGAGCGTCACCCGCCACGCCGACGTCCTGCACGTCATCCGCGACCCGGCCACCTACACCTCCCTGCACGGCAACATGCTGCGCACCCTCCTGCGCGGCCACGACCCGGGCGCGGGCAGGATGATCGTGGTCACGGACGGCCCCCGCCACGCCGCCCTCCGCCGCCTCCTCACCCCTGGCTTCGGCCCCCGCACCCTCGGCCCCGTCACCCACTCGATCACCGAGGCGACCAGGGGCCTGCTCAAGGCGTTCCGCTGCGAGGGCGGCGGCGACTTCGTCGCGGAGGTGGCCGCCCAGGTGCCGCTGCGCGCGATCTGCGAGCTGCTGGGCGTTCCGGAGCGTGACCGTCAGCGCGTCCTGGAGCTGACCGCGCAGGCCATGCTCGGCGAGGAGGACACCGATCCGGCCGCCAGGATCGCGCAGAGCGAGATCCTGCTCTACTACACCCGCCTGGCGGCCGAACGCGGGTCCGCCCCCGGCGACGACGTCATCAGCCTGCTCGTCTCGGCGGACCTCACCGAGGAGGAGGTGCTGCTCAACTGCTACAACCTGATCATCGGCGGGGACGAGACGGCCAGGCTGGCGATGGCCGGCGGGCTGCTGGCGCTGGCCACGTACAAGAGGGAATGGGCGCGTTTGCGCGCGGACCCCGGCCTGGCGGGGACGGCCGTCGAGGAGGTGCTGCGCTGGACCACGCCGGCCGCGCACGTCGGCCGGGTCGCCACCCGCGCGGCCGAGCTGGGCGGGCGGCGCGTCGAGGCGGGCGACGTGGTGGCGCTGTGGACGGTGTCGGCCAACCGCGACGAGACGGTCTTCGACGAGCCGGACCGGTTCGACGTGGGCAGGCGGCCGAACAGGCACCTGACGTTCGGCCACGGCCCGCACTTCTGCCTGGGCGCGCAGCTCGCCCGCGCCGAGATCGGGGCGCTGCTGGCGGAGCTGCGCGCGACGGTGACCACGATCGAGGTGACGGGCCCGGTGACGTGGCTGCCGTCGAACTTCGTCAACGGCGTCGTCACGCTCCCCGTCGCGCTGGCGTAGCCTGCGGGTATGTCCGTCCACTTGAACCACACCATCATGCCGGCCAGGGACAGGGACGCGACCGCCGCCTTCCTCGTCGACCTCCTCGGCCTGGAGCCGGCGCCCGAGTTCGGCCCGTTCCGCGTCGTCTCGCTCGGCAACGACGTGTCGATCGACGTCGTGCAGGCGGGCGAGGAGCTGCCGTCGCTGCATTTCGCGTTCCTGGTCGGTGAGGAGGAGTTCGACCAGATCTGGGGCCGGATTAAGGAGCGCGGGCTGACGTACTGGGCCGATCCCTACCACCGGCACGCGGGGCAGATCAACACCAACGACGGCGGGCGCGGCCTCTACTGGTCCGACCCCAACGGGCACAACTTGGAGATCATCACGGTGCCGTACGGCGGCGGCTGAGACGCCGGCGCTGTAAGGCGGCGGCTAGGGCGCCAGGGCCTCCAGCGCCTCCTCGGCCCGGCGCATCGCCTCCTTCGCGTCGGACGCGGGGATCTCACGGTCGAAGTTCAGGTCGTGGAAGACCTCCGTGACGCCCCGCTCCGCCAGCGCCTGCACGTCCCGCCTGATCTTCTCGTACGTGCCGGTCAGCGGACGTTCCTCGTCGCGCGCCCGCACCTGCGTGGAGCCGCGGCACACGAACCGGAACGTGCCCGCGTCCCGCCCCACCCCGGCCAGCTCCTCCTTGATCAGCTCGATCCTGGCGGCGATGGACGCCAGATCCTCCCTGCTGGAGCTGACCCACCCGTCGGCCAGCCGCGCGGCGCGGCGCAACGCGACCTCGGCCGTGCCGCCGAGCAGCAGCTCCGGCGGCCCCGGCACCGGCTTGGGGTCGATGTGCGCGGGCGGCACGCGGTAGAACTCGCCCTCGTGCCGCACCGGGTCGTCGCTCCACACCTTGCGCAGCACCTCGACGAACTCCTCGCCCCGGCGCCCGCGCCGCGCCATGTCCACGCCGGTCGCCTCGAACTCCTCGGGCAGCCAGCCCAGCCCGATCCCGGCGCTGAGCCTGCCGCCCGACAGCGTCTGCAGGGTGGCGAGCTGCTTGGCCAGCGGCACGGGCTGCACGTACGCGTTGATCACCGCGACGCCCAGCCGGATGCGGCTGGTCAGGGCCGACACGTGGGCCAGCGTGATGAGCGGGTCGTGCACGGCGCGGTAGGTGGGGCCCATGTCGTGGCCGACCGGGTAGAGGAGGCGCTGGAACGTCCACAGCTCGTGATAGCCGAGCTCCTCGGCCCGGACGGCGATGCGGCGCAGGTTCTCGGGAGTGGCCCAGGGGCCTGATACGGGTACGGCGAAACCGACTCTCATGGCACCCAGTCTGTACGACGCGGATCACACGCAGGGGGAAGCCGCGGGGCGCGCCCGGTCGGGCCTCCGGGCACGCCCCGCGGGGTCATCCGGTGCCCGCCGTGACCGTGAGCACGTGGACGGCGTGCTCCTCCCCGGCCGTGGCGTGCCCGGTCCACTCCACGAAGTAGGCGTACTTGGTGGCGGTCCCAGGCGTGTCGGTGAAGGCGTACGAGCCGTCGGCGTTCGTGGTCACGGGCGGGAGATCGCTGATGCCGACGCCCTTCACGCTGCGCTGAACGGTGATCGTGGCACCCGGTTCCGGCCGGCCGCCCGCCGTCAACACGCCGGTCAGCCGCAGGGGCTCGCCAACGGTGCCGGATGCCGGCCCGTCCAGGATGAGGGAGGAGACGTGCTTGACCGGTACGGTGACCGAGGCGCTGCTCCAGCGGGACTTGACGTCACCGTCCCAGAGCACGGTGTAGGTCACTTCGCCGACGTCCGGCGGCGTGTCCGTGAAGGTGAACCTGCCGTCCGCGCCCGTCTTCACGCCGGCGAGCGGCTCTGTCGTCCCGTCGGGCAGGCGGCGGGTCACGGTGAGCGGCTGGATGCCGGGCGACTTCCCCTCTGCCCGGGCGAGCCGTCCCGCGACGGTGACCTGCGCACCGAGCCACGCCCGTTCCGGGGCCGTCAGCGTCAGCTCGGAGGCCGGCAGGGCGACGCCGTGCAGCCGCCACAGCAGCAGCCGGCCCGTCGTGCTCCGCAGCAGCGTGAAGACGTCCGGCCCGGAGAACGCGACGCCGCCGGGTATCAGCTCGGCGTCCGGCTGGTCGGCGGAGAACACCGCGGCCCGGGTCGCGGCGTCGTAGAGCGTGAAGTCGGTGCCCCACTGGCGGCCGGCGGCGACGCGGGTGCCGCCGGAGCCGATCGCCACGGCGGAGGCGTAGCCGTCCCATTCATCGCCGTAGGCGCCGTTCTGCGTGAGCGTCGTGGTGTCGAAGGTGGTGAAGTGCCCGGGGGCGTCGGCCGCCGTGATCAGGGTAGCGCCGTCGGTGGTGAGGGCGAGCTCCTTGAGCCTGTCCAGGTTCGCCTTCTCGCCGTCGATCTCGCCGCGCAGCGCCGGGGCGGCTCCGCCGATGTCGTAGACGAACAGGCGGGGAGAGTGCATGCCGGTCTCGCCTGCCACGAGCGTGTCGCCGGCGACCGCGAGCACGGGCGGCCGGGCGTGCACGCGTCCGAGCGTCACCGGCGCCGGTGACGCCGCCGTCAGGTCCAGGCCGACGGCGCCGCCGTCGTCGCCGCCCACCTCGTCGCCGCACCCGTGCCCCACCCACAGCCAGTCGCCGGACAGGGCCAGCGTGGACGGGCACGGGTGGGCGGACAGGTCGATCCGCCGGAGGACGGTGAGTGCGGCCGTGTCGATCTCGGCCACCTCGTTCGAGCCGGTGAGCGCCGCGTACAGGCGGGTGGCGTCCGCGTTCAGCGCCAGCTCGGCCACGCCGGGCAGGCCGGTGACGGTCTCGCCGGTGACCTTCCCGCCGGTGTCGGCGACGATGATCCGGTCCTGGGCGGAGACGAACACCCGGCCGCCGCCGACGGCCAGGCCGGCGTCGAAGGTGTCAAGGCTCACCCCGAGGTCGGTCGTGGTGTCGGCGGCCGAGGCGGCGGGGGCCGCCACGGCGAGCAGGCCCATGATCAGACCGGCGGCGCCGCAGTGAGCGGCTAATCGGCGAACCAGGGAGTGGCGCACGTAGACCTCCTTCTTGAATGGGAACACGCGTTCTAATAACGCCTCATGGGACACTCCCCGTCAAGACCGACATCTCGACAGAAGACCTAACTCTCCGCGATATAGGCAGGTCGAGGCAGAAGGGCGAGATCAAATCGTGATCAGGCACATGAGCGCACACATGGGAGCCCGGCCCCTTACCTGCCGCATACCCTGTACGAGTGGGTCTTGAAGCGGAGCTGGCGATCATCGCCTCGGCGTACGGCGGCACGGGCGAGCCGGTGTTACATCCGACGCGGACGGACGTCGTCGTGTTACGCATGGGCGAGGTCGTCGTCAAGGCCCATTCGGCGCGCGACGAGGCCGGCGAGCTGCGGCCCAGGTTGCGGGCCGCCGCGTCGGCCGCGGTGAGCGGGGTGATGCTGACCCCCCTGGAGCGTGAGGTGCTGTCGGCGGGCGGCCGGGCGGTGACGGTGTGGCCGGCGGGAAGGCCGGTCTCGCATGACGATCCGCAAGCGGCGCCGTGGGAGGAGGGCGCGAGGCTGCTGGCCAGGCTGCACGCGACCCCGCTCACGGTGGTGCCCGCGCTGCCGCCCGCCGGCGGGCCCGCGCGGGCGGCGCGGGCGGTGGGGAGGATGACCGGCGACGGGCCGGTGGAGCAGCTCGTGCGGCGGGCGTTCAAGGAGCTGCCCGAGCCGCCGCCGCTGCCCGGGCTGCTGACGCACGGCGACTGGCATCTGGGGCAGCTCGTGCACCGCGACCGGTGGCTGCTGATCGACGTGGACGATCTGGGGGTCGGCGATCCGGCGTGGGATCTGGCGAGGCCGGCCGCCTGGTACGCGGCCGGGCTGCTGGAACCGGCCGTGTGGGAGCGGTTCCTGGGTGCTTATCTGGCGTCCGGCGGGCCGGCGCTCGGGCAGGGCGACGACCCGTGGGCGCGGCTGGACGTGCCCGCCCGCGCGCTGACCGTTCAGCTCGCGGCCGTGGCCGTGGTGAACGCCGATGGGGAGGGCCGGGAACTCGACGAGGTCGAGCACTCGTTAATCGAGTCGTGCAACAGAATCGTCCGAGCATGACGGGGGTTGCGCGCGGTAGGTTTCACCCTGAGACCTCGAAGTCAAGGAGAGCGACTTAGATGCAGTGCCCCAAGTGCCGCGGGAACATGCGGACCTATGAGCGCAACGGCGTGCACATCGAACAGTGCGACAACTGCCGTGGGATCTTCCTCGACTACGGTGAGCTGGAGACGCTGACCCGGATGGAGACGCAGTACCACGCGGCTCCCCCGCCTCCCCCCGCCGCCCCCGGCCCGGCCTGGGGCGCGCCGCACCACGGCGGCGGTCACTACGGCCACCACCGTCAGCGCAGCTGGGTGGGCATGCTGTTCTCGACCTGATCTGACGAGGGCCGCGCACCGGCGAAGTGCGCGGCCTTCTCCGCTCGCCGGTGGAGTTCAGCCCGGGAAGTCGTCCGGGTCCACGGGTGAGGTGCGGACGTTGCCGCCCGCGATGGCGTGCAGCGTGATCCGCCAGTCGTGCCAGAGGATCTGCGTGGCGGTGAACGTCGTCTTGAACTTCACGTTCTTCTCGAAGCGCTCGAAGCTGCAGTCACGGGTGAACGCCTTGTTCTTGCCGTCCCAGTCGGCGCCGCGGGTGAAGTAGATCTTGTAGCTGCCGTCCCGCACGCCTCTGATCTTGTACTTCGCCTTCTTGCGCACGTAGACGCTGAGCACCTTGCTCTTCCCCTTGACCACGGTGATCACCGCGTCGAGGCTCGAACCGTTGTCGATCTCCAGCGAGCTCCGCCCGTTCAGCGTGCTCTTGCGGATGAACGAGCCGTTGCGCAGCCGCCTGGTCTGCCGCTCCCCCGCCTTCACCGACACGACGTCGGCCGGGTAGCCGCCCGCGCTCTGCAGCTCCTTGCCGGCCTGGTCGAGCGCCTTCAGCTTGTCGCCGAGGTCGGCGAGCACGGCGGAGGACGTGCACAGGTCCCGCGCGCCGACCTTGTCGGTGGTGGCGCCCAGCTCGGTGGCGACGTCGCGCAGGCTGGTCACGTACGTCTCGTGCTGGGTACGCACGGCCTCGGGCGGGGTGAGCGCGGCCAGCGCGTCGGCGGCGCCGCTCAGCTCCTCCTCGGCCCGCCCGACCCGCTGGTCGAGCGCCTTGACGCCGCGCGCGCCGGCCAGCGCGGTGATCGCGCCGGCCATCGCCTCGTGCCGGCTCTCCAGCTCTGCCTTGTACGCCTCCGGGGTCAGCGCGGCGGACGTCTGGCCGCCTTCACTCCCCGTCTGGGGTACGGCGCCGCCGCCGCCCGCGACGCCCGACACCGTGGATTCGCCACCGGTCGGGGACAGCCCGCCGGAGGAGCACGCGCCGAGGGTGGCGAGGGTCGCCAGTGCGAGAACGCTGGAGATCAACCGGGGTGTAGCCACCTGCCACACTATCGTCCGGTTGATCCCCAACCGTCAATTACGATTCGGTCAGTCCCTTCTCCCGATCCTGCCGCAGCCAGCGGGTGATCCCCAGCGTCTCCAGGAACGGCACGTCGTGGCTGGCCACGACGAGCGCGCCCCGGTAGGCCGACAGGGCCTGGGCGAGCTGGCGGACGCTAGCCATGTCCAGGTTGTTGGTCGGCTCGTCGAGCAGGAGGAGCTGCGGCGGCGGCTCGGCCGACAGGAGCGCGGCGAGCGTCGCGCGGAAGCGCTCCCCGCCCGACAGGGTGCCGGCGGGCTGGTTGGCCCGGTCCCCGCGGAACAGGAAGCGGGCCAGCCCCGCCCGTACGTCGTTCACCGAGGCGGACGGCGCCAGGGCGCGCACGTTGTCCAGCACGCTCAGCCTGTCGTCCAGCAGGTCGAGGCGTTGCGGCAGGAGGCGGACGGGCACCTGGGCGCCGCCCTGCGCGACGATGCGCCTGAGCAGCGTGGTCTTGCCCGAGCCGTTGGGCCCGAGCAGCGCGATCCGCTCGGGCCCGCGCACGACCAGCGTCTCCAGCACGATCCCCGCGGGCTCCTCGCCCACCCCGCGCGAAGGCTCCACCACGCCGCGCGAAGGCTCCACCGCCCCGCGCGCAGGCTCCAGCACCGGGCGCGGAGGTTCGAGCGGGAGCGTGAGTACCGTGCGGCCCGCGGGCACCTCGGTGCCCGGGAGCTGGACGCGGATCTCCGCGTCGTCCCGCACCCCTAGCTCGGCCTCGGTGAGCCGCTCGCGCGCCTCCTCCAGCTTCTCCAGGTGCAGCGTGCGCTGCTTGCCCGCCGACACCTGGGCCTTCCCCTTGAGCGTGTTGGCGACGATCTTCGGCACCTTCTTGTTCTCGAACGCCTTCCTCCCGGTACGCAGCCCCCGGTCGGTCCTGATCCTGGACTCGACGAGCTCGCGCCGCTGCCGGCGCACGTCGCTCTGGGCGGTGCGCACCGACCGCTCGGCTGCCTCCTGCTCGGCGGCGACCTGCTCCTCGTACGCGCTGAGGTTGCCGCCGTACATGCGCACAACGCCGTCGCGTAGCTCGGCGACCTGGTCCACCAGCTCCAGCAGCGCCCGGTCGTGGCTGACGACCAGGAGCACCCCCTGCCAGGCGGCGACGGCGGCGTAGAGCCGGCGGCGCGCGTCCAGGTCGAGGTTGTTGGTGGGTTCGTCGAGCAGCAGCACGTCGGGCCGCTTCAGGAGCTGGGCGGCGAGCGCGACCATGACGGTCTCGCCGCCGGACAGCGTGCCGACGGTGCGGTCGAGCCCGAGGTGGCCGAGCCCGAGCCGGTCCAGCTCGGCGCGGGCGCGTTCCTCGACGTCCCAGTCGTCGCCAACGGCCGTGAAGTGCTCCTCCGCGACGTCGCCGCTCTCGATGGCGTGCAGCGCGGCCCGCGTGCGGCTGATCTCCAGGAGGTCCGACACGGTACGTCCGGCGCCGAGCGGCACGTTCTGCGGCAGGTAGCCGGCCACGCCGGAGACGGACACCGAGCCGGTGCGCGGCGTCAGCTCCCTGGCGATGATCCTGAGCAGGGTGGACTTGCCCGACCCGTTGACCCCGATGAGCCCGGTGCGTCCGGCGGGGAAGGCGGCGTCGAGCCCGTCGAGCACGGTGGTCCCGTCCGGCCAGGCGAAGGAGACGTGATCGACGACAATGGAAAAAGACATCAGGCGGCTCCCATCACGGAATGCGAAATTTCGTGACTTGGCGGGAAATCACCGCAAATACGCGCAAACCCACGGAAGTCCGTGGCAGGGAAGGCGAGGACGGCCTCGAGGTCCAGGTGAATGCGCGCATGCCCATGACAGGGCCGAACGGCGCGGTGCCCGCGACCTCAGATCCTCACGTCGGCTGCCCCCGGGGGTCGGCGATAAGACGTCCGGGAGTCTACGTGACAACCCGATCAGCCGACAAGGCGCCGGGCCCGGTGCGCCGCCACGTTCACCCTGTTGGCGCAGCCCGGCGAGCAAAACCGGCGCCGCCCGTTGCGGGAGGTGTCCACGTAGACGGTCGCGCAGCCCTGCCTGCCGCACCGCCCCAGCCGGTCTCCCCCGGCGAACGACAGCGCCATGGCCAGCCCGCCGGCGGTGGTGTCGCGTGTCCTGGCCACGATGTCGGCGTCGATGGAGAAGAAGTGCAGGTGCGGCTCGCGTCCGTCGTGTGCGCTGACGTACGGCTTGGACGTGGTCAGGTCGAGCAGCGCGTTGACCAGCTTGATCTGCGTCTCCTGGTCCTGCTCCCCGAACACCGGCGCCAGCCTGGCCGCCCACGCCCGCAGCTCGGCGGCCTGCCCGTCGGTCACGGCGGTGCGCACCATGCGGTGCTCGACCAGCATCGCCTCGACGGCCTCGGTGCTGAAGTCGGTGGCGTTGACCAGCGCCGCCGCGAGAGCCGCCCCGTTGCCGCCGTAAGCGTTGAAATGCATAAGGCCATTACATCAAGTTGGAGTCATGCACACCAGAGAGCCCCACGACCCCCTGGACCTGACCCTCGTCTCCTCCCACCGCACCTCCGAGGGGGTGGTGTCGTACCTGAGGTGCTCGTGCGGCGTCTGGGAGGTGCGCACCGCGCTGCTGGTGGGTACCGCCACGCCGCGGGGGCACGATCGAAGATGACCATCGACTGAGACGGTGCCCGCGTCCTAGAGTCGGGGCCAACACCCCCAGGAGGTCAGGCATGTCCAGCATTCCCTCCCTGTTGCGCGACCGGATCGCCGCGACCCCCGACGCCGAGGCCTACCGTGTGCCTTCCGACGGCGGGTGGACCTCGCTGTCATGGCGGGAGGTGGGCGAACGGGTCCGCGGCCTGGCGCTGGCGCTGTCGGGCCTGGGCTCGGGCTCCGGCACCCGCGTGTCGATCCTCTGCTCGACCCGCCTCGAATGGATCGTCTGCGACCTGGCCGTGCTGGCGACGGGGGCGGCCACCACCACGATCTATCCGTCGAACACGGCCGCCGAGTCCGCCTACGTCATCACCGACTCGGGCAGCACGATCGTCATCGCCGAGAACGACGAGCAGGTGACCAAGCTCAGGTCCGTGCAGAAGGAGATCCCGGACGTCACGCACGTGATCGTCATCGACGGCGCCGCGAGCGACGACGGCTGGGTGATCACCCTCGACTCGCTGAGCGGCGGCGAGGCCACCGGCGACTACGACGCCATGGTGGACGCGATCGCCCAGGACGACCTGGCGACCCTCATCTACACCTCCGGCACCACCGGCCGCCCCAAGGGCGTCGAGCTGACCCACGACAACTGGCTCTACGCCGCCGGCGCGGTGCGCGAGCTGGACCTGCTCTCCCCGGCCGACCTGCACTTCCTGTGGCTGCCGCTGTCGCACTCGTTCGGCAAGCTGCTGGAGGTGGTGATGATCGGGATCGGCGTGCCGACCGCGATCGACGGCCGCCTCGACAAGATCGCCGACAACCTCGGCGAGGTCAAGCCGACCATCATGGCCGCCGCGCCGCGCATCTTCGAGAAGATCCACAACACGGTCGTGGCGAACATGCAGCGCGAGGGCGGCCTCAAGCTGCGCATCTTCGGCTGGGCCCGCAAGACCGGCCGGCGCGTCGTCAAGGCCAGGCAGAACGGCGCCGCGATCCCGGTGACCAGCCGCGCCGAGTACGCCCTGGCCGACCGGCTGGTCTTCGGCAAGCTGCGCGAGCGGTTCGGCGGCCGGATCCGCTTCTTCATCTCCGGCGCGGCCCCGCTCAACCAGGAGGTCGCCGAGTTCTTCGACGCCGCCGGCCTGACGATCCTCGAAGGGTACGGGCTGACGGAGTCGTCCGCGGGCAGCTTCCTCAACCGGCCCGAGTCGGTGCGGTTCGGCACGGTCGGCCCGCCGCTGCCCGGCACCGAGGTGCGCATCGCCGAAGACGGCGAGATCCTCATCGGCGGGCGCGGCGTCATGCGCGGCTACCACGGGCTGACCGAGGAGACGGCCGAGGCGCTGGAGGACGGCTGGCTGCACACGGGCGACATCGGCGAGGTGGACGAGGCCGGCCGGCTGCGCATCACCGACCGCAAGAAGGAGCTGATCAAGACCTCGGGCGGCAAGTACGTCGCGCCCACGTACCTGGAGGGCCGGATCAAGGCGGCCTGCCCGTTCGTGTCGCACGTGTTCGTGCACGGCGACCGGCGCAACTACGTCACCGCGCTGGTCACCCTCGACCTGGACGTGGTCAAGCCGTGGGCGCAGGCCGAGTCGCTGCCCCTCGACACGGAGGAGCTGCGCGGGCACCCGCGCATGCGCGCCGAGGTGGAGAAGGCGATCAAGCAGGTCAACGCGGGCGAGGCCAGCTACGCGACGGTGAAGAAGTTCGCCATCCTGGCGGAGGACTTCTCGGTGGAGACGGGCGAGCTGACGCCCAGCCTCAAGATCAAGCGCAAGGCCGTGGAGGAGCGGCACGGCTCGACGCTCGACTCCTTCTACGACTGAGACGGCTGGCCGGTGTAGGCGGTCACCTCGACGGTGTGGCCGCCTGCCTCGATCGTCACGGTCGTCGGGCCGGTGGTGATCACGGCTCCGACCCACAGGGCCGGGGTGCCCGCGCAGCCGGTGAAGCGGTAGGAGGGGGTGCCGTCGTCCAGCGTGTAGGAGTTGTCCGCCCGGTAGCGGGACTCGTCGAACAGCAGGGCCGTGCCCGGCGTCCTGGTCGCCAGCGTGACGTCCGCGCCGGGCGGGAGGCGTACGGCGAGCTTGAAGGTGCGGGCGCGGGCCCGCTCGGGCGCCGGGGAGAGGCGGTAGGCGGCCATCGCGGCCGGTCCCGCCGTGACGACGCGCGCCCCCATGCCCGCGTCGAAGTCGCGCTGGTCGGCCCCGGCGCAGCGCCGCTGCCCCGGAGGGTCGGCCGCCTGTACGGGCGGAGCCGCGGCGCAGGCCGCCACGAGCAGCAGCGCGACCGCGAGCAGCGGGACGGCCGCGAGCGGCCGGGCGATCGCGTGCGGCCGGGCGAGCGCTGGAGTCGTTCTCATGCCTGCGTTACACCGGCCGCCCGCGTAGGGTTCCTGGCGTGATCTCCCGCTTACCGGTCCGCCCACGGCACTGCGACGCGCAGGCCATGATGCACGCGACCCGCTACTACGAGTACTTCGAGGACGCCTTCCTCGACTGGCTCGCCCCCAGGGGCGGCTACGAGAGGCTCCGGGAGGAGGGCGCCGACCTGGTGGTCAAGGTCAGCGGCTGCGAACACCACGCCCCCGCCCGGCTGGGCGACGTGCTGGCGGTGGAGAGCGCGCCGGCCAGGGTCGGCGCCACCTCGCTCACGATGACGTTCACGATGCGGCGCGGGGAGGAGCTGGTGGCGGTCGGCACGGTCACGTACGTGTGCGTGCGCGACGGCCGCCCCTCCCCGCTGCCCGCGATGCTCGTTCAGAGCACCCGCTTGGCCCCCGGCAGCGACCGCACCAGGTAGGCCAGCCACCAGCACAGCGGCAGGGCGAGCACCAGCATGGCGGCGAACTTGACGATCGCGATCGTCTCCAGGCCGCTCAGCGCCCAGCCGAGGCCGACCAGCACGAGCGGGTGGATGATGTAGACGGTGAAGGCGTGCTCGGCGAGGAAACGGCCGCGCGGCCCCTGCGTGTTGTGCCGCTCCCTGAACCACACGGTGAAGCCGATGACCATGCCGACGGCGAACGCGGACTCCCAGGCGGCCGTCAGCGCCGCCGACAGCGCCCCGGTGGTGAACAGCGACGGCACCAGCAGCACCGGGGTGGCCACTCCTGCCAGGCCGAAGCCGAGCCCGGCGGCCCGCGCGGGCAGCGTCTCGAACCAGCCGCGCCTGAAGGCCACGCAGCCGAGCACGAACATGGCCGCGTACTGGGGCAGGAAGTTCGGCGTCGGCAGCCCGACCACCGGCCAGTAGGTGCCGGTGGGCACCAGCAGCCGCCACAGGAACGTGGCCGCCGCGAGCGCCACCGTGAACACGGCGACCGCGCGCACGGTGAGCTGGGCGGGGCGCTGGTCGAGCGGGGCGCGCAGGGCCCGCCAGCCCGTGTACGCCAGCGCGAGGACGATCAGCACCTCGACGAACCACATGGGGCCAGGGTCCCAGGAGCGGAGGTAGTACTCCCAGAACGGCGTGTCACCGCGGCCCAGCACGCCCCCGAGGCCGGCCAGCGGGCGCAGCAGCAGGAGGTAGACCACCAGCGGGACGCCGAGCCGCACGAGCCGGTCGCGCACGAACAGGCGGGGGCCCTTGCGGTCGTAGGAGCCCGGGGTGAAGAAGCCGGACAGCAGGAAGAAGAACCCCATGAAGAACGCCTGGTCGGCGACGACCAGGAGGTCGAGCACGATGCCCGACGGGTCCTTCGCGGGCTCGACGTAGTACCACAGCGGGATGTTGCCGTAGGTGATGGCGACGTGGTGCGTGACGACGAGCGCGGTCAGCATCACGCGCAGGTTGTCGATGGCGTGGAGCCTCGTTCCGGTGTCCGCCTTCATGCGCGGCAGGCCCTTTCGATGAGGTCGGCGAGCTCTTTCGCGTGCGCTTCGAGGTCGTGGTCGGGGTGCGTGATCCAGTAGGCGAACATGCTGTCGACGGCCGCCTGATGGGTTACGGCCATGACGCGCAGGTCGAACGACCTGAACTCCCCGGTGCTCTGGCCGAGGCGGTAGATCCCCTCCAGCGCCTGGTAGAGCTCCTCGTTGGTGTGCATGCCGTACCGGAGCTCGCCGTCGGCGGTCCTGAGGTTGGTGAGGATCTCCCCCAGTGCCCTGTTCTGGCTGCGGTGGCCGCGCATGTGCTCGGCGACGGCCGTGATCTGCGTCCTGAGCAGCTCGGTGGCGGTCGTGAGCCCCTCCATCTTGGCCATCACGGCTTCGATGATCGCCCCGTAGGTGTGCTCGACCACCTGCTCCATCAGCTCGTCCTTGCCGGCGAAGTGATAGGAGATGACGCCCTTGCTGATGCCCGCGTGCTGCGCGATGCGCGCGAGGGACGCCTGGGCGAAGCCGACCTCGGCGATGACCTCGATGGTGGACGCCATGATCTGCGCCCGCCTGGCCTCCTCGATGAACGAGCGCCCCTTCTGGCCGACCGGCTCATTTTCTGACCGCATGGCCAAAATCTAGCACGTGCGGACGCCCATTTGGCCGGGCGGCCAGATTTTTCAGAAGGGCAGCCAGCCGACGCGGCCGTACCAGGTGCCGCCGGAGGCCAGGTGATCGGCGATCGCGCGCTCCAGCCGGGTGCGCCGGGGCAGGGCGCCCGGGTCGTGCTCGCCGTACACGAAGCCCAGCACGTCGCCGTCGTCGAAGCGCTCCAGCAGGCGGAAGCGCCGCTGGAAGGCCAGGATGTTGGAGTTCGCCGGCAGGTACGCGCGGAGCTGGTCGTCCAGCAGCCACGACCCGCACGTCATGACTCTGACCCGCTCGCCGGGGAAGTGCCGCGGGAAGAACTGCCTGGCCAGCGCGAACGACGCGTCGCAGGCCGCCGGCGACAGCGGCCCCAGGAAGTCCGGGACGTGCACCCCCAGCGACGGCGACCCCGGGCCCGCCGGCGTCCCTGACGCCCGGACGGCCTCGCCCACGCTCCCGCCCAGCGTGTCGCGGTTGAACTGGAGCCGCCCCAGCGCGTACAGGACGCCCCTGGCGTGCAGCATCAGCCAGTACGGCGCGTGCACCCCGCCGCGGCCGTACCGCTTGCGGTGCACGGCCATGGCGCGGCCCACGTCGGCGAGGGTCGCCCACGACACCTGCGGCGCGACGCCCAGCTCCCGGTGGTAGGCCAGGGTGTGCGGCAGCGCGCCGAGGAAGACGTGCACGTAGAAGTACGGCCCCAGCTCCGGCAGCGGCGGGAAGAACGGCGGGCCGTCCAGGCTGCCCATCGCCGACACCAGCGAGCGCACGCACCGCTCGGCCAGCCACCACTGCCCGCCGCCCGGCTCCGGCCGGGCGGCGAGGACCGCGCCGACGTCCTCGTGCGGCACCGTCAGGCGCAGCAACTCCGGCGTCGGGTCGGCGGGCAGGACGAGGTCGGGACCGTCGACGGACTCCAGGTGGGCGAGCCACTCGGGATGGGCGCTCAGCACGGCCTTGACGTCCATCGGCTCAGCCCAGCCGTCCGTGGTAGACGGCCCTGGCCTGCTGCAGCAGCGACATGTGGTCGCCGAACTGGTACGGGCTGGCCAGGCGGCCGTGCTGCCTGATGAGGTTCTCCAGGCCGTCCAGCCACTCCAGGCACCAGCGCACGTCCTCCTGCCTGGCGACCTGCCTGCCGTCCACGTCCACGTACACGGGGCTGGTCAGGGCGTAGCCGGTCGCGGTGAGCGTGCGCGGGTGCGGGTCGCACAAGACCTCGGCCACCACGTACGTGGGCGCGTCCACGCGCAGCTCGGCCGTCACCGTCAGGAGGTCCTCGCCCCGGCCGTGGCCGTCGGCGGGCAGCCGCTCGGCCCCCGCCCGCACGCCCTCGGCGGTGCGGATGCGCACGGCCGCCACCTCGGGGCCGATGGCGGTGGCCGTGACGCTGATGCGCTCCCCCGGCCGCGCGTGCAGCACGTGGCCGGGGCCGTGGCCGTTCACCGACAGCTCCAGCCACGGCCCTGTGGTGGCGAACGTGCGGCCCGCGCGCACGGCCGAGGCGAACGAGCGGGCGGTCAGCTCGCCCTCGACCTTGGCGTAGACGCGGGCCCAGCCGGGCGGGTTCGACTGGTTGTCGGAACGGGTGAAGGAGATCATCGCGTCGGTGCCCGCCGTCACCGCCAGCCGGTTGCCCGCGCCCAGCAGGCGGCGGTAGACCGACGCCGTGGCCGGGATCGAGGCGTGGGTGAGCACGTCCAGGCTGTCCACCAGGCCGAGCGCGGCGTCGGCGACCAGCTCGCGGGCGGCGCAGTTGCGCGGCACCGGCGAGACGATGCCCTTGGGCGGGTCGCCGTCGGCGATCGGCGTGCGGAAGGGGTGGCTGTAGCCGACGAGCGCGCCGAGGCCGCGCAGCTCGCGCAGCCCGTCGGCGTTGGGCGGCCAGTCGGCGTCGCCGTCGAAGCCGGTGTGGTAGCGGCCGGGGGCCGAGCGGGGCGCGAAGGCGTAGATGTGGCCGAGCAGGTCGTTGCGGTACTCGACGCCCATCCTGGCCAGGTGCGTGCCGTCCGACCAGGGCAGGTCGCGGCCCGTCCAGTGCTCCAGCGCCTCCCTGTCGTACACGCGGCGGCCCGAGACGTTGCCCGCCAGCAGGTTGAGCACGTGCAGGTCCTCGCCGTGCTGGGCGGCGGCCGCGTCGGCGGGCACGGCCACCAGGTCGCCCGCCCAGTTGAGGTGCACGTGCAGGTCGCCGCCGTACCAGCCGCGGGCGGCGGCGTCGTACAGGCGGGCCGGGGAAAGCTCGATCAGGTGCTCGGCGCCGGGGCGCGGCACCAGCCTGGTCCTGGCCTCGTCGTACTCCATGCCGCGCGCGGCCGTGACCGTCAGGTCCAGGCAGGGGACCTCCAGGCGCAGGTCGTCGCCGTGGAAGTACGGGCGGCCGTGGTAGTCGTAGCGGTGCGGGACGTCGGGCGGGAACCAGCCGCTGCCGTCGCCCGCCACCACGCTCCACCGGCACGGCATGCCGGCCACCAGGCGCAGGGTGGCCGACGGGATGGGGCGCAGCAGCGTGTCCAGGCGGACGCGGACGCCGTCGGCGATGACCAAGCTGTCCTCGTCCACCTCGACCAGCCAGGCGCCGTGCGGGGGGAGCAGGCGTTGCGTGTCGTCCACGCTGACCAGGCAGGGGGTGTCGCGGCTGGAGTCGATGAGCAGCGAGATGCGCTCCTCGCCGCGGCCGGGGAGCGGGGCGGCGGGCATGAGCTCCTCCCGCACGAACGGCGGATCGGGCGCGGGCTCTTGCCTGGGGAAGGGCGTGGCGCCCTCGGGGAGCGGTACGTGACCCTCGACGGGAAGCGGTACGTGACCTTCGCCGGGGAGCGGTGCGGCGCCCTCGCCGGGCAGGGGTGCGGCGGCGCCGCCGTGTTCGGCGGTGTGCGCGCCGCCCGGCAGCACGACGAACGGCGCGCCGCCGCTCCAGCGCCTGGGCCCGCCGCCGCCCCGGTGCGGCCCCTTCGCGGGCGGCTCGGAGGGCAGCA
Source organism: Nonomuraea monospora (assembly GCF_039531895.1). Lineage (NCBI taxonomy): Bacteria > Bacillati > Actinomycetota > Actinomycetes > Streptosporangiales > Streptosporangiaceae > Nonomuraea > Nonomuraea monospora. The sequence continues at coordinate 23,368 of NZ_BAAAQX010000005.1, forward strand.
GCACCGTGCGCGGCGCCCCCTGCAGCGCGACGCCCTCCGGCTCGATCCGCACGGCGACGAGGTGACCGGGCAGCTCTCCGTCGAGGGTGTCGCGCAGCACGCGGTCGTAGTCGGGCTCGGCGAGCCTGGCGGCCATCTGGTCGCTCGGCTCGTCCGGGTGGTCCTCGGCCACCGCCTCCATGACGAGCTGCCAGAACCGGTCGAACAACGCGGGCGGCAGCACCCTGCGCCTGGCGAAGAACTTCACGTAGGGGATCTCCGGCTCCCCCCAGGTGATCCCGTGGTCGTCCAGGAGTTGCCCGTACTCCTCAAGCGCCTGTGTCACCCTGCCGGGCAGCATCGATTCCGCACCCATATGAGCCCTCCCCAGTCGGTTGCGCGACATCGTGACACGCATCACGTGAGCGCTCGGGCGGGCGGCGCTGCCGGGAGGGGGGATTCCTCACCCCCGGGGGGATGTATCTCCACCCGGGGAGTACCGATGCCGCTTACCGGAGGGGGTTCAACCTAGGTCAAAGCCTCTTGAACACCGACAAAACTTTTTCCGCCGCGAGGGCCGGCGTGAGCTCCCCCGCGAGCACCGCGCGCTCGACCTCATCGGTGATCGCGGCCACCTTCGGGTCGTCGCGCAACTCCGCCAGGAGCCGGTCCTGGACCAGCGTCCACGTCCAGCGCACCTGCTGGCGGCGGCGCCTGGCCGCCAGGTCGATCGACTCCTGGTGGGACAGCACCCGCCGCCACAGCTCGTCCAGCCCGTCGCCGCTGAGCCCGCTGCAGGTCAGCACGGGCGGCGGGGTCGAGTCGGAGCGCAGCAGCCGCAGCGCGCCCGCCAGCTCGCGGGCCGCCTTCCTGGCCGGCAGCTCGTACTCGCCGTCCGCCTTGTTGACGGCCACCACGTCGGCCAGCTCCAGCACCCCCTTCTTGATGCCCTGGAGCTGGTCGCCGGTGCGGGCCAGCGTGAGCAGCAGGAACGTGTCCACCATGTCGGCCACCGCCGTCTCCGACTGGCCCACGCCGACCGTCTCCACCAGCACCACGTCGAACCCCGCCGCCTCCACCACCACCATGGCCTCCCTGGTGGCCTTGGCGACGCCGCCGAGCGTGCCCGAGGTGGGCGAGGGGCGGACGAACGCGGCAGGATCGACGGCCAGCCGCGCCATGCGGGTCTTGTCGCCGAGGATGCTGCCGCCCGTCCTGGTCGAGGAGGGGTCCACGGCCAGCACCGCCACCCGATGCCCGGCCGCCGTCAGGAGCGTGCCCAGCGCGTCGATGAACGTGGACTTCCCCACCCCCGGCACGCCCGAGATGCCGACCCTGCGGGCCCGTCCGGACAGCGGGGTGAGCTCGACCAGGAGCCGCTGCGCGAGCGCGTGGTGGTCGGGCCTGGTCGACTCGACCAGCGTGATCGCGCGGGCGATCCAGGTACGGGAGCCCGCCCGCACACCACGGGCGTAGTCCTCCAGCGAGTGCACCCCACAAACCCCTTTCTTCGCAGTTGATCAGCCTAACTTCTGACAAGTCTTGACTTTTGCCAGTAGGGTGCTCGATGTTCTGTCTCAGCCGTCACAGGAGTCACTCCCCTCATGCCCAACGTCGAACCCCTCCGCGAGGGCGACCCGGCAGCGGTGGGACCCTACCGGCTGGTCGGGCGGCTCGGCGCGGGCGGCCACGGTGTCGTCTACCTCGGCCAGGCACGCAACGGAACCCCCGTCGCCGTCAAGGTGCTGCGCGAGGGGCTCGCCGTGGGCGAACGCCTGGTCAAGGACATCGCCGCCGCGCGCAACGTCGAGCCGTTCTGCCTCGCGCAGGTGCTCGACGCCTCGACCAGCGGCAGGCCGTACATCGTGTCCGAGTACGTGGACGGGCCCTCGCTCCAGCAGGCGGGCCGGCGCGGCGGGGCGGAGCTGCAACGGCTCGCCGTGGCGACCGCCACCGCGCTCGACGCGATCCACCAGGCCGGCGTCGTCCACGGCGACTTCACGCCCGCCAACGTCCTGCTCGGCGCCGACGGGGCCCGGGTCGTGGACTTCGGCATCGCGGCGGCGCTCGGCTCGGGCATGAAGGCGACCAGCAACATCGTCGGGACGCCCGCGTACATGGCGCCCGAGCAGCTCGCGGGGCAGCCCGTGGGGGCGGCGGCGGACGTGTTCTCCTGGGCGTCCGTGCTGGTGTTCGCGGCGACCGGCGTGCCGCCGTTCGGGGACGACTCGCTGCCCGCGGTGATCAACCGCATCCTGCGCGAGGAGCCGGTGCTCGGCGATCTGGGACGGCCCCTGCGCGAGGTCGTCGCGGTGTGCCTGGCCAAGGATCCGGGGGCTCGGCCGTCGATGCGTGATGTGCTGCTGCGGCTGGCGGCGCCGTCCCGCCAGACCTCGGCGCCGTCCCGGCAGACCTCGGCGCCGTACGCGGCCCCGGTGCCCGAGCCCGGTGCGGCGGCCCGGTCCGCCGACGCGAACGACGCCTGGCAGGACACCGTCGACCATCCGCCCGTCCGGCCCCCGGCTCCCGTCGAGCCGTTGCGCAGGCGCGGGCCCCTCCAGGCGCCCGAGCACCCTCGCGAGCCCGGGCTCGGGCACGGCTTCGCTGCTCACCATGGGGCGGGTCCCGCGCAGGAGGGCCCCGGCCCGGCGACCTCGCCGTTGCAGGCGCTGTTCGACCTCTCCTCACCCGTCGAGCAGCCCGCCGCCCCGCACGACCGGCCGGGCCCGCCCGCAGCGCAGGCCCCCGGCGCGTACGACCCGCCTGTCGCGCCCCCTGCGCAGCCGACCGGCGCGTATGACATGCCTGGCGCGCCGGCGGGGCAGGCCTCTGGCGCGCCAGCGGGGCAGGGCTCTGGCGCGTACGACCGGCCGGGCGCGCCCACGGCGCAGACCCTCGGCGCGTACGACTCCACGGCGCAGGCCTCCGAGCCGTTCGGCGCGCCACCCGCGTTCGACGATCCGGCGACGGCGCGGTACCCCTCCGCGGGCGAGCCACCTCCCCCTCCCGGCGACGAGCCCCGGCCGCGCAAGGGCCGCACGCTGAAGAAGGTGGCGATCGCGGGCGTGTCAGGCGTGTGCGTGTGCGCCCTGGCCGGCGCCATCGTCTGGCTCACCCCCACCACCCCCACTCCCAAGACCAAGAACGTCGCCGTCACCACCGGCGCCCCCACGACGTCCGCCGCCACGTCCGCCCCCACGCCCCGGCGCACCCGTACGACGAGGCCGACCCCGCAGACGGAGGGCACCCCCAGCACCGTCCCGAGCGACGGCGAGGGCGTCTCCGGCACGCCGTCGGCGGACCGGCTCAGAGTGATGTACGTCCGCCCGGGCGGCACCCTGAACGGCGAGTGCTGGGCGGGCGGCGAGGTGACGCTCCAGGCGCTGGTACGCCGCACGGGCGCCCCCGTGACGTTCACCTACGCCTGGATCGTCGACGGCGCCACCGCGGGCCGCGCGACGGCCACGATCACCGAGGACGGCCAGCGGTACCTCACCGCGCCCCGGACCCTGACGAGCACCGGCGGCACGCACACCGTCACCCTGCGCATCACCGCCCCCGTAACCGCCAAGCGGACGATCTCGGTCACGATGTGCGACGAGGCGACGGCCTACTGACGGCGGCGGGAGAGGCGCTCATCGGCGGTTCTTGAGCTGTTCCAGCAGGTCGAGGGCGGCGTCCGCGATCACCGTGCCCGGCGGGAAGATCGCGGCGGCGCCCGCGGCGCGCAGCTCGTCGTGATCGCCGGGCGGGATCACCCCGCCCACCACGATCATGATGTCGGCGGCGTCCAGCCCGGCCAGCGCCTCCCGCAGCGCGGGCACCAGCGTGAGGTGCCCGGCGGCCAGCGACGAGACGCCGACGATGTGCACGTCGGCCTCGACCGCCTGCCTGGCGACCTCCTCCGGCGTCTGGAACAGCGGGCCGACGTCCACGTCGAACCCCAGGTCGGCGAACGCGGTGGCGATCACCTTCTGGCCGCGGTCGTGCCCGTCCTGCCCCATCTTGGCGACCAGGATGCGCGGCCGGCGCCCCTCGTCCCGCTCGAAGCCCGCGCAGGCCGCGCGGACCCGCTCGATGTCGCCGGCCTGCCCGGACTCGTCGCGGTACACGCCAGTGATGGTACGCACCTGCTCGGCGTGCCGGCCGAACACCCGCTCCAGCGCGTCGGAGATCTCGCCGACGGTGGCCTTGGCGCGGGCGGCGTCCACGGCCAGCTTGAGCAGGTTGTGCTCCAGGCCGGGCGCGGGGTGGCCGGCGGCCTTGGTGAGCGCGTCGAGGGCGTGCCTGACGGCCTCGGGGTCGCGTTCGGCGCGCAGGCGGGCGAGCTTGTCGAGCTGCTGGGCGCGTACGGCGCTGTTGTCGACCTTGAGCACCTCGATGTCCTCGTCGGCGTTCGCGCGGTACTTGTTGACGCCGATGACCGGCTGGCGGCCGGAGTCGATGCGGGCCTGGGTGCGGGCGGCGGCCTCCTCGATGCGCAGCTTGGGCAGCCCCGCCTCGATCGCCTTGGCCATGCCGCCGGCGGCCTCGACCTCCTCGATGTGCGTCCAGGCGCGCTCGGCCAGGTCGTGGGTGAGCCGCTCGACGTAGTAGGAGCCGCCCCACGGGTCGATGACCTGGGTGGTGCCCGACTCCTGCTGGAGGAGGAGCTGGGTGTTGCGGGCGATGCGCGCGGAGAAGTCGGTGGGCAGGGCGAGGGCCTCGTCCAGGGCGTTGGTGTGCAGCGACTGGGTGTGGCCCTGGGTGGCGGCCATGGCCTCGACGCAGGTGCGGGCGACGTTGTTGTAGACGTCCTGGGCGGTGAGGGACCAGCCGGACGTCTGGCTGTGCGTGCGCAGGCTCAGCGACTTCGGGTTCTTCGCGCCGAACGCCGAGACGAGCTTGGCCCACAGCAGCCGGGCGGCGCGGAGCTTGGCGACCTCCATGAAGAAGTTCATGCCGATGCACCAGAAGAACGACAGGCGCGGCGCGAACCGATCGACGTCCATGCCGGCCGCGACGCCCGCCCGCAGGTACTCGACGCCGTCGGCGAGCGTGTAGGCCAGCTCCAGGTCGCAGGTCGCGCCGGCCTCCTGGATGTGGTAGCCGGAGATGCTGATGGAGTTGAACTTCGGCATCTTCTCGCTGGTGTAGGCGAAGATGTCAGAGATGATCCGCATCGAGGGGGCCGGCGGGTAGATGTAGGTGTTGCGGACCATGAACTCCTTGAGGATGTCGTTCTGGATGGTCCCGGAAAGCTGCTCAGGCGCGACGCCCTGCTCCTCGGCGGCCACGATGTAGAGGGCGAGGATGGGCAGGACCGCGCCGTTCATGGTCATCGACACCGACATGCGGTCCAGCGGGATGCCGTCGAAGAGCTGCCGCATGTCGTAGATCGAGTCGATCGCCACCCCTGCCATGCCCACGTCGCCGGCCACCCGCGGATGGTCGGAGTCGTAGCCGCGGTGCGTGGCCAGGTCGAACGCCACCGACAGGCCCTTCTGCCCGGCGGCCAGGTTGCGGCGGTAGAACGCGTTGGAGTCCTCGGCCGTGGAGAAGCCCGCGTACTGGCGGATCGTCCAGGGCTGGTTGACGTACATGGTGGGGTACGGGCCGCGCAGGTAGGGCGCGGCGCCGGGGTAGGTGCGCAGGAAGTCGAGGCCGTCCAGGTCGGCGGCCGTGTAGAGGGGCTTGACCGCGATGCCTTCCGGCGTCTCCCACGGCTCGCCCGCCGGTTCGGGGCCCTGCTGCTGCGAACGCTCCGGCCCCGTCTGATCCGGCGGGGGGTCGAGCGGGATGCCGGAGAAGTCCGGGATCATCGGGTCACCTCCAGGTCGTCGAACGTCTCGCTGAGCACGGCCAGCACGTCGCAACCGGCGTGCAGGTCGGCGTCCACGCCTTCGTAGCGTCCCTTACCCGCCAGCCACACCTTTCTCGCGCCCGCCCTGTGCAGGGCGGCGGCCACGGCGGTGGCGTGCTCGTCGTACAGCTTGTCGGTGGAGCACAGGCAGGCCACGGCGGCGCCGCTGACGGCGAACGCGGTCGCGATCTGCTCGGGGTCCGTGCCGGGGCCGGCCGTCTCGGTGGCCAGGCCGCCCGCCTGGAACAGGTTGGCGGCGAACGCGGCTCTGGCGGTGTGGGCGGACAGGGGGCCGATCGTGGCGAGGAACACCTTGGGGCGGTCGGGCCGGGCGTCGGCCAGGGCGCGCAGGCGTTCGAACGGCTCTGCGTACCGCACGGAGGGCAGCGCGCCCGCCTGCGCCGGGTCCGAACCGGGCGGGGCGGGGCGGCTGCGCAGGGGCTTCTCGCCGACGTCGGGGTACTCGCTGACCCCGGTGATCGGCAGGCGGCGGTGGGCGATGTCGTCGGCGCGGCGGTCCCGCGTGGCGGCGATCCGCCCGGACACCAGGTCGCCGGCCGCCTCGATTCCGCCGGCCGCCTCGATCTCCTGGAAGAACGCCCAGGCGGCCTGCGCGAGGTCGGCGGCGCGGCGCTCCACGTACCAGGAGCCGCCCGCCGGGTCGATCACCCGCCCCAGCCCCGACTCCTCCAGCAGCAGCGACTGCGTGTTGCGGGCGATGCGGCGCGAGAAGGCGTCCGGCAGGCCGAGGCAGGCGTCGAACGGCTGCACGGTGACCGCCTCCGCCCCGCCCACCCCGGCGGCGAAGCAGGCGACGGTGGTGCGGAGCATGTTCACGTACGGGTCGCGGGAGGTCATCATGGCGGAGCTGGTGACGGCGTGCTGCCGCTGGCCGCCCGCCCCGGGGGCGCCGCACGCCTCGGCGACCCTGGCCCACAGGCGGCGCGCGGCCCGCAGCTTGGCGATGGTGGCGAACTGGTCGGCGATGGCGGCGTACCGGAATTCGAGCTGCCCGAGCGCCTGCTCCACCGACAGCCCGCCGCCGGTGAGGGCGCGCAGCTCGGCGACGCCCAGGGCGATCGAGCAGGCCAGCTCCTCGGCGTCGCTGCCGCCCGCGTCGTGGTACGGCGTAGCGTCCACGGTGACGGCGCGCAGCCCGGGATGCCCGGCGGCGCAGCGCGTGGCCAGCTCGACGCCGCCGGTCCCGAGCACGGCGGAGGCCCCGAGGTTGCCGCTCAGCCCGTTCGTGTCGCCGGCGAGGGCGAACAGGGCCTCGGCGGCCTCCGGGGTGCGCTCCCCGGCCTGCAGCACGATGGGCGCCAGGTCGAGGTAGACGTCCTTGAGCACCGCGCCCAGCTCGCCCACCGGGATCGCGCCGTCGCCGACCACCAGCCAGAGCGAGGTGACGCCGTTCTCCAGATCGGCCAGCACGGCCTCGGGGTCGGGCACGGCGTGCCGCTGCCGCACGTCCCACCCGGCGACGGCGCGAGCACCGCGCACGTACGGGGCGGCGCCGGGCGAGCCGGGATCGCCCGGCAGGTCGTCCGCGTCGTAGAGCGGCGCGACGGTCACCCCGTCGTACGTCCGCCGCGACAGCACCTCCTCCGGCGCCCCGCCCTCGGCCCCGGACTTGCGCAGCACCTCCGCCGCCAGCGCGCGCCAGTCGTCTCGTGAGATGGACGCGAACCCCGCTGCCAGTTCCATGGTTCGGATAGTAGGCGGAACGGCGGCGCACCAGTAACCCCGGGGCCGCCTGACATGATCGCGACGGGATCGCGCCGTGACCCGCCCGCCATCCCGGGCGGCACGTCAGGTGAGGGGCGCCTCCCAGGACAGCCGCCACGTGACCGGCCCCACGATCCCGTCGGCGGGCACGTTCTGCTCCCGCTGGAACCGCAGGCACACCTCGCGCGACTCGGCCCCGTAGGCGCCGTCCACGTCGAGCGTGTAGCCGCGTTTCTTCATCTGCCCCTGCCACGCCCGCACGTCCGGGCCCCGCATGACCGGCGGGTACTTCAGCAGCCGTCCGGGGAACGGCGGCGCGGTGGGCGGTTTGGGGGTGCCGTTGTCGCCGCCGGGGCGGGGCGCGCCGCGTTTGACCCAGGCGTAGAGGGGCTCGCCCGGGCAGTCGGTGGAGTAGCCGTCGCGGTGCCCCTTGATCTCCCTGCCCGCGCGGCCGTAGTCCTGCACGTACTGGACGGCGTCGAGGATGCCGTGCAGGATCCCGTCGGGCGGCTCGACGAGGCCGCTGTTGCCGACCAGCCCGAGCACCGCGTAGTGGCCGGCGTTGAGCCCTGAGCCGTTGGCGGCGGGCAGGTGGTGGAGGCCGCGGCCTTCGAACACCGTCCGGTGCGGGCAGCAGACGTAGGAGTTGCCCGTGAAGTAGACGGTCCCGGCGCGGCGCGCCAGCCAGCTCTGGTTCTCGGTGCGGGGGCACCAGATCTCGCCGTGGTACAGCTCGCGCGTGATGCTGAGGCGCCGCTGCCGGTGCGGGGCGAAGGACCGCTGCCGCCCGATGCGCACCTGCCACCCGCCGCCCGGCGCTCTCTCCCGCAGGGACGCCGGCGCGCCCGTCAGCAGCACGGCGAACATGAACGCCTCGGCGGCGGCCCGGTCTTCCAGCGTCAGGTGGTTCCTCGTGCCGAACGAAGCCTCCATGAACAACGCGAGCTGCGCCCTGGTGAGGGAGAGCAGAAAGTCGTGGCCGGGCACGCCGCCAGGCGCCACCTCGCTCAGCCGCCGCCAAGCCTCCGCCGGCAGGTGGAATCCGTCCGGGGTCTCCCGCCAGCCGGGCCCGACGGCCGGCGTGAGCGCCGCACGCATCCTGGCCACACCGATGGGGTCCTTCCGCCCGCCGGCGGCGAACCAGGCGACGACCTCCACGACGGCGTCGGACCACTTCGCCTCACCGGGCAGGTCCGCGCACGGCGCGGCCAGCGCGATCCGGTCGGCGTGCCCCATCGTCTCCGTGGTCACCCACGATCGCTCGGGGTCCGCGCCCGCGCGCCGCCGCTCGACGGGCCAGCGGTGCTGAGGGGTGGTCAGCGAGGAGTGTCCCGCGCCTTCCATCCGCACCATCTTCCGTGGACGGGCGGGGAAGACGCACACCTCCAGCACGGGCTGCCACCGCGACAGGCCGGTCCCGTGGTCGAGGGTGAGCACCATGTCCCCGGCGCGCAGGCGGGTGTAGGACGTCCAGCCCTGCCGCGTCAGGATCTCGGTCTCCTCGTCCGCGCAGTAGCCGATGTCGATCCAGCCGTTGCCGTCCATGTGGTAGCCCTGGATGGAGCGGACCATGGCGACGCATTGGTCGTGGTCCGTCACGATGCCGGGCGAGACCAGACCGCCCGTGTAGTGGACTTTGACTCCCTTGGTGGAGTCGAGCTGTGTGTAGTCGCCGCGCGGCGGGCGTGCCAGCCAGTCGCGCCGCATGACCAGGTCGATGGCCACGGTGCTCTCCGGGGGTCGAGAACATGATGACCGAGCGTAACCCGATCGATGCGGCGCGGTCCTCGTGATCCGCCATTTGCTACGGCCTGATCACCCGTTGTTCCGTCACGATGGCGCTGATCAGATCGTGCGGGGTGACGTCGAACGCCGGGTTCAGCGCCCGTGTCCCCTCCGGGGCGACCCGCACCCCCCTGACGTTGACGATCTCCTCGTCGCCGCGGTCCTCGATCTCGATGTGGTCGCCGGACGGGGTGCCGGGGTCGATGGTGGACTCGGGCGCGACGACCACGAACGGCACCCCGGCCCGCTCCGCGCCGAGGGCGAGCGCGTACGAGCCGATCTTGTTGGCGGTGTCGCCGTTGGCGGCGATGCGGTCGGCGCCGATGAGCACCGCGTCCACCTCGCCCCTGGCCAGCAGGTACGGCCCGGCGGAGTCGGCGATGAGCCGGTGCGGCGCGCCCATCCTGCCCAGCTCCCACGTCGTGAGCCTGGCGCCCTGCAGCAGGGGCCGGGTCTCCAGGGCGAGCACCTCGGCCAGGCGCCCGCGCTCGTGCAGGGTCTGGACGACGCCGAGCGCGGTGCCGCGTTCGACGGCGGCCAGGCCGCCGGTGTTGCACACGGTCATGATCCGCAGGCGGTCGCCTTCGAGCAGGTCGGCGCCGCGTTCGCCCATGGCGCGGCAGGCGGCGACGTCGTCGTCGCGGACCTTCAGCGCGGCGGCGAGCACCGACTCGCGGCCTTCGGCCAGGCGGGCGGCGGCCCGGTCGACGCCCCAGGCGAGGTTGACGGCGGTGGGACGGGCGGCGCGCAGCGCGGCGATCTGCCCGGTGTCGCCGTCGGCCAGCACGACGCCGAGCGCTCCCGCCACCCCGAGGGCCGGAGCGCCGCGCACGGCCAGCCGCTGGATGGCCTCCACCAGCTCGGCGACGGTGTGGATGCGCAGCATGACCAGCTTGTCGGGGAGCAGGGTCTGGTCGACGAGCTCGACGGCGTCGTCGACCCAGTCAATGGTCCTCACACGCAAACGCTAACTTAATCCGGCGTAGGGGTCAGCGTTCCGCGAGGACGATGACCGAGTCCCGGCGGCCCAGCACGATCGGCTCGGACTTGTCGGGGTTGAGCACGATGCCGTAGTGGGGCGGGTCGTTGCGGGCGGTGGCGTTGCGGTAGCCGATCGCGGTCTCGCCCCTGCGCCGCGCCGACTCCACGACGGTGGCGAACGACACGCGGGTGCCGGTCTTGACGTAGTCGCCGGCGGGGCGGGGGTAGATCTCCGAGCCGGTCGAGTCGAAGAGGTAGGCGAAGACGTCGGCGAGGTGCCGGTTCTCGGCGAGCTGGGCCAGGAGCAGGCCGATGACGGTGTCGCTGATCACGATGTCGTCGGCCTCGGTGACCTCGGCCAGGGCGCGGTTGTTCTCGTCGTGCATCTCGCTGACGATCGAGTAGTGCTCGCCGAGTGTGCTCTGCATGTCGCGTAGCTGCAGCAGCGTCATGAGGGTGCGGGTGTCGGCGTGGTGGGGGTCGAAGCGGTCGTCGGAGAGCACGATGACGTGCTGGAAGAGGCCGACGCCGAGCGACTCCAGGGCGAACCTGTCGGTGGTGTCGCAGTCCTTGACGTTCACGGTGAGGTTGCGCAGGCCCGCGAGTTCCGTGCCGGCCTTGGGGTGGTCGGCGGCGACCTCCAGGACGGAGCCTGGGGCCACGTAGCCGTCGAGGTAGCGGATGATCTGCTCGGCGCGGCCGTTCCAGTTGAGCAGGAGGGTGCGCTCGGGCTCGGTGGGCGCCGTGCCGGTGGTGACGATGGCCGACTCGTCGATGGCGGGCTTGCCGGCGGCGAGCCGTACGTGGGAGTCGTCGTGGGCGATGACGATGACCTCGTCGTCGGCGTTGACGACGGTGTCGGCGGGCGGGTTCAGCACGACGCCGGAGGGGCGGCGCAGGCCGATGGCGGAGGCAGTCTGGTAGGCGTGCAGCGCCTCGCCGTAGGTGACGCCGACGAGCTTCTTCGGGGTGCGCAGGTAGATCTCGCCGCCGTCGAAGTTGAGCAGGTCCATGCAGACGACGGACATGCCGGACTGGCGGGAGGACTGCACGATGAGCCGGGAGGCGGTGTCGTCGGAGTCGACGAGGTGCACGTCGGGGCCGCCTGCCAGGCGGGCGGCGGCGGCGTTGCGGCTGGAGGTGAGGCCGGCCACCACCGGCGGGTGCGCGCCGCGCCGCTTGGCGAGCGCGAGCAGGATCTTGATCACGTGGGCGTCGGGGTCCTCCTTCTCGGGTGAGAGGACGACGACGGAGCGGGCCGCGGCGAGGTTCATCAGCGCGAGGTCGCGCGGCTCGGTGGGGCGGCCGGTGCGGCAGACGACGCGGGTCCTGCCGAGGTCGCCGACGTGCTCGCGGATGGCCTCCTCCATCTCGAGCTTGTCACGTTCCGCCAGTACGGCGATCACGGAGCCCTTCTGGCTGGCGTGCGCCTTGACCAGCTCGGCGACGATCGTGAACACCTGGTCGGACCAGCCGAGGACGACCGTGTGCCCGGCCTCCACGATCCGCGAGCGGCCTCTGCGCAGCCGGTCCACCTTCTGCTTGAGGCCGTTGGAGAGCAGGCCGACGAGCATGCTGACGATGAACAGGCCGCCGAGCGAGCAGGCGAACATCACCGTCATGTACGCCAGCGAGCCCTTGTCGCTGGCGACCTTGCCGGGGGTCAGGGCGTGCATGAGGGCGATCCAGAGCACCTCGCCCGCGTGCCCCACGCCTTCGGGCTCGCCGGGGGCCAGCCACATGGTGAGCGTCGCCACGACCACGATCAGCCCGACCGACACCACGGCGAGCCAGCCGATCAACGACGCCGTGCCCCTGGACATGGTGTTGTCGAACCAGTACCGCGCCCGCTCGCGGAACGTGATCTTCGACACTTCCCCGATACCTCCAAGTAAGGAGTGATTTGACCCGAAGACACGGTACCGGGCGATCTTGGCTTCCGCATGGAGACGAGCAACCCTCCCGGACCGCCAAAACCCCCGACACGCCCCGATAAACCCGAAACATACCGACGTCATTAACGCTCCGGCGCCGGCCCCGGACGACACACCCCCGCAGCCGGTACGCTGAGGACGGAACCCAGCGGATCCCCAGCCAAAATGCTTCGACATCCGGCCCAGAGACGGAGATCATTAACGGTATGTCTGTGATCAGGGAGGTGCCGTTCCCCAGCCCCGAGTCCTCTGAGCTCCCGATGAACATCTGGATCGACGACGCCGACTCGGCCATCGACGTCATCGACGCGCTGGCACTGTCGCCGTTCGCGACGGGCGCGCAGCCGTGGTCGCGCCTGGCCAACTTGGAGCGCGTCCGCCCGGAGGCCACGCTGACCCCCGCCGGGGGGCAGGTGCTGCGCACCGCGCGGGTCGAGGACGGCTCGGAGTCGCGGCTGATCAGCGGCGACGGCTGGACCCTGCGGGTCATCCGGCACCGCAACCGCACCGCGACGGTGAGCGTCACGGCGGTCAACGAGGACCTGGCCAAGACCGTGCTGGCGGAGAGCATCGAGGGCGCTGAGGAGCCCGTGCCCGAGGCCGACCACGTCGAGATGGGCTTCTGGTGGCGGGGCATGCACGGCGGCACCCGCTCGGAGAAGCCGATCACGGCGCAGCCGTGGGACGAGATCAGCTCCAACTACTCGGCCAAGGTCCGCCCGGCGCTCGACCGGCTCATGTCGATCACCCCGGCCGACGTCAACGGCCGCCTCATCCTGCTGCACGGCCAGCCGGGCACCGGCAAGACCACCCTGCTGCGCTCGCTGGCCAAGCAGTGGCGCGACTGGTGCCAGGTCGACTGCGTGCTCGACCCGGAGCGGCTGTTCAACGAGCCGGGCTACCTGATGGAGGTGGCGGTCGGCTACGACACCGACGAGGACGCCCAGCGCTGGCGCCTGCTCGTGCTGGAGGACTGCGACGAGCTGATCAGCTCGGGCGCCAAGGCCCAGGCGGGGCAGGGGCTGTCGCGCCTGCTCAACCTGACCGACGGCCTGCTCGGGCAGGGCCGCGACGTCCTCGTCGCGATCACCACGAACGAGGACCTGACCCGTCTGCACCCCGCCGTCGTCCGGCCCGGCCGCTGCCTGGCGCAGGTCGAGGTGGGGCCGCTGAGCAAGGAGGAGGCGGTCGCCTGGCTGGGCTCCTCGCAGGGGGTCGGGCCGTCGGGGGCGACGCTGGCGCAGCTCTACGCGCTGCGGTCCGGGCGTGAGATCACGCCCGTGCCCGGCGACGAGTCCACGGGCCTGTACCTCTGACAGACGGTCGAGTGTGGTCCCCGGTATCAAACCAGGCCGGGGACACCTCGTTACGGTTGGGTGACCGTGCGCGAGGAGGCCGTGGACATGCGCCGAAGCCGCTTGACCTTGCTGGCCCTGCTGACCGTGCTGGGGATCGTCGCGTTCTCGGTGGCGACCAACCAGCTCCTCACCGACGCTCAGGCGTCGTGGTCCATTCTCACCGGGCTCTTCGCGGCCCTGGCAGCGGCGTGGGCCTCGGAGCTGGTGTGGACCCAGTCGAGACACCCCGGGCTGTCCATGGAGCGCCTCGACGAGGTGGCGGGCAAGTTCGCCACCCAGGTCAGGAACCGGTGGCAGCGGGAAGCCTCCGCCGCCGACCTGTCGGACGCCGGTCGCCTGCCGCTGCGCTGGGCGGTCTCCGCCGAGGCCGAGGCAGGCGATGTCACGGAGCTGGCCGACACCTTCCGCTCCTCCTCGACGAGGCGGCTGCTGATCCTCGGCGCGCCGGGATCGGGCAAGACGGCTCTGGCGCTGCTGGTGCTCCTGGAATTGCTGGACAAGCGGCGCGACGACGATCCGGTGCCCGTGATGTTCGGCATCTCGACCTGGGACCCGTCGACCCAGCCGTTCCACGACTGGCTCGTGGGGCGCATGCTCGCCGAATATCCCTCCCTGGCCGCCATGCCGTCCGGCGTCGAACTCGCCCGCGCGCTGGTGGCGCGCCGACGCGTCCTGCCCCTCCTGGACGGTCTCGACGAGTTGCCTGCCCGCCAGCGACTGCTGGTGATGGACGCGCTCGCCAGCACGCTGCCCGAGGGTGACCCCCTGATCATCACGAGCCGAGACGCGGGCTTCCCCCCACTCGGTGCGGATCGCAGGACCGATCTCATGCTCAGCGGCCTGACCATCGCGCTCCTGCCACTGGATCTCACCACGGTCCTGTCCGCCTTGCGCGCCGACCTGCCGCAGCCTCCTGCCGCCGGATGGGCGTCCCTGCTGGACAGGCTCGGCGACGGCTCCGCCGACGTGGTGGTGCACGCGCTGAGCAGGCCGTGGGCCCTGGCCGTGATGCGCAGGGTCTACCCGCCCCATGACGATCCCACCGCCCTCCTGGACGCCGCGCGTTTCCCCGACGCCGGAGCCATCGAGCGGCACCTGCTCGACCGGTTGATCAACACGCAACCCGCCCCCAGGCCGGGCAAGCGCTGGTTCAGCCCGAAGGACACCCGCCGCTATCTGGCTTTCCTGGCCGAGCACATGACCGGCGACCTGGCCTGGTGGCAGTTACCAGGAGCCGTCTCGGCCCTGCTGCACTACGGGCTGGGCAGCTACTTCGGCATCGGTCTCATGCTGTTCGTGGCGGTGAATGTCGACCCGCGGCTCCTGCTCAGCGGCTGGATGCCATCGCTGCTGCTCACCGCGGCAGGAGGCCTACTCGGTGGTCTGGCAGCCGTGGCCGGACGTCACCGGTGCCTCGGGCTGGTCCCGCGCCACCACGTTCGCGGATCTCCCGCCGGCCCACGCACAACGCTGCGCGAGGCGCTGGCGAGTGCCGTCGCCCAGATCGTGGTGGGCGGCGTCGCGGCCGGACTCCTGTTCGCCTTCACCCTGTCCGACAACGAATGGGCGGCCTCACCCTTGCTCCAAGGGGCTCTCTTCGTGGCCTGCCTGGCGGGGGTGAGCCTCGGAATGAGCACTCCCGGCTTCACCTATCTCCTGGCCGTGGCCTTACTCGCCTACCGGCGCCGGATCCCGTTCAGGCTGATGACGTTCCTGGAACACTCCGCCGGGATCGGCCTGCTGCGGCAGGTCGGTCCCGTCCACCGGTTCCGCTACCCGCACCTGCGCGACGTCCTGGTCAGCCGGCACCCCGCCGAGACGGCACCGGGGCCGCCCGGCGAGGTGGCCCCCGGTCCGGCGAGCGGGCAGCCCACGCTCGTCCCGCCTCCACCCTCGATCCCGCCGATCCCGCCGATCCCGCCGACGAGTAAGATCGACGCGGTCGCCCAGCGGAAGATCTGCGACGCGGCGATGGTGCAGCCCGATGTGCTGCACATCATCGACGACTCCAGCGAGAACCGCTCGCACGAGGCCGTGAGGCTGCTGCTCCTGCGGCTGCTCGCGCAGAAGTTCGATGTGGTCGAACGGGTGGCCACGGCCCAGCGCGACCGCTACGTCAAGGCACACAAGCGCCTGGTCGACGCCGCGCACCTGCCGTGGTGGACGCGTCCCGGCCTGCTCTATCTGTGGGCCGCCTGGCTCTCGGGGGCGACCACGGTGTGGGCGGCCGGCATGTGGCGGTCGCCGGACGCCTTCAAGGCGACACTGATCACCGCCCTGTCCGTGTGCGTGGTCCTGCTCCTGATCCGCAGGTGGGTTCGAGCCGAGATCTGGTACCGCACAGTGGTCGTGCCGCTGACGCCGCTGTTCGGGGTGGGGCTCGCCGTCTCCTTCTTCTTCCGGGTGCCGGTCCATCCGGCCGCGGGACCGCCTCCGCTGCTGTGGGGGTCGGGCGCGGTCTGGCTCGTCACGACCCTGCTCTGGCTGTCCAGTGCGCCATCCATGCACGACCGTGCCGTCTTGTCGAACCCCGACCCGGCGGCGTGGCTGCAACTGCCCTCCGGGCTGGCCTGGTATCGGGCCGCGGCGGAGCAGGCGTACCAGAGCTGGATCGGCGCCATGGTCAGAGAGGGCCTCATGCCGCTCCTGCACGACGTGGTGGACGACGAGCGGGACGCCATGACCACGGTCCTGCCCCCGCTGGACTCGGGCAGGCTCGGCGGGCTGAGCAAGGTCGAGGAGTTCGTCCCCACCGCGGAGAGCCGCTATCTCCAGCAGCTCATCACACGGCTGACGAGCGCGAGCATCGGCGTGAGCGGCTCCAGGGGCGTGGGCAAGACGACCGTGCTCCAGCATCTGTGCGCCCGCGATCAGCCGGACGGGACGGCGAACCTCTGTCTGACGGTCCACGCACCCACGGCCTACGACGCCAAGGAGTTCGTCACCCACCTGTTCATCGAGGTCTGCGAGGAGGTCGTCGGCGAGGCGGGCGCGCAGACCGCCCAGCGGCGATGGATGGCCCGCCTGGTCAGACGGCTGCCCGCCATCGTCACCCTCGCCGGGCTCGTGCTGCTGGCCGGCGGCCTGGGCTGGGGCTGGCTCGGGCCGGTGATGACCGGCATGACCGAGCGGCCCGCGCTGCTCGTCGCCGCACTGGGAGGGCTCATGGCGGCCTGGGGGCTGCTCGCCACCTGGCAGTCCAACCGGCGCAGGCCCCGGGTGACAGGGGCCACCGCCTCGCAGGAGGCCGCCCGCGAGCACCTGCGGTCGCTGCGTTACCTGCAGGCGGTGACTCGCACCCGTACGGGTGAGGTGGCCGTGCCCGGATGGAGCAAGCTGGGCGGGCAGTGGGCCGTTCAGCGCACCGAGCAGTCCCGCGGCTACCCGCAACTGGTCGCGGAGCTGCGGGAGCTCCTCGGACAGATCGCGCTCGACCGGCAGGACCGCAAGGGCAAGATCATCATCGGCATCGACGAGCTGGACAAGATCGGCAAGGCCGAGGACGCCGAACGGTTGCTCAACGATCTGAAAGTGATCTTCGGTGTGCCCGGGTGCTTCTTCCTCGTCGCGCTGTCGGAGGACGCGCTCAGCGCGTTCGAACGCCGGAGCCTGGCCTTCAGGAACACTTTCGACAGCGCCTTCGACCGAATAGTCCGCATACCGCCACTGCGGAGCGCCGAATCGCGCAACCTGCTGAAGGGACGCGGGGTCCTGCTGCCGCTCCCGTATGTCTGGCTCTGCCACGCGCTCACCGGCGGCCTGCCGCGCGACCTGCTGCGCACCGCACTCGACCTGTCCACCACAGCCTCGGAGGAGGACGAGCGCGAGCTGCCCCTGCTGGCGGACAGAATGATCCGTCAGGATCTCGGCGCGATCACCGGAGCCTACCTCCGCGACGCGGCCAAGCTGACCGACCAGCACGCCCCCGCCGTCACCGAGTGGCTGGCCAAATGCGCGACGATCACCCCGCTCACCGCCGCGGAGTTCGACAGGCACGCGGCCGACGTGCCGCCCGCAGTGGAGAACCAGCCGCTGGTCGTGCAGGCCCGCGCGTACTTGCACATCCTCGCCGCGTTGACCACGATCTTCATCGAGTGCCCGCAGACCTCGCTGACAGCTCTGCTCGCGGAGGCGCAGCCGGGCAGCACCATCGACCTCATCGCCGAGACCCGCCTGTTGCTGACCACGGATCCCCGCCTGGCCCGGCACAGGATCCACGGCATCAGGACGCAGGCCCCGTTCCTCTGAACGGGGCCCAGCCGCGATCAGGTCAGGCCTTCAGGTCAGGTACGTGTGCAGCCTGCGCGCCTCCCTGACGAAGTTGTTCGACGCCCGCCGCTGCGCCAGCTCAGCCACGCACGGCAGCGCCCCGCGCGCCCCGGCCCACCGCGCCGCCCGCAACGCGAACGTGAGCCCCTGCGTGTGCCGGGTGTGCGGCCGCTCCCCCGGCCCCGGCAGGAACACGGCCAGGAACCCCGTCATGACCCGCCACACCTCACGGTGCGCGCCGAGCGCCGCCGCGCTCTCCAGCGTCTCGAACACCGGGCCCGGCTTCAGGTCCGACCTGCGCACCAGCAGCGCGAGCTGCCGCCCCACCTCCTCGGCGGGCAGCTCCCCCCGCGCGGCCAGCTCCACCAGCGGCCTGGCCCGCTCCTCCGGGTCGGCGCACCGGGACCTGTCGGCCACGAAATACGCCTGCACGAGCGCGGCCGCCTCGCCCATCGGCCCGTCCGCCAGCGCCAGCGCCTTCGCCTGCGCGTGCTCGGTGCGGGCGCGCTGCCAGCGCTCGGTCAGGTGCGGGACGAGATGCGCCGCGACGGCCTCCCTGTCGGACGGCATCAGGTACGGCCACCAGCGCAGGTAACCGTCGTGCTCCTTCAGCCGGTGCGCCACGGGGCCGCCGCTGAGCGATGTGGTGAGGTGGGCCGTCAGCTCGTGGAGCACCGCGCCCGTGCCCGCCTGCTCCCGGTCCTCACCATAGGAGCGCCTGTCGCCGCATCCGGGGGTTCCGGCGGGCGGGTAGTACCACCAGGTGATCTCCGCGACCGGCTCGGGGCGGTCGCCTCCCATCCAGCGCGCCGCCTCCTGGCCCGCCCGCGAGGTCAGCCGCCCGGCCCGCGCCGCCACCTCGGGCGCGGTCAGGCGCGGCAGCCGCAGCAGCGCCTGCCTCAGGTCGGCCGGCAGCGCCTCGACGCCCGCGCGCTCGTAGCCCGCCAGCCGCTCCACCAGCACACCGGCGTCGAGGTGGCCGGTCGTCGAGGTGGGCTCGGCCAGCAGGTACGGGGGCAGCGTCCCGCCCTCGATCGCGTCGCACACCTCGGCCCAGCGGCGCAGCAGGAACAGGTGCGGGCCGGGCACGTCACCGGCCTCGGGCAACCGCCCGGAAGCACGCCCCTCCCCCGGATGCGCCATCACCAGGCGGGCGATCTCCCGCGCCCAGTGCCAGACCGCCTGCCACGCCCCGTCCGGCGGGGTCACGCCGGGCCACAGCTCCGCCAGCCGGGCCGCCAGCCCGCCGCGATCGCTCCCGTACAGCCGCACGACCCCGGCCAGCCACAGCTCGGCGGCCTCCCACCGGCCCCCGTCCGGCAGCCCTTCGACGTCCCTCGCCACCACGACGGGCCCGGGGAACGCGGCGGCGGGCACCGGCGCGGGCAGCGGCACCGGCACGAACCCCTCGAAATCCCGCGAGTCCTCGGCGGCCTCCCCGCCGAACACCGACGCCAGCGTCTCGCGCAGCTCCTGCGGCAGCACCGTGGCCGCCTCCCGCACGGCCCGTGCCCCCTCCTCGCCGAACCGCTTGGCGTGCTTGACGGCCAGCCGCACCGCCCGCCCCTGCACGTCGGCGGACTCGCAGGCGAACGCGTACCCGAGGGCGGGAGCCAGCGAGCCCAGCTCGGTGCCGGGGTCGCGGGCGATCTCGTCCAGCCAGGTCAGCCCGGCGGTCAGCAGCTTGCGCTCACCTCTCGCCAGCAGCGCGGGCACCGCCTCCCGCACGTCGCCTGGGTCGAGGTCGTCCAGCCGCCGCAGGTGCCTGAGCGCCGGCTCGGCCACCGCGCCGGGCGCGACGGGCAGCAGCCGCAGGTAGTCGCGGCGGCGTTTGCTCACCTCGTCGTACGTGGGATCGAGCAGCTCGTGCAGGCGTACGAAGAAGCGCAGGTCGGCGGCCTGCCCGCCTCGCAGGAAGCGCCGCAGGCAGCCGTCGAGCAGCACGTCGCGCCCGATCCTGCCGTCGGCCTGCAGCTTCCTCAGCGCGGCCAGCCAGCTCCGCGCCGCGGGCGGGTCGGCGCGCTCGTCGCGCAGCAGGGCGCCGGCGCCTTCCGCCTCGAACAGGCGGGGCAGGAGGTGGTCGAGCAGCGGGTCGTCGCGCAGCTCCGCCGCGATGGGGGCGGCGGTGACCCAGGCCACGACCAGCGGGTCGTGCTCGGGCGGGGTGGCGCCGCTGCGGCGCAGCATGGCCAGCACCAGCCCGGCCATCGGGTCCCGTGCGCCGCGACGGCGAGGGGTGGTGCGCAGCTTGAGCGTGGCGCGGACGGCGAAGTCGGCCTGCCAGGCGGCCGGGCGGGCCGACAGGACACGTTCGAGTACGGCGATGGTGCGCTGGTCCCAGGTCCAGCGGTCCTGGAGGTCGCGGCGGCTCAGCCAGGCGGCCACGGCCGCCGCGCCGCCGATCGCCGCCGCGCCCGCCACCCGCAGCGGCGCGGCCCAGCTCTCGCCGGGGCCCATGGCGCCGGTCCTGAACCAGTGGGCGTCCCACTGCCAGCGCTCGTCCTCCTCCACGCGCTGGCCTTCGCGTTCCTGCGCCCGCACGTAGGCGCGCCAGGCGGCCTCGTTCTCGCGTGCGCGCCTGGCTTCGCGCTCGTGCCACCTGGCGGTGGCGCGTTCCTCCGCCACGAGGAGGTGGGCGGGCAGGGCGGCGGCCACCTCGCGGCGGGCGCGCTCGTCCAGGGCCAGGACGTGGTCCGCCACCAGATCCAGGTCGCCGGTGTCGAGCACGCGCAGCACCGCCTCCCACACCGCCCCACCACCCACCGCCCCACCGGGCGCGGTCACGGGGTGACCTCCACCGCCAAGCGGGCGGCGATCCTGGCCGACAGCACGTGCTTGCACGGCCCCCGAGACCCCCGATGATCGAACCACCACGCGCACGTGCAGGCCCCTTCACCGATCCGGACCCGCCGCACCCCGCCCTCGGTGGTGACCTCGGCCTGGTCGTCGGCGAGCAACCGGACGGCCCCGGCGTCGACGAGGGCGCGGGCCGAGGTGAGGCGCGGGTTGAGCTCGGCCACCTGGTCCTGGTCGTAGGGCAGCTCGCGATGGAAGTGCCCGGCCTCGTGCAGGTCGTAGCCGACCCGGCCGGAGGTGCCGAGCTGGGTGAGCGCGGCGCGTACCCGCGAGACGGGCAGGCCGGAGCGGTCGGCGAGGAGGCCGAGCTCGACGGTGGGTTCGAAGTTGAGCAGCATGCCGATGACGTCGGCGTCGGCGGCGGCCTCGTCGGTGGCGAGGTCGTCGAGGACCTGGCCCTCGCCGGAGAAGCCGCGCGACGGCTGCGGCGAGACGGCGAGCGTGTAGCGCATGCCCGGCAGCTCCAGCTCCCACGCGCTGGCGGTGGACGAGCCGTCGGCGGGCCCGTAGACGCGCAGCGCCTTGGCGAACCTGAGCAGCGGCAGCAGCGTGGCGACCCGCGCGGTGCCGGACAGGCAGACGCCGCCGCGCGCCGCGCCGGAGGACAGGCGCAGGTCGCGGCCGGCGGGGACGGCCCAGACGGTGGAGCGGGCGCCCTTGGGCAGGGACCGCAGGAACCGTACGGCCTGCGGCCCCGCCAGCTCGGCCCGCAGGTCCCATCCGGCGGCCATGACCTGCACCTCGGCGAAGCCGCGCAGCCAGCGGGACGGCAGCGGCACCTTCTTCTCCACGACGGCGCCGTCGAGGGTGGTGACGGTCAGCTCGTCGGCGCCGACGCCGACGTGCAGCGGGTCCTTGCCGCCGACCCTGGCCAGGGCTTCGCGGAGCGGGCCGTTGACGTCGACGTTGGTGGTGCCGCGGTCGAGCACCTCGCCGTCGAGCGCGGTCACGTCGAGCCGGGCGTAGACGCCGCCGCAGGCGGAGAACGACTCGAAGCGCAGCCGTTCGCCGTCGCACGTCACGACCGGGTCGCGGGTCCAGCCGGGGCGGGGCTGGTGGTAGCGGGTGAGCGCCACGTCGGCCAC
Source organism: Nonomuraea monospora (assembly GCF_039531895.1). Taxonomy (NCBI): domain Bacteria; kingdom Bacillati; phylum Actinomycetota; class Actinomycetes; order Streptosporangiales; family Streptosporangiaceae; genus Nonomuraea; species Nonomuraea monospora. The sequence continues at coordinate 45,182 of NZ_BAAAQX010000005.1, forward strand.
GGCCAGCAGCCCGGCGGCGGCCGGCGCGGCCTGGGTGAGCAGCCCGCTGAAGAACTTGGGGTGGGCCTGGGGGCCGGATAACGCCGTGCCACCGGAGGTCGAGAGGCCGAGCTTGCCGTCGGCCAGCACGGAGGGCCCCGGGTAGGTGTATGCCTGTACCGCTGATGTCATGTCCCGAACCTTAGAGTTGATCACCGACACAATCGGGGCCGGTACGTAAACCATCCGATGTGCGACATGGAGTGCGAAACCACAATGTGCCTGGTGCTCACCGTCGATCTGGCTCATGTCGCCTTCGCCCGCCTGACGGTCTCCGACGAGGCAGGCGTGTGGATCAGCGACGAGCGGGCGATCGGCTTTCCCGCGACCCAGCTCGTCCCATCGTGGACGGCGCGCACCCCGCCGGGCACCTGGATCGAGGTCGCGCTGCGGGTCAGGACCGCGTCCGGTGACCTGACCAAGTGGTACGTGATGGGCCGGTGGTCCGAGCACGGCCACCCGCGCACCTCGGTGCCGGGCCAGGGCGACGAGCACGGGGACGTGGCGGTGGACACGTTCGTGGCCAGGCAGCCGGTGACGGCCTACCAGGTGCGGGTGACCCGCCACGGCGACGGTGACAGTGACGGTGACAGTGACGGTGACAGAGGCGACCGGGGCGACGGCGGCAGTGCCCGGGTGACCGGGCTGGGGGTGATGGCCTCGGCGTTGCCCCGGCTGCCGCCCGCGCCGAGCGCGCCGGGCCCCGGCGGGGCCGTCGAGCTGGCGGTGCCCCGGCGTTCTCAGCACGCGCACGCCGGTCACCACGTGCGTTACGACGGCGGCGGCGTCAACTGGTGCAGCCCCGCCTCGGTGGCGATGGTGCTGGCGTACTGGGGCCGCGAACCGGTGCCGGGCGAGCTGGCCTGGGTGGGGGACGGCGATCCGGCGCCCGCCGTGGACCACGCGGCGGCCGGCACGTACGACGAGAGCTACCAGGGCACCGGCAACTGGCCGTTCAACGTGGCGTACGCGGGCCGGTTCGGGCTGGCCGGGTTCGTGACGCGGCTGCGGTCGGCGGCGGAGCTGGAGCTGTTCGTACGGGCCGGGATCCCGGTGATCACGTCGCAGTCGTTCAAGGTGCACGAGCTGCCCGGTTCGTGCTACTCCACCAGCGGCCACATCCTGGTCGTCACGGGTTTCACAACCGGCGGCGACATCGTGGTCAACGATCCGGCCGCGCCCCGCGACGCCGAGGTCCGGCGGGTCTATCCACGGGCGGCGTTCGAGCACGTGTGGCTCAGGAGCTCCGGCAGCGGCGGCATCGCGTACGTGCTGCATCCCCCCGACGTTCCTCTTCCTCCCTGTACCAACGGCAATTGGTGAGTTCATGAGCATTCGACCGATCGACGTGGCCCATATCGACGGCGGCCCCCAGTGGGTGGAGGCGGTGGCCACGCCCTCCGGTGTCGAGGTCTGGTGGGACGAGCCGCGCCCGCACGAGGGCGGCAGGCGCTGCGTGGTGCGCCGCCTGCCCGACGGCTCCCGCGTGGACGCGCTGCCCGCCGGGTGGAACGCCCGCAACCGCCTGGTCGAGTACGGGGGCCGCTCGTGGCGTCCGCTGCCCGGCGGCGGGATGGTCTTCACGAACTGGGCCGACCAGCGCCTGTACCGGCTCGACGGCGGCGATCCCGTGCCGCTCACCCCGGAGGGCCCGTCGCGCTACGGCGACCTGTACCTGCCGCCGGGCAGGGGCGAGGTGTGGGCGGTCAGGGAGATCTCGGACGTGCGGGACCTGGTGGCGGTGCCGCTGGACGGCGGCCCGGTCAGGGTCGTCGCCAAGGCGCAGCACTTCCTGATGAACCCGCGCGTCTCCCCCGACGGCCGGTGGGTCTCCTGGATCGGCTGGGACCACCCGAACATGCCGTGGGACGGCACCGAGCTGTGCGTGGCCCCGCTGGCCGGCGACGGCACGGCCGGGCCGTACGAGGTGGTCGCGGGCGGGCCCGGCGAGTCGGTGTCGCAGGCCGAGTGGCGCGACAATGCGAGCCTGTACGCGGTGACGGACCCGACCGGCTGGTGGAACGTGCACGTCGTCCCCCTGGACGGCTCCCCCGGCCGCAACCTCACCCCGATGGAGCTGGAGTTCGGCGCGGCGGCCTGGAAGCCGGGCCTGACCTGCCTGGCCGTGGCCGAGGACGGCCGCCTCGCCGTCGTCTACGGCACCGCCGACCACCGGCGCCTCGGCGTCCTGGATCCGGAGACGGGCGAGCTGCGGGAGATCGGCGGCGCGGCCACCCACTGGTCGTCCACCGTGTCGGTCGCGGGCGGCAAGGTGGCGGCGGTGCGGGCGACGCCGTACACGCCGCTGGAGGTCACGCTCGTCGGCCTGGCCGACGGCGCGCACGAGGTGGTGTCGCCGCGCAAGGAGCTGCCGGACCGCGCGCTGCTGCCCACCCCCGAGACGCTGACGATCGAAGGGGTGCACGCGCACCTGTACCCGCCGTCCGGCGTGCGGGGGCCGGGACCGTACGTGATCTTCGCGCACGGCGGCCCCACCGGGAACCTGCCGGTCATGCTCGACCTGGAGATCGCCTACTTCACCAGCAGGGGCATCGGCGTGGCCGTGGTGAACTACGGCGGCTCGACCGGCTACGGCCGCGCCTACCGCGAGCGGCTGCGCCACCAGTGGGGCGTGGTGGACGTGCAGGACTGCGCCAAGGTGGCGCGCGGCCTGGTCGAGCTGGGCCGGGCCGACGCCGCCAAGCTGGCCATCAGGGGCGGCAGCGCGGGCGGCTGGACGACGGTGGCGGCGCTGGTGCACAGCGACGTGTTCGCGGGCGGGGTGGCGCACTACGCGATCACCGACCCGGAGAGCTGGGCCGCCGAGACGCACGACTTCGAGTCGCGCTACCTGGACGGCCTGGTCGGCCCGCTGCCGGAGACCCGGCAGCGCTACACCGAGCGCTCCCCGCTGCTGAACGCCTTCCGCGCCTCCGGCCCCTGCCTGATGCTGCACGGCCTGGAGGACGCCATCGTGGACGTCTCGCAGGCCGAGCGGTTCACCGCCGAACTGGACAGGCACGGCAAGGAGTGGGCCCTGCTGACCTTCCCCGGCGAGCAGCACGGCTGGCGCAGGGAGGAGACTGTCGTCGCGGTGCTGGAGGCCGAGCTGGCCTTCTACGGGCTGATCTTCGGCATGGAGACGCCCGGGGTGCCGCCGCTGACCTTGAAGGGACGAGAGTGAAGAGCGTTGCCGAGATCTGCTCGGACTTGATCAGGTTCGACACCACCAACCCGGGCTCCGGAGAGCGCCCGGCCGCCGAGTACGTCGCCACGCTGCTGGCCGACGCGGGCCTGGAGCCGGTGGTGTTCGAGTCGGCGCCCAAGCGGACCACGGTCGTGGCCAGGATGGCGGGCGACTCCCCCGACGCGCTGCTCGTGCACGGCCACCTCGACGTGGTGCCCGCCGACCCGGCCGAGTGGCGGATGCACCCGTTCTCCGGGGAGATCGAGGACGGCTGCGTGTACGGGCGGGGCGCGGTCGACATGAAGGGCTCGTGCGCCATGACGCTGGCCACCGTGCTCGGCATGCGGGCGCGCGGCGAGCGGCCCAGACGGGACCTGGTGCTGGCGTTCCTGGCGGACGAGGAGGCCACCGGCGACTACGGCTCCCGGCACGCCGTGACCGAGCACCGGGAGCTGTTCGACGGGGTGAGCGAGGCCATCAGCGAGTCGGGCGGCTTCAGCGTGGACGCCCAGGGGCACCGGGTGTACCCGATCGCGGTCGGCGAGCGCGGCACCGCCTGGATGAGGCTGACCGCGCACGGCGTGGCCGGTCACGGGTCACGCCCCGCCGTGGACAACCCGGTCGCCACCCTGGTGCACGCGCTGTCGCGGGTGGCGTCGTACCAGTGGCCGGTGCGGCTCACCCCCACCGTCGCGGCGCTCATCCGCAGCCTGTCGGAGATCACCGGCCAGCCGATCGACCTCGACCGGCTGGACGCCGAGGCGGCCCGGCTCGGGCCGCTCGGCAGCCTGTTCAAGAGCCAGATCCGCAACTCGGCCAACCCCACCATGCTGGACGCCGGATACAAGGTGAACGTCGTGCCCTCGACGGCCTCCGCCCACGTGGACGGGCGGTTCATGCCCGGCACGCAGGAGGAGTTCCTGGCCACGATCGACGAGCTGCTCGGGCCGAAGGTCACCCGCGAGTTCGTCAACCTGGAGGACGCGCCCGCCGCGCCGTACCCGTCGGCGTTCTTCGACGAGCTGGCCGGGGCGCTGGTGGCCGAGGACGGGCTGGCCAGGCCGGTGCCGTACGTGATGGCGGGGGGCACGGACGCCAAGTCGTTCGCCAGGATCGGGATCAAGGGGTACGGGTTCGCGCCGTTGATGTTGCGGCCGGATCTGGACTACTTCGGGATGTTCCACGGGAAGGACGAGCGGGTGCCCGTGGAGGGGCTGGAGTTCGGCACCCGGGTTCTGACCCGGCTGTTCACCTGACGGCGGGCGGGCCGAACCACGTGGTGAGCGCCTCGGCGGCCTCGCCCGGTTCGCCCGCCCACGCCACATACCCGTCGGGCCGCACCAGCCACGCCCCCGCCCCGCCAAGGCCGCCGCCTGGGCCGGCCGTGCCGACACCCGCGCTCACGCCGCCGCCGGGCTCGGCCCAGGCCGCCCGCACGCGGTCGCGATGCCCCGCCAGCGCAGCGCCCGCCTGCCCCCCGCCTGCCCGCGCAGTGCCTGCTTGCCCCGCGCCTGCTTCTCCCGCGCCCGCCTGCCCCCCGCCTGCCCGCGCAGTGCCTGCTTGCCCCGCGCCTGCTTCTCCCGCGCCCGCCTGCCCCCCGCCTGCCCGCGCAGTGCCTGCTTGCCCCGCGCCCGCCTGCGCGAACCCGATGAGCAGGCCGCGTCCGTCCCGAAGCAGCTCGGCGACCCCGGCCGTCCCGGTCAGTCGCAGGTCGGGGACGAACCGCCCGACCAGGGGCTCGGCCGCGCCGGGCGCGTAGTCGATGGCCGTCCCGTCCATCATGCCCGCGAAGTACCGCCGCCCCTCCCGCAGCCCGATCACCTCCCCCAGCACCTCACGCAACGCCTCCACCTGCGCCCCCGGCCGCATGAGCGCGACCTGGGCCCGCGCGTTCCGCAGCACTCTGGCCGCCACCGGATGCCGCTCGGCGGTGTACCCGTCGAGCAGGCTCTCGGGCGCCGCGCCCCGCACCACCAGGCCCAGCCGCCAGCCCAGGTTGAAGGCGTCCTGCATGCCGAGGTTGAGCCCCTGGCCGCCGATGGGCGAGTGGACGTGCGCCGCGTCCCCGGCCAGCAGCACCCGCCCCTTGCGGTACGTCTCCGCGTGCCGGGTGTTGTCGCCGTACCGGATGCCGGTCTCCACCCGTTCGACGACCACCTCCAGCCCCGTCACCCGCCGCAGGCTGGCCTGCAGTTCGGCGGCGGTCATGGGCGCGTCGCGGTCGCCTGGCCCGCCGTCGAACTCGATGGTCGCGATCTCCCCGGGCACCAGCGACAGGTTGACCAGCCCGCCGGGCCCGCGCAGCGACGAGGTCACCAGGGACGGGTCCGCCAGCTCGGCCACCGCCGTGCGCCCGGTCATGGTGGGCGGCGTGCCGTCGAAGGCGAAGCCCGCCCGCTTGCGCACCACGCTGCGCCCGCCGTCGCAGCCGACGAGGTAGGCCCCGCGCACGACCTGCCCGCCGGCGAGCGTGGCGGTGGCGGCGGAGCCGTCCTGCGTGACGTCCGTGACCGCGCGTCCCTGACGGATCCGCACGCCCATCGCGACGGCCCGCTCGGCGAGGATCTCCTCCAGCCGGTCCTGCTTGAGCATGAGGTACTCGGCGCCGCCGGCCGGTTCCAGCAGCGGCATCCCGGCGAAGTGCCCTCTGATCCCGCCCTTGCGCAGAACCTCCAGCATCAGCCCCACGACGTCGTCGCGAGCGGGGCCGGACAGCCCGCCGAGCATCTCCTGCTGGGCGCGCTCGACCGGCTCGACGAGCCCGCGCAGGGCCAGTGACTGCACGGTGCGGGCGTTGAGCGAGCGCAGCCCGAGGCTGCGTGTCCTGCGCGCCTCGCCGTCGGCCGACTCCAGGACCAGCGGGTCCGCGCCGGCCAGTTTGAGCTCGCAGGCCAGCAGCAGCCCGACGGGCCCGCCGCCGACGATGATCACGTCTTCCATGGTCTCCACTCTTCTACTTACAGCGTAAGCGTACGCCGTAAGTAGAACACGTACACCGTAAGCTTTGTCAACCGGAACCCTGCGGAAAGGAACGTCACATGGCCCGGCGCGAGCCGCTGAACAGGGAGAAGGTCCTCGACGCGGCCTTGGCCCTGGCCGACGAGGAGGGCCTGGACGGCCTGTCGATGCGCCGCCTGGCCAAGGTGCTCGGCGTGGAGGCGATGTCGCTCTACAACCACGTCTCGAACAAGGCCGACCTGCTCGACGGCATCGCGGAGCGGGTGTTCGCCGAGGTGGAGCTGCCCGACGCGGAGCTGCCGTGGCAGGAGCAGGTCCGGTCGGCGGCGCTGAGCATGTACCGGGCCTTCCGCCGCCATCCGGTGGTGCCGATGGCGCTGGTGACCGACCTGTCCAACCCGACCTCCGCGCGGGCCATGTCGCGGGTGGACGCGCTGGTCGGGGCGCTGTACGCGGGCGGGTTCGACGACGAGGGGGCGTGGCGGGCGCTGGGGGCGGTGAACGCGCTGGTGTTCGGCTCGCTGCTGCTGTCCACGGGCGGCTTCGCGGGCGATCCGGGGCCGCACGCGGGCGCGGCGAACGTGGAGGCGTACATCACCGAGCTGAACCCCGCCGTGTTGCCGCACTTCAGCAGGCTGCTGCGGTGGACGCGGGGCGGCGGCGTGGATCCGGAGGCCGACTTCGAGCAAGCACTGGACATGCTCATCCGCGGACTAGTGGAACAAAGCATTCCGTTCTGATAGAGTGGTCTCAACGAACCGAAAGGGGCTCACTCATGAGCGACAGCATCATCATCAGCGGCTGGGACGTTCTCGACGCCTCGCACGAGGCCCTGCGCCAGGCGGTCAGCGGCGTTCCGGCCGGCGGCTGGAGCCTGCCCACGCCGTGCGAGGGCTGGAGTGTCGCCCACGTCCTGCAGCACGCCGCGGGCGACCAGCTCGGCTTCGCCTCCGCCCTCACCGGCGAGCCCGGCCCCGCCTTCAACCCGTTCGAGCCCACCGGTGAGCTCGGCGGCGACGCGCAGGCGTTCCTGGAGGACGCGCTGCGGCGCTCGGCCGGCGCGTGGGCCGGGGTGGACCGGCAGGCCGCCGAGGTGCCGACCCCGGTCCCGCCGCACAAGCTGGCGCCCGCGTCGGGCATGGCGGCGTGCGCGCTGGACGCGGGCGTGCACGCCTGGGACATCGCCATGGCCTGCGGCGGGCCGTCGCCGCTCACGCCCGAGATGGCCCGCCCCATGCTGGAGGTGGCCAGGCAGATCGTCGAGCCGCTGCGCGCCTGGGGCGCGTACGCGGCGGCGCTGGAGTCGCAGCCCGGCGACGACGACGTCACCACGCTGCTGCGCTACCTCGGCCGCGACCCCCACTGGACCCCGGCCGCCTGACCCGTCAGGCGAACTTGCTCTTCGGCCGCTCCTGGAGCTCGCCGTCCACGTACACGTCGAGCTTCTCGTCGTAGAACGCGATCAGCCCCGCGATCCGCGTGCTCTCGGGCAGCGGCGTCCGGTACGACCACGCCAGGTCCTTCTTGCCGTTGACCGACCAGTAATCCGCCGTCCCCTTGTAGGGGCAGTGCGTGGCGGTGTCGGTGTGCTCCAGCAGGTCCAGCCGCACATCGGTCTTCGGCAGGTAGTACCGGACGGGCAGGCCGGTCTCGAAGAGGATGCGCGGGTTGCGGGAGTCGGCCACGGTCACGCCGTCCACCTCGATCCGCACGTGCCGCGAACTGGGCAGGATGTCCACCCTCGTGTACGGGTCGCGCGGGTGGAAGAACACCTCCTCGTCCTCCTCGAACCAGGCGTCCATCGCGTCCCACTCGAAACGGACGTAGCCCCGGATCTCCTCCAGCGGCGAGTCCGGGTAGGCCAGCGCCGCGTCCGCGGCCTCGGCGGCGCCCGACGTGACGGTGTAGACGACCGCGTCGCCCCTGCTCGGGGAGTGCTTGGTGGCTCCCGTGGCCTTCAGCGCGGACTCGTCCACGTCGGCCGGCGGGAAGTAGTAGGTGGGGTAGTACGGGACTTCCCACACCAGGAGAGCGGCGGTGGTGTCGGCCACCACCCGTCCGCCCAGGTAGGTCCGCACGCGCTTGGCCGTGTGCTCGACACGCACCCGGCCGCGGTTCTTGGCATCCATGTTCGCGGCAACCCCGGCGAGAACGCCGCTATTCCGGTGCCGCTAACTCACGCCGAAGGCGGCCAGGGTCGCCCAGGTCGTGAGCGTGCCCACCACGGCCCCTGCCGCCACCTGGGGCCAGGTGTGGTGCGTGAGACGTACCCTCGCCCAGCACACCAGCGCCACGACGGCGGCCCCCACCAGCGCGGCCGGCCAGGCGGGCAGCACGTGGGCGAACACCACGACCGTGCCGGCGGAGACGGCGGCGTGGAAGGAGATCTTCCAGCGCAGCGTGATCGGCACGGTCACGCCCAGCGCGACCAGCATCGCCGTCACCGTCGCCACCAGCAGCGTCGGCGCGCCCAGCACGATCAGCAGCGCCAGCGCCACCAGCACGGCCGCCACCGCCGCGAGCAGCGGGCCGGTGCGGCGGGTGCGGTCCACGATGTGGTGGGAGTCGAGGCGGCCCGAGCGCACGCCCAGCGCGATCACCGCCGCCGGCACGCCGCCGCAGAACGCCGAGGCCACCAGGCCCCACGCGGCGCCTTGCCAGCCCTGGGCCAGGAGGCCGACCAGCGGGGGCATCAGGATCACCAGCACCTGGGGTGCCAGGACATCCGTCACCCGCTTCGCTAGCAGGTCGGCCGTCATGTCAGGAAACATTACGCGATCATGGGGGCTGTCCCGTCCAACGGGGCCGGGGTTCAGGCGCCGGTGCGGCGGCGGTGGCGAGCCGGTCGGTCCGGCACGGGTGACGGCTCGGCGTGCGCAGGCGTGTCGGGGCGAGGGCGTGGCGTGAAGAAGCCGTCACGCTCGGGCTGGCGGAAGTCGCGCTCGGGCTGCGGCGAGAAGAAGCCGTCGTGCTCAGGCGGGCGCGAGAAGAAGTCCTCATACTCGGAGTCGTGTCCGGACTCGCGCTTGGAGTCGCGCTCGGAGTGCTCGGAGTGCTCGGCGTGCTCGGGGTCGTGTGCGTGCGCGGTCACGGGGCTGGAGTCGCGCCGGGACGCCGTCAGCGCCGCCAGCGCTGTCGTGATGGGAACGGCCGCGATGAGCCCCAGCGTGCCCACGATGCTCCGCACGATCTCCTGCGCGATGACCGGCGTCGACATCACCTCCCCCAGCGGCTGCTCCCCGATGCTGAACAGCAGCAGCAGCGGCAGCGACGCCCCCGCGTACGCCAGGATGATCGTGTTGATCACCGACGCGATGTGCGCCCGCCCGATCCGGCTGGCCGCCCGGTACAGGCGGGCGAAGCCGTAGGACGGGTTGGCGTGGGCCAGTTCGGCCACCGTGACCGACTGCGTGACGGTGACGTCGTCGAGCACGCCGAGCGCGCCGATGATGATGCTGGCCAGCAACAACCCCTGCGTGTCGATGGACAGGCTCATGTCCAGGGCGAGCGCGCTGTCGTCGGTGATCCCGTTCAGCCGGGCGAACCCCAGCGCCAGGTACGACAGCGCCCCCGTCAGCGCCAGGCTGGCCAGCGTCCCCAGCACGGCGACGGAGGTGGACAGTGAGAAGCCGTGCGTGAGGTAGAGCACCGCCAGCATGATCGCCGCCGCGCCCACGATGGCCACCAGCATGGGCGGCCGCCCCTCCAGGATGCCGGGGATCACGAACGTCAGCAGCAGCACGAACGTGACCGCCAGCCCGACCAGCGCCGTCACCCCGCGCCACCGCCCGAAGGCGATCACCGCGAGCGCGAACGCCGCCCCGAACAGCCACAGCGGCATCGACCGGTCGTGGTCGGAGATCTGGTAGGTGCCGTCGGCGCCGCGCAGCAGGATCACGTCGTCGGCGGCGGCGAAGTGCTGCGCGCCCGGCCCGCTCGGCAGCCGCAGCTCGACGTCCTGGCCGGCGTCGGGCCCATCGCCCACCTTGACGACGGCGTTCCCGCAGGTGGCCGGGTCGGGCTGGGGCGAGCCCTCGACGGCGGCCGGGCAGGTCTTGAGCGTGACGCTGACGACCGTGCCGCCCAGGCGCTGCACGCCGGACTCCACCGGCGCCGCCGCGTTCCCGCCACCTGGCCCGCCACCTGGCCCGCCGTCGGGCCAGAGCCAGATCAGGGCGGCCAGCGTGACGACGGCCAGCGGCACCAGGACGGCCAGGCCGGCCACCACGGTGCGGCGCGAGCTGGGAAGGGCGGTGCCGTGCGCGTGGTTGGCGCCCATTGCGTGAAAAATCCTCTCGGCTGATGAACTAGGACAGTTGTACTGCACGCGGCCCCGCAGGGTAGGCGAGATGCCATGACATGGCTGGTGGGCACGTCCGGGTGGCAGTACAAGGACTGGCGCGGGGTGCTGTATCCGGAGGGCGTGCCGCAGCGGCTCTGGCTGGAGACGTACGCGGCCGAGTTCGGCACCGTGGAAAGCAACAACGCCTTCTACCGCCTGCCGAGCCTGGAGTCGTTCGCCGCCTGGCGCGACCGTACGCCGCCGGGTTTCGTGATGGCCGTGAAGGCGAGCAGGTTCCTCACCCACATCAAGCGGCTGGAGGAGCCGGAGGAGCCGGTCGCGCGGCTGATGGGCGCCGCCGCCGGGCTGAAGGAGAAGCTCGGCCCGATCCTGCTGCAGCTCCCGCCGACGCTGAAGGCCGACCCCGGCCGGCTGGACCGGTGCCTGCGCTGCTTCCCCGAGGGGGTGCGGGTGGCCGTGGAGCCGCGCCACGAGTCCTGGTGGACGGAGGAGGTGCGGGGGCTGCTGTCCGCGCGGTCCGCCGCGCTGTGCTGGGCCGACCGGCTGGGCCGGCCGGTGACCCCGCTGTGGCGTACGGCGGGCTGGGGTTATCTGCGGCTGCATCAGGGCAGGTCCGGCTTCTCGTACGGCGAGCAGGCGCTGCGCACCTGGGCGGGCCGGGTGCGTGAGGCGGGCTGGGACGACGCCTTCGTGTACTTCAACAACGACCCGGGAGGGGCGGCCGTGCGTAACGCGAGACTCTTTGCCAGACTCGGCTAGTGCATACGCGGCTGTACAGGAACGGCGTCCTCGAGAAGGAAGGCTTCCCGGTCGAGGAGGTCTCCGACCACGTGGCGGACCCGGAGAACGTGGTCTGGTTCGACCTGTGCGCCCCCACGCCCGAGCAGCTCGGCGTGATCGGTGAGGAGCTGGGGCTGCACGAGCTGGCGGTCGAGGACGTCCTCACCGACCACCAGCGCCCGAAGGTGGACGTCTACGACAACCACCTGTTCATCACGGTGTACGGGCTCTACTCCGACGGCGGCCGGCTCGTCCCCGTCGAGGTGGACGTCTTCGTCACCCCGAACGCCCTGGTCACCGTCCGGGAGAACGACCACTTCGACATCGGCGGGGTGGTCAGGCGCTGGGACGCCGCCTCCCGGATGGCCTGCCACGGCGTGACGTTCCTGCTGCACGGCCTGCTCGACCACGTCGTCGACCAGCACTTCGACCTCGTGCAGGACCTCGACGGGAAGGTCGAGGCGATGGAGGAGGGCCTGTTCGTGCAGGGCGTCCGCGAGAGCAGGCAGTTGCAGCACTCCATGTACCTGCTGCGCAGGGACACCACCAAGCTGCGCCGGGTCGCCTTCCCGATGCGGGAGGTGATCGGCACGCTGCTGCGCCGCGACCAGGACCTGATCGCCGACCCGGTGATGAAGCCGTACTACGAGGACGTGCACGACCACGTGCTGCGCGTCATCGAGTGGGTGGAGTCCATCCGCGACATGCTGGCGAACGTCCGCGAGACCCGCCTGTCACAGCAGGGCTTCCGGCTGAACGAGATCATGAAGCGGGTGACGAGCTGGGCCGCGATCATCGCCGTGCCCACCGCGATCACCGGCTTCTACGGCCAGAACGTGCCCTATCCGGGGTCGGGCGAACCGATCGGCTTCTGGACGTCCTCGGTGCTGGTGGCGCTGGCGTCAACGGGACTGTACGCCGTGTTCAAGAAGAAGGACTGGCTGTAGGGCCGCGAACGCGCCGGGGCAAGGACGGCTCGCGGGCTGCCGGGTGAGCCCGAGCGTCAGGCGCACCTCGCCGGCGCCCGTGGCCGGGTAGAGGGGCAGGCAGCGGCCGTCCGCTATGAGCGTCCTGCGGCCGATCGAGGTGGTGAGCAGCGACAGCTCCCGGTACGTGGCGGGCTCGGCCAGCCGCAGCAGCCACAGGCCGCCCGGCAGGCGCACCCGCTCCCCCTCGACCGCGTAGTAGTCCAGCACGCCCTCGTTGGCCGACACCACGGCCCGCATGGTGAAGCGCCCGCCCGCCACGGTGAACACCTCGGCGGAGGGCGCCCGGTAGATCGAATGCACGTAGGCGAGGGCGAAGCCGTTCGTCACGGGCAGGCCGTTGAGTGCCGGGCGCCCGGCTCCGTCGCCGGAGCCGAGCGCCAGCGCCACCGTCAGCGCCAGGAGCAGGCGGATCAGCCCTTCTCCTTGTAGTAGCGCGCGGCCCCCGGGTGCAGCTCGACCGGGGCCACCTGCTGACCGAGCGCCGGGTCGAGCTTCTTGGCCTCGGGGTGCACCTTGGCCAGCTCGTCCTTCTTGTCGAACAGGGTCTTGGTGATGTCGTGGGCGAGCTGCTCGTCCATGGAGTCGGGCACGAGCAGCACGTTCGCGATGCCGACGGTCTTGATGGTGCCGGACAGCTTGTAGGTGGCGGACATGTCCACGTCGAGCGAGACGTACTGCTGCCCGTAGGTGGACTGCATCTTGGCCAGCACGTCGCTGGTGTCGAGCATCTTCATGTCCGGCTTGCTGGTGGCCAGGTCGGTGATGCCGGACGTGGGCAGGCCGCCGACCCAGAAGAACGCGTCGATCGTGTCGTCCTTGACGGCCTGCACCGACTCGTTGATGGACAGCTGCTGCTTGGTGATGTCGGTGTCGGGGTTCAGCCCGGCCGCCTCCAGCACGCGCCTGGCCACGACCTGGGTGCCGGAGTTGGCGGGGCCGAGCGAGACGCGCTTGCCCTTCAGGTCGGCGACCTTGGTGGCCTCGACGCCGGGGGCGACGACGACGTGCGTGTAGTTGTCGTAGATGCGGGCGATGGCCTTGACCGGCTGCTTGGCGGTGAAGGTGTCCTTGCCGTTGACCGCGTCGGCGGCCGTGTCGGCCTGGGAGAACCCGATGTGCGCCTTGCCGCCGGCCAGCAGCTTGATGTTCTCGACAGAGGCCGAGGTGACCGACGCGGTGGCGCGGGTGTCGGCGATGTTGGCCGAGAGCTGCTGGGCCAGGCCGCCGCCGTAGACGTAGTAGACGCCCGTCGTGCCGCCCGTGGCGATGGACAGCCGGTTGCCCGCCCCCCCCCCCCCCCCCCCCCCGCCGCCGCCCGCCGCGGCCAGGACGGCGGCGGCGACGATGATGAGGATCCGCTTCACGCTGCTTCCCTTCTCCTGCTTCTGATGAGGTGCACGGCGGCGGCCACGGCGAGCACGGCCAGGCCGGCGACGATGGGGACGGGTTCGAGGAACAGCAGCAGCACCGCGGCCACGGCCGCCAGCAGCCGTTCGGGCCAGGCGGCCAGCCCGCCGGTGGCCATGGCCAGGGCGGCCACCGCGACGGCCGACACCCCGGTCATCAGCAGCACGGTGCCGATCGGCCCCTGCCCGAGCAGCGCCTGCCCGTTGGGCGTCAGCACGAAGGCGAACGGCACCAGGAACGCCGGCAACGTGTAACGCCAGGTCATCATCATGGTCTTGTACGTGTTGCCGCCGGTGATCGCGGCCGCCGCGACCGCGGACAGCGCGGTGGGCGGGCTCACCTCCGAGAGCACCGCGTAGTAGAAGACGAACATGTACGCCTCGGGCCGGCTGACGCCGAGGTCGAAGAGGGCCGGGCCGATGATCACGGCCGCGATGATGAAGCTGGCCGTCACCGGGACGGCCAGGCCGAGCAGCAGCACCGCGATCGCCGCCATGACGGTGGTGATGATCAGGTTGCCCGCGCCGATGTCCACGATGATGTCGGCCAGGTTCTGGCCGAGCCCGGTCAGCGTGATGGAGCCGACGATGATGCCCGCCGCCGCGCAGACGGCCGTCACCGGCAGCACCTCCAGGGCGCCCTTGGCCAGCGCCTGCCCGATCCGTTTGGGCCCCATCCGGTGCGCGGGGTCGAGGAACGACAGCAGGAACGCCACCACCGTGGCGATCACCACGGACTGGAACGCCGACCGGTCCAGCGCCATCAGCACGACGATGAGGATCAGCGAGCTGAAGTGGTAGCCGAAGCGCAGCAGCAGCCGGCCGATCCTGGGCGCGTCCACCTCGACGGCGCGGGTGCCGAAGCGGCGCGAGTCGATCTCGATGGCCAGGAAGATGCCGAGGTAGTACAGCAGCGTGGGGATGGTCGCGTACAGCAGCACCTGGAGGTAGTTGACGCCGAGGTACTCGGCGATGATGAACGCCGCCGCGCCCAGCGTGGGCGGCGACAGGATGGCGCCGATGCCGCCCGCGGCGAGGATGCCGCCCGCAGGCTCCCTCGGGTAGCCGGCCCGCCGCAGCACCGGCCAGGCGACGCTGCCGAGGCTGACGGTGGTGGCCACGCCGGAGCCCGACACGGTGCCGAGCAGGAAGCCGGCCGTGGTGACGGTGCGGCCGGGGGCGGCGCGGGACTTGCGGAAGGCGGCGAAGCTCAGGTCGATGAAGAACCTGCTGGCGCCCGAGTATTCGAGCACCGCGCCGTAGATGGTGAACAGGATGATGTAACTGGCCGCCACCTGCATGGGCACGCCGAAGAAACCTTCGGTGCCGGTGTAAAGCTGCGAGATGATTTGTCCGATATCAAACCCGATGTGACCTATAGTCCAGTCAATGGGTAAATATGCGCCGTAGTAGGTGTAAAGCAGGAAAATTACGCAGATGATGGCGAAAGACCAGCCGACCGTACGGCGTACCGCCTCCAGCAGCAGCACCGTCAGCACCACGCCCGCCACGACGTCCAGGTCCGTCAGCGCCGCGCCCGAGCCGCGGTCGCGGAACGCCTCGATGTCCAGCAGCGGGTAGAGCAGCACCGCCAGCGACGCCGCCGCCAGCAGCCAGTCGGCCACGCTGGGCCACTCCACCCTCGGCCCCGCCACCAGCTCAGGCTCAGGCTCGGGCCGCCGTAACAGGCGCCGCGCGTACGGCGCGAGACCCGAGCGGTAGCAGAGGAAGACCAGCGGCAGCGCGACCGCCAGGAACGTCATCCGGTGCTCGATCGCCTCGACCGGCCGGAACACCACCACCAGCGAGTACGCCGACAGCAGCCCGCCCACGATCCACACGCCGAGTTTGAGCGGCCCGCCCAAATGACGCGCCGGACGTTCCTGCTCGTGAGCGGAGACCAGCTCTGACTCACGATCGCTCAGCTCGGTCAAAATCCGGCCTCCCCGACCACGGCGTTGCAGCGGACTTTACGAGCCGTTCACATGATCAGGGAAGCCTCCGTTATCCATTTGATTTCCGCTCGTCAGCCGAACGGTCGCGATTGTGCGGCCAACTGCTCGATCGGCACCTCCCCCGCCTGGCTCCCGTCGCGCAGCCGCACCGCCGCCCGTCCGCTCGCCGCCTCGCGCGGCCCCACCACGAGCTGGTACGGCACCAGCCGGTGCGCCCTGATCCTGGCCCCGAGGCTGCCCCGGTCGGCGGGCGCCAGCTCGGCCCGCAGCCCGGCCGCCACGCAGCGGCGCAGCAACTCCCCGGCGGCGGGTGACTCGGCGTCCGACAGCGGCAGCACCACCGCCTGCACGGGCGCCAGCCAGGCGGGGAACGCGCCGCCGTGCACCTCGATGAGGTGCGCGACCAGGCGTTCGAGGCCGCCGACCACGCTGCGGTGCACCATCACCGGCCGCTCGCCGCCCGCGTAGCGCAGGTCGAAGCGCTCGGGCTGGAAGTAGTCGACCTGGACGGTGGACAGGGTCGCCTCGCGGCCGGCCGGATCGGCGATCTGGATGTCGATCTTGGGGCCGTAGAAGGCGCCCTCGCCGTGCTCCTCGTCGTACGGGCGGCCCCGCTGCCGCAGCACGTCCCGCAGCACCGACTCCGAGCGCCGCCACATGGCGGGGTCGTCCACGAACTTCTCGCCGTCGCCGCGCAGCGACAGCCGGTACCGGGCGGCCCGGATGCCGAGCCGGTCGTGCGCGGCCTCGATCAGGTCGAGCGCCGCCGACACCTCGGCGGCGGCCTGCTCCGGCGCGCAGAACACGTGCCCGTCGTTGAGCTGGATCGCCCGCACCCTGGTCAGCCCGCCCAGCACCCCCGACAGCTCGGAGCGGTACATGCCGCCCAGCTCGGCCAGACGCAGCGGCAGGTCACGGTGGCTGCGCTGCCGTGAGCGGTAGACGAGCGCGTGGTGCGGGCACAGGCTGGGCCGCAGCACGAACTCCTCCCCGCCCACCCGCATGGGCGGGAACATGTCCTCGGCGTAGTGCGCCCAGTGCCCCGATCTCTCGTACAGCTCCCGTTTGCCCAGCACCGGCGAGTTGACGTGCAGGTAGCCGTTTCGGCGCTCCAGCTCGTGCACGTAGTCCTCGATCGCCTTGCGCACGGCCGCCCCGGCGGGCAGCCAGTAGGGCAGGCCGGATCCGATCAGCGGATCGGTGTCGAAGATGCCCAGCTCACGGCCGAGCCTGCGGTGGTCGTTCATGGTCAACCTCTCCGTGGAAAGGGCGAACGACCAGCTCCCGGGCGTCCGCCCGGGAAGCATGGAGTCAGCGCGCCGGGAGGGTCTCCGGCGTCGTCGTGACGAAAGCGCGCTGCATGGCTACGACCATAGCACCGGGCGCCTCGGCGGCACCCGGGTTAAAACTTCGGCAAATGATATAAAAGCACCGTGGCCCAGATCACCGTGGACGTGCGCCATCTGCAGGCGTTCGCCGAGGTCGGCTACCAGGTGGCGGGCGGCGGGGGCGCGCACGGGGCGATGGCGGCGCTGCGCCGCGTGGTCGCGCTCGACGCCTACGAGTTCGTCGCCTACGACCCCGCCACCGGGCGGCACCACAGCGTGGTCTCCGACGGCCATCCGCGCATCGACCAGGACGCGGCCGAGGAGTACGCCGGGCTGGAGGCGTACCGCAGGGCGATGGCCACCCGCGCGCCCGTCGCCATGCCCGAGCCGGGCACCGAGCGGTACTTCCGCCGCCACCTGGCCCCCTACGGCTGGCGGGCGGGGCTGACGGCGCCGCTGTTCCTCGACGAGGGACGCTACACGGGGCTGCTGCACCTGGCGGCCAGGGAGGCGTTCCCGCTGCTCACCGGGGCGGTGGTGGCGGCGGTCAGCCCGATGCTGGCGCACGTGACCGATCTGAGCAGGTGCGTGATCGACCCGGTGGGGCTGCCGACCGGCTTCCGCGCGGTCGCCTACGACCGGCTCGGCGTCCGCCGGGAGGTGCCGGGGCACGAGGTCTCGGCCGCGTTATGGGACGACCCGGCGATGGCCGCCTACGCGCGGGCGTTCATCGACTCGCGCGAGCTGAGCAGGCATGGGCTCTGGCTCGGCGCCGACGGGCGCTGGCGCGAGGTGCGGCTGCTGCGGGCCGGCGTCGGGTTCCAGGGGGCGGTGCAGGGGGCGGTGGCGGCCGAGCGCCGCTGTCACCTGCCGTACGAGCTGACGGGGCGCGAGGTGGACGTGCTGACCCGGGTGGCGGCGGGTGACTCCAACCCGCAGATCGCGGCGGCGCTGGTGCTCAGCGTCCGCACGGTCACCACGCATCTGGAGCACATCTTCGCCAAGCTGGGCTGCGACAGCCGCACCCGCCTGACCACCAAGGCCCTGGCCGAGGGCCTGTGCCGCCTGGACGTCTGACCTAGCGGTTCACCACCAGTCCCGGCCGCCTCCCCAGGGGCCGCCCCACCAGCGCCTGCGGCGGCGGCAGCGGCGACGACGCCAGCGGCGCCGCCCGCAGCCTCCTCCTTCGTGGAAGCCGGATGTCCCAGCCATGATGTCCTCCCCCCGATCGTCACTCCCTTCCTCTCCACGCTAATCCCGCAAACCCCCACAAAACCCCATATATCCACTCATTTCGCCCAGTCTTGGGACCTTTCTGGTTCTCCTCAAACGTGACAAATGTGGTAAGTCTCCGTGGTCACTTTTGTCACGGAGGACCCATGCGCACCCTGCCTATCGCCGGATTGACCGCCTTGCTGCTCGGGCTGCCCGCCCACGCCGCCCATGCCGCGCCCGACCCGGACGGGCCCGTCGCGCACCAGCTCACGCGCACGTTCGCGGCGGGCGACGACTACTGGACGCCCGAGCGCATGCGCGCCGCCCGGCCGCTGGCCGCCCCCGCCGGCGCCGCCAAGGCCGCGACCGGCGGCGCGACGCCGTACGCCGCCGCCGAGCAGGTGGACGTCAAGCCCGCCACCTCCCTCGCGCGCTGGGAGAAGGTCTCCGCCTACGACGCCTCGGCCGCCGCCCAGCAGACGTGGAAGTCCGGCGGGCTCATCGGCAGGACGGCCGGCAAGGTGTTCGGCACCGGCGGCAACGGCAAGGACTTCGTCGCCTCCGGCACCGTGGTGAACAGCGCCGACGGCGACATCGTCCTGACCGTCGCGCACGCCATGATGGACGCCGAGGGCCGCTGGAGCAGCAACCTGGTCTTCGTGCCCGCCTACAAGAACGGCGCGGCGCCGTACGGGAAGTTCGCGGCGCGCACCATGTTCATCTGGTCCGGCTACTACAAGGACGGCGTCCGGCAGCCGCCGCTCGACTTCGGCATGCTGGTCGTCAGCAAGGTGAAGGGCAAGACCCCGGTGCAGACCGTGGGCGGGCAGGGCATCCGGTTCAACGCCACCGCCGCCGGCACGTCCAACCTGCTGCTCGGCTACCCCAGCAACGGCAACGGCGGCCAGACCCTGCAGTACTGCAGCGGCGCCTCCGTCACCCCCGCCTACGGCATGAAGTACGCGCTGATCTGCGACATGGGCGGCGGCTCCAGCGGCGGCCCCTGGTTCCAGCAGTTCAACAAGCTCACCGGCGCGGGCTACGTCATCTCCGCCCACGCCCTGCGCAACACCACCACCAGCTACGGCGCCTACCTCGGCCCCGAGGCCCTAGCCACCTTCCGCGCCGCCGAGGCCGCCTGACCGGGCGCACTGCCTCGACGCTCAGGTCAGGCCACCTGAGCGGGCGCACTGCCTCGACGCCCGGGTCAGGCCGCCGGACCGGGCGTGCTCCGTCGGCGCTCACTCCAGAAGGTCCATCAGCCGCGCCAGCCCGGCGCGGCTGCTCACCCCCGTCCGCTCGTAGACCTGGACGAGCGTGTTGGCCACCGTGCGGCGCGACAGCACCAGCCGCTCGGCGATGTCCGGGTTGCTCAGCCCGGAGGCGGCGAGCTGGGCGATCTGCCGCTGCCTGGCCGTGAGCCCGGGGACCGCCAGGCCGACCAGCGCCGGCGTGCGCGCCGTGCCGCACCGGCGGGCCAGCGTCCACGCCCGCGTCTCGGCCGCCCTCTCCGCCCTGCGCAGCCCGTCGCGGTGGTGGCCCGCCGCCGCCTGCGCGGCGGCCTCGGCGGCGTGCAGCGTCAGCCCGAGTCCCTCCAGCGCCTCCGACACCTGCTCCAGCTCGGCGGGGGTTCTGGCGCGGGCGTGCCTGGCGAGGACGGGAGCCAGGTCCCCCTCCACGACCTGCGCCAGCCACCCCAGCCGGTCGGCGACCCGCTCGCCCGCGCCCAGGCGGACGACGTCGTGCAGCGCCAGCAACTCGTAACCGGGAAACACGGTCGCGCCCTCAGCGCCCGCCCCATGTAGTTCTCCCCTGGCCGCCCGTGCCGCGCCCAGGGCCGCCTCCACCGCGCCCTTGACGTCGCCCTCGGCGGCCAGCGTCCACGGCCTCGCCAGCAGGAAGGCGAACTCGGTCTCGTGCGGGCCCGGCAGCACCAGCTCATCGGCCAGCCGCAACGCGCCCTGCATCGCCGCCACGTCCCCGGCCAGCGCGTACGCGTGCACCAGCTCAGCCAGGCACATCCCCGCCTGCATCGTGCGGCCCCGCAGCCGGACGAGCGCCTGCCTGCACAGCCGGACGGCCTCCGCGACCTGGCCGCGCAGCCGCAGCACCTGCGCCCGCCGCGCCGCGAACGCGACCAGCGCCCGGTCCCAGCCCGCGTAGTCCTCCCCGATGCGGTACCCGATCCCGGCGAACCGCTCGGCCGCCGCCAGATCCCCCGCCAGCACGGACGCCGCGGCCCCCGCCCCGGCCACGGCCGCCGTGATCGAGGGCAGCTCCTGCTCGGGCCCGCGGCCGATCAGGGCCAGAGCCTCGTCCGCCGTCGCCATGGCCTGCCGCGCGAGCCCCCGCCCCAGCAGCAGGTACGCCTCCACCCCCACCACCCCGGCCGTCACCCGGGAGCCGCAGGGGCCGATGGCGCGGATCTCGTCGAGCGTGGCGCGGGCGACGCCGAACAGGCCGGTGGCATGCTCGATCGAGGACCTGACCGTGAGCACCCCCTGCCGCGGCTCCACCTCGGACATCAGCTCCCGCGCGTCCGTCAGCACGGCCCGCGCCTCCTGCGCCCGCCCGAACCCCCAGAACAGGTTGAGCGCCCGCACCACCTCGTACTCGGCCAGCGTCTGGTCGTCCATCGGCGCGCCGGCCAGCCCGGCCAGCACCTCCTGGGCCTCGCCGTAGCGGTCGGCGTAGCTGAGCACGTTCGCCAGGGGAATCCCGGCCGCGACGCCGCCGCCCGCGGCCAGCGCCGCCCTGCCGAGCCTGGCTGCCAGCTCCAGGTCTCGTACGGTGCGCGCGATGTGGCACGCCCTGACCAGCGGGGCCGGGTCGGCGGCGGTGCCGCTGTCCAGCCGCCAGACCGCGACGCGCAGCAGGTCCTCCGGCGTGCGCGGGCCCGCCGACTCCAGCGCCCCGGCCAGGCCGCGCAGCACCTCGCGGGTGCGCAGGGCGCCGCAGCCCGCCCGGATCACCTCGCCGTGCAGGGGGTGCGCCAGGCGTACCACGAGGTCAGGGGTGGTGACGGCGGCGAGCTGGCGGTCCTCCAGGCCACGCAGGGTCTCCTCGGGCACGAGCCGGGTCAGGGCCGCCAGGGGCAGCGGCTCGCCGTACGCGATGAGCTCCAGCGCGGCCCGCTCACCGGTCGTGACGTCGCCCAGGCGGCTCTCGATCAGCTCGCGCAGCCGCGTCGTCACCGGGATCTCGCCCTGCCCGCGCCACACGCCGTGCTGCTCGGCGAGCGTCCCCCCGGACTCACCCGCCAGGACGAGCTCGCGCAGGAACAACGCGTTGCCGCCGCTCACCTGCCACAACCGTTTGGCGGTGGCCGGCTCCACCTGCCCGCCCAGCGCGCCCGCCAGGATCTCCGCGGCCTCGCCCAGCGTCAGGGGGGCCAGGTCCAGGCGCGGGAGCAGCCCGTCCTTCCACAGCGCGGTCACCGCGTCGGGCGCCCGCTCGCCGGACCTCAGCGTGACCAGCACCTTGATCCGGCCGTCCGCCGCAAGGTGGTGGACCAGCGCGGCCGAGACGGGGTCGAGCAGGTGGGCGTCGTCGGCCAGCAGCGTCCTGTGCCGGGTCGCGATGGCGTCGGCCGCCCAGCGGAGCACGTTGTGGCCGGGCGCATCGGGCGGCAACAGGTGCGCCACCGCCCCCAGCGGAATACCGGACGCCGCAACCGTCGCCCTCACCACGGCAACACCCGGCTCGCGGACGGCCTCGGCGGCCAGTCTGCTCTTGCCCACCCCCGCCGGGCCGGCGAGCACGGCGCCCTTGGAACGCAGGGCCGCCGCCACCGAGGCCAGCTCGGACGTCCGGCCCGCGAAAGGCCACAGGGCACGCACAAGGGGATGATAAGCCGCCCTTTTGAGTAAGCCCATGCTCTATGCGCAGACCGCCTCCACCGGCACGGTGTGGACATGTCGCACGCCGACCCCACCCCCCTCGTACGGCAGGCACTGGACCTCCCGGACGCCGAGATCGCCGCCACCCGCGTGGAGCCCCTCGCGCACGTGCCTGGCACCCCCTCCACGGGCTCCCTGCGCAGGGTCTCCGGCACGACCACCTGCGGGCGCACCTGGTCGTTCGTCGTCAAGCGCATCCAGTCGGCGCGCCACTGGCCGCACCTGCACCTCGTCCCCGAGGACGCGCGTGACCGCTTCGTCGCGATCTTCCCGTGGCGGATCGAGGCCGACGTGTACGCGTCCGGCAGGCGGCTGCCGCCGGGGCTGCGCATGCCGCGCCTGTACCTGCTCGACGACCTCGGCGACGACCGCCTCGACCTGTGGCTGGAGGACGTGCGCACCCGCGGCCCCGCCGAATGGGACCTCGCCAGGTACGCGGCGGCGGCCCGCGTCCTGGGCAGGCTGGCCGGCATGTACCCGGCCGCCGGGCCCGGCGAAGGACCCGGGTTGCGCATGTACGTCACCAACCGGGTCATGGCGGGCGCCGTGCCCGCGCTGCGCGACCCGTCCGTCTGGCGTCACCCCCTCGTCGAGCCGCACGCCGACCCGCTGCTGCGGATGGACCTCGACCGGCTCGCCCACCGCGTCCCGGACCTGCTGGCCGCACTCGACGCCCTGCCGCACACCATGGCGCACGGGGACGCCAGCCCCGAGAACCTGCTCGTGCCCGCCTCCCGGCCGGACGAGTTCGTCGCCATCGACTGGGGGTGGCAGGAGCCGGTGCCCGTCGGCTTCGACCTCGGCCAGCTCCTCGTCGGCCGGGCGCACGAGGGGCGGCTCGAACCCGGCGAGCTGCCCGCCGTCCACCGAGCCGTCCAGGAGGCGTACGCGCTGGGCCTGGCCGACGAGGGCGCGCCGGCCGGCGGGCTGGCGGCCGGGTACGTCACCTCGCTCGTGCTGCGCAGCGCGTTCACCGCGATCCCGGTGGAGCGGCTGGGCGAGCCGGTCACCGCGGAGCTGGCCGAGCTGTTCCGCAAGCGGGTCGGGCTGGCCCGCTTCCTGGCCGATCTCGGGCTCGGGCTGCCATCGTGAAAGTCGCGGCAGAATTTTTCCCGGGGCGTGTCCTTCCGCGGTCGTCCCGTTCGTAGAGATGGCGACGCGGCGCTCCGGCCGCGACGACGACAGGGAGACCGGACATGAAGTACATGCTGCTGATCAACAGCGCCGCCGAGGAGAGCGACGCCGAGGGCGCCTCGTTCGAGGAGTGGATCGCCTACGACAAGAGCGTCAGGGAGTCGGGCGTCTACGTCTCGGGCGAGTCGCTCGCCGACCTCACCACCGCCACCACCGTCCGCGTGGACGCCTCCGGCGAACGGACCGTCACCGACGGGCCGTTCGCCGAGACCCGGGAGGTTCTGGGCGGCTTCTACGTCATCGACGTGCCCGACCTCGACGTCGCCCTCGACTGGGCGTCCCGCTGCCCGGGCGCCCGCGGCGGCGGCTCCGTCGTGGTCCGGCCGGTCGCCGAGTTCTGAACGAGGGAGCGGTGATGGTGGCGGTGGCGTCGTGACGGCGGGTGGGGAGGGGGTGGCGGGGGTCGGGCCGTCGGTGGAGGCGGTTTTCCGGGAGGAGCGCGGCCTGCTGCTCGCCGCCCTGGTGCGCCGCTTCGGCGACCTGGACCTGGCCGAGGAGGTCGCGTCGGAGGCCATCGAGGCGGCCCTGGTGCACTGGCCGTCCGACGGCGTGCCGCCGAACCCGGGCGCCTGGCTGATGACCACCGCCCGCCGCCGCGCCGTCGACCGCCTGCGCCGCGACCGCACGTACGCCGCCCGCCTGGCCATCCTCCAGGTGGAGGCGGAGCGCGCGGGCCCGGCCGCACCCAGCACCGGGGACGGCGAGCTGCCGGACGAGCGGCTGCAGCTCTTCTTCACCTGCGCCCACCCCGCCCTGTCCGCGGAGGACCGCGTGGCGCTGACGCTGCGCTGCCTGGCCGGGCTGACCACGCAGGAGGTGGCGCGCGCCTTCCTGCTGCCGCCCGCCACCATGGCCAAGCGCATCGTCCGCGCCAAGAAGAAGATCCGCGAGGCCCGCATCCCGTTCCGCGTGCCGGGCGCGGACGAGCTGCCGGGGCGGCTGCCCGGCGTGCTCCAGGTGATCTACTCGATCTTCACCGAGGGGTACGCCGCCAGCGCCGGCCCCGACCTGCAACGGCTGGACCTGGCGGAGGAGGCCATCCGGCTGGCCAGGATCCTGCGCCGCCTGCTGCCCGGCGAGCGGGAGGTCGCCGGGCTGCTCGGCCTGATGCTGCTGGTGCACGCCCGCCACGCGGCCAGGATCGGCGCGGACGGCGAGCTGGTCCTGCTCGACGACCAGGACCGGAGCCGGTGGGACCGCACGCTCATCGAGGAGGGTCAGGGTCTGGTGATCGTGGCGCTCACCGGCGGCCCGCCCGGCCTGTACGGGGTGCAGGCCGCCATCGCCGCCCTGCACGACGAGGCCGCCGACCTGGCCACCACCGACTGGCCGCAGATCGTGGCACTGTACGACGTGCTGCTCTCGCTGGCCCCGTCCCCGGTGATCGCGCTCAACCGGGCGGTGGCGGTGGCCATGCGCGACGGCGCGGAGGCGGGGCTGGCGCTGCTGGACGAGCTGGCCGGGGAGCCGCGGCTGTCCGGCTACCACCCGTACGCGACGGCGCGCGGCGACCTGCTGCACCGGCTGGGCCGCCACCGCGCCGCCGCCGACGCCTACCGCCAGGCCCTCGGCTGGGCGGGCACGGAGCCCGAGCGGGCCCATCTGCGGCGCCGTCTGACGGAATGCGAGACGGCCGCCGACGGCAGCTCAGAAGACGTCAGTTCAGGAGACCGCGACGACTAGCCCCCTGATCTCGTAGCCCCCGATGTCGTTGTTGAACGTCACCCTGGGCGCCGCCGCCATCCTGACCCCCTCCATGGCCAGCAACCGCGTCAGGAACACATCGGTCTCCAGGATCGCGATCCCGGATCCCGGGCACTTGTGCGGCCCGTCCCCGAACGCCAGCGCCGCCGCCCCCGTCCCGTCGCCCACCGCCCGCCCGGGCCGCACGGCGAGCGGCTCGTCGCCGACGGCGGCGGGGTCGGTGTTGGCGGCGTCCACCAGCACCTCGACCACCGCACCGGCGGGCACCGTGACGGGCCCGTCGGCGCCGGGAAGCTCGATCGCGGCCGTCGTGCGCCGCCGCAGCCTGCTCACCACCGGCTCCAGCCGGACGATCTCGTGCAGGACGGCCAGCCGCCCCGGCTCGTCCGCCTCCCGGTAGCGGGCGAGCAGGGCGTCGTCGGTGAGCAGGTGCCAGGCCGCCACGCAGATGAACTCGCGGGTGGTCACCATCCCGGCCGCCGCGAACGTCAGGCACTCGCCGAGGATCTCCGCCGCCGAGCACCCGTCGTCCAGCAGGTGCGAGATGAGGTCGTCGCGCGGCTCGCGGCGGTGGTCGCGGATCGCCGGGCGTACGTCGGCCAGGTAGACGCGCATCCAGTTGGCGTTCTGCCTGAAGATCCAGTAGAGGCCGTGGAGGCTGGTCAGCCCCGGTTTGCCGTACTTCTCGGGGAAGAAGCGCTCCAGCCGTTCGCGGATGCCCGGCTTGCTGGAGGTGAGCCCGATGATCGCGCTCGCCACCTCGATCGCCATGCCGAAGCTCAGCTCGGAGAGCTGGGCCTCGCCCGCCGCCCGCAGCTTGGCGAGCTGCCGGTCGGCGACGTCGGCCATCAGGCCGCGGTACCGCTCGTCCACGCGGCGCGGCGTGAAGAACCGGGCGGTCTGCCGACGGTCCTCCCGGTGCTCCGGGCCGTCCCGGTACAGCACCGGCCGCCTGACCTTGGCGGGCAGCTTCTCCACCGTCTCGACGCCCAGCCCCGCCTGCACGGTGGCCTCGCTGCGCAGCACGGCGCGGGCCGTCGCGTGGCCGCTCACCTGCCAGGTGCCGTCATCCGCCCGGCGAATGGGACAAACCTGCCGCTCAGTACCGGACCGCTCAGTGCCGGGCCGTTCGATGCCGGGCCGCTCAGTGCCGGGCCGCTCAGTGCCGGGCCGTTCAGTGCCGGGCCGTTCAGTGCCAGGTCGCTCGATCTTGCGAGCGTCGCCGTCATACCGACTCACGCCGCGCGTCTCCCGTCCGTACTCGGATCCCGCTGACCATGCTCCAGCGCGCCCGCCTCCGGATCAACCCCGCGCGGAACCGCCGCCCTACACGGCCACCCGCGCGGGCAGCCGCTGCTGCGACAGCTCGAACCAGACCGTCGTCGCCCCCGCCTCCCTGACGAACCCCCAGCGGTCGCTGAGCGCCTCGATCAGCGGCAGGCCGCGCCCGCTCGTCGCCTGCATGCTCGTACGGCACACGCACGGCGGCTCGTCCGACCCCCCGTCCGACACGAACACCCGCACCACCACGGCCGAGCTGACCACGCTCACCGTGAACGAGCCGCCCGCGCCGGACTTGGTGTGCAGGATCGCGTTCGTGGCCAATTCGCTGGTGAGGAGCGCCACGTCGTCGTAGAGCGGGTGATCGCGGCCGAGCGCCGCGCCGACCAGCTCTCTCGCCCTGGCCACCTGCGACGGCATCCCCGGCAGCCGGACCACGTGGTCGCCCGCGCCGGTCTGGTCATCCCCGTTCACGTGCTGCGAGTCCGGCGGCGCCACGGCGACCTCCCCCAAATCCGGTGACGTTATGAGACGCGCGGGGGGCGGCCCGGAGATTATCGCGAATAGGTAGTAATGACCTTTCCCGAGGTCGCTTGCACGTCCCGCTTCACCGACCGAGTACGCTGCGATCGACGAGTCGTCTAGGCCCGTGGGGGAGCAGGAGGTCGCGTGAGCAGCCTGGAGGCCGTCTGGACGCAGCCTTACGAGCGGCCGGGGGCGGCGGTCGTGACCGGCGTCTTCGACATTCTGCATGTCGGTCACGTGCGCTATCTCGGCGCGGTGGCGGCGCGCGGGCTGCCGCTGGTGGTGGGCGTCGAGGACGATCCGCGCGTGCGCGCGTGGAAGGGGCCGACGCGCCCGTTCAACCCATCGGCGGAGCGCGCCGAGGTGCTGGCCGCGCTCCGCTTCGTCGCCGGGGTCTTCATCGTGACGGGGCCGCCGGAGGCGCACGGGCCTGACGACTACATCGACCTGCTGGCCCCGATGCGGCCTGCCGCGCTCGCCCACACGGCCGGTGACCCGCACGCGGGGGCCCGGGCCGCTGCGGCGGCGATCCTGGGCGCCGACTGCTGGGAGATGGCCGCCATCCCGGACCGCTCGACCACGCGCATCGTCAACGCGGCCGGCAAGGGCTGACCCCCACCGCCCGCGCCTGGCGATCCAGGCCCCGCGCGAGCATGAGCGCGGGCAAGCCATGGGGTAAGGGCGCGTGGCGAGGGGCGCACTACGAGGGGCAGTGGCACGCTGAGCACGGTGCGAGGCGCATCGGCCGCAGCGCGAAAGGCATGGCCGCGCCGGGCACAGCGCGAGGGAGCCTGGCGCGCGTTGGCTGCGGCGCGAGGGCTCAGTCGACCTCGGCGCTCCCGTCAACGCGCAGTTTGCGCCGCGCCCGCTCGTAGAACGTGGTGCCCAGCCGCACCACCTTCGCGGCCCCCGGCCACGCGGTGACCGTGACGCTGTCGCCCGGGCACAGGTGCCCGACCACGGCCCCGTCCACTTCGACGGCGAGCCGCCCGCTGGTGGGCAGCACCTGCAGCGTCACCTCCTCGTCGGCGGGCAGCACGAGCGCCCGGTTGAAGGCGGAGTGCGCGGCGGCGGCCACGACGAGGACGGCTTCCACGCGGGGCGACACGATCGGCCCGCCGGCGGAGAAGCTGTAGGCGGTGGAGCCGGTGGAGGTGGCGACGATGACGGCGTCGGCGGAGTAGCGGACGAAGGGGCTGCCGGACGGCGTGACGGACACGGCGGCGAGCCCGTCGCCCGGGATGCGGACGAGCGCGATGTCGTTGAAGGCGGTGACGTCCACCCCGGCGACGGAGCTGCGGATGGCCATGCGCGGCTCGATGGTGTAGGCGTGCTCGTCGATGGCCGACAGCGTGCCGGCCAGTTCGTCCACGTTGATCTCGGCGAGGAAGCCGAGCCGCCCGAGGTTCACCCCCAGGATGGGGGTGGGCCGGCCGGCGAGCAGCCGCATGGTGCGGAGCATGGTGCCGTCGCCGCCGAGGCCGACGAGCAGGTCGGCCCGTTCCACCAGGGTGGTGGCGTCCACGGGGACGGCGGTGCAGTCGATGCGGCCCACCTCCTCGGGCAGGCCGAGCACGGTGGCGCCTTTGTCGGCGGCCCACCGCAGGATCGTGTCTATCGCCTTCTTGGAGTCGCGCTGAGGATGCAGTACCAGCCCGACCGTCCCGACCATGCCCATGCCGCCCACATTACGACGAGCCCGGACGCGGCGGCGTGACGGGGGCGAGTGGCGATAACGTCGTGCCCATGCGGCTTCACGTGGGATGCGCGATGTGGGCACATGCGCGCTGGCAAGGACGTTACCTCCCCGGCAACCTGACCCCGGGTGACCGGCTGCGCGCCTACGCCACCTGGTGCGACGCGGTGGAGGGCAACACGACGTTCTACGCCACCCCGCCGAGGGCGGCGGTCGAGTCGTGGGCGGCGCAGACGCCGGAGGACTTCCGGTTCGTGATCAAGCTGCCCAAGCCGATCACGCACGAGCGCCGCCTGGCGGGCGCGGAGGAGGAGCTGCGGGCGTTCCTGGAGGCGATGGAGCCGCTGGGGCCGCGCGTGCACGCGTTCTGGGTCCAGCTTCCCGGCTCCTTCTCCCCCGCCGACCTCGGCACGCTGGCGGCGTTCCTGCGGGGCCTGCCCCGCGAGCACCGTTACGCCGTGGAGGTGCGGCACCGCGCGTTCTTCGCGGAGGAGCGGGCCGAGCGGCTGCTGGAGCGCGTGCTGGCGGCGGTGGACGCCGAGTGGGTGCCGTTCGACACGACGGTGATGTTCGCGAGCCCGCCGACCAGCGACGCCGAGCGGGACGCGTGGATGAAGAAGCCGCGCGTGCCGCGCCGCACGCGGGCGCTGACCGCCCGCCCGATCGTGCGTTATCTGGGGCGCGACGCCGAGGAGCGGACGGTCGAGGGCTGGCGGCCGTGGGTGGAGCAGGTGACGGGGTGGCTGCGCGAGGGCCGCGAGCCGACGGTGTTCGTGCACACCCCGGACAACGCCGACGCGCTGCGGCTGGCCCGCCGTTTCCACGACGAGGTGCGCGCCGGCGTCCCGGAGCTGGAGCCGCTGCCCGACCCGATGCCGGACGAGCCGCTGACTCTTTTCTAGCGGACGAGGCAGGGCCGCTTCGGGTCGAACACCCAGCCTTCGACCAGGAACCGCATGGCGACGGAGTCGTCGCGCGCGCCGAGCCCGTGGCGCAGGTACAGCTCGTGGGCCGCGGCCAGGGCGTCCCTGTCGAGCTCGACGCCGAGGCCTGGCGTGTCGGGCACGTCGATGGCGCCGCCGGTGATCAGGAACGGCGCGGTGGTGAGCGCCTGGCCGTCCTGCCAGATCCAGTGCGTGTCCAGCGCGGTGATCTCGCCGGGCGCGGCGGCGCCGACGTGCGTGAACATGGCCAGCGAGATGTCGAAGTGGTTGTTGGAGTGGGAGCCCCAGGTGAGCCCGAAGTCGTGGCAGAGCTGGGCGACGCGCACCGAGCCCGCCATGGTCCAGAAGTGCGGGTCGGCGAGGGGGATGTCCACGGCGTCGGAGCGGATGGCGTGGGCCATCTCGCGCCAGTCGGTGGCGATCATGTTGGTGGCGGTCGGCAGGCCGGTGGCGCGGCGGAACTCGGCCATGGTCTCCCGCCCGGAGAAGCGCCCCTCGGCGCCGCACGGGTCCTCGGCGTAGGCGAGCACGCCGCCGAGGCCGCGGCACAGCCGTACGGCGTCGGACAGCAGCCAGCCGCCGTTGGGGTCGAGCGTGACGCGCGCCTCGGGGAAGCGGGCGGCCAGCGCCCTGACGGCCTCGACCTCGTCCTCGCCGGGCAGCACGCCGCCCTTGAGCTTGAAGTCGGCGAAGCCGTAGCGCTGCTGGGCGGCCTCGGCCAGCGCGACGACGGCGTCGGGGGTGAGCGCCTCCTGGCGGCGCAGCTTGGACCAGGCGTCGTCGCCGCCGTCGTCCATCAGGTAGGGCAGGTCGGTCCTGCCGGTGTCGCCGACGTAGAACAGGTAGCCCAGCATCGGCACCCGGTCGCGCTGCCGCCCCTCGCCGAGCAGGTCGGCCACGGGCAGGCCGAGGTACTGGCCGTGCAGGTCGAGCAGGCAGGACTCCAGGCCGGTGACGGCGTGCACGGTGGTGCGCAGGTCGAAGGTCTGCAGGCCGCGCCCGCCGGCGTCCCTGGAGGCGAACCGCTCGGACACCGAGCGCAGCAGGGCGCGGTAGCGGGCCACCGGCCGGCCGGTCAGCAGCTCGGCGGCCTCCTCGATGGTGCGCCTGATGGCCTCGCCGCCGGGCACCTCGCCGAGCCCGGTGCGGCCGTCGGAGTCGGTGACGATGACGACGTTGCGGGTGAAGAACGGGCCGTGGGCGCCGCTGAGGTTGAGCAGCATGCTGTCGTACCCGGCGACCGGGACGACCTCGACCCCATGGATCGTGGGAGACACGAGAGCCCCTAGCTGATCTTGTTGATGAGGGCGGTCAGCTCGGCGAGCTCACCGTCCTTGAGGTTCGACAGCGGCGGGCGCACCGGGCCGGCCGGGCGGCCGACGGCGGCCAGCCCCGCCTTGATGATCGACACGGCGTAGCCCTTGGTGCGGTCGCGGATGTCCAGGTAGGGCACCACGAACTCGCGGATGCGCCGGTAGACGGCGGCGTGGTCCTGGGCGCGCACGTCGGCGTAGAAGTCGAGCGCGTACTGCGGCACGAAGTTGAAGATCGCCGAGGAGTACGTGCTCATGCCGAGCTGCAGCAGCGGCAGCGCGAACGTCTCGGCGGTGGGCAGGCCGCCGATGTAGGCCAGGCGGTCGCCGACGGCGGCGTAGATGCGGGTGAGGTTCTCGATGTTGCCGACGCCGTCCTTGAACCCGACGAGCGTCTCGTTCCGCTCGGCCAGGGCGGCCACGGAGCGGTCGTTCAGCACGGCGTTGGCGCGGCTGTAGACGATCACGCCGAGGCCGCTGGCGCGGCAGACCGCGGAGACGTGCTCGACCAGGCCCTCCTGGCCGGCCTCGGTGAGGTAGGGGGGCATGAGGAGGATGCCGTCGGCGCCCGCGGCCTCGGCGGCCTTGGCCTGGGCCACGGCGTTGGCGGTGCCGCCGGTGGCGGGGGCCACGACCGGGACCTTGCCGTTCACCTCGCTCACCGCGGCACGGACCACCTGGTCGATCTCGGCGGCGGTGAGCGAGAAGCCCTCGCCGGTGCCGCCCGCCGCGAACAGGCCCGCCACGGGGTACGAGCTCAGCCACGACAGGTGGTCGCGGTAGCTGGCCTCGTCGAACTCCAGGTCCTGGGTGAAATGGGTGACGGGGAACGACAACAGACCACTCTTGAGCTGTGTGGCGAGCTCCTGCGGGGAGTAATGGGGCATGGCGGACGCTCCTCGCTTCACTGCGGTCGTGGGACTTTTCCCGCACCGCCGGTAAGAACTGACGCCGACAGGCTAAGGAAGTGGGGCGATACTTGTCCAAGTGCGATTATGTATCCGGCGATACTCAACGAGCATCATCGGCTTCCAGGTCGGGCAGGAGTTCGAGCACCCGGGCCAGCGCGGGGTTGGTGGACTCGCGGCTCCAGATGACGTGCAGCTCGACCGGCTCGCCGTTGCCGCCGTCGCCGTCGAGCGGGTCGCCGCCGCCGCGTACCAGGTCACAGAAGGCGATGCCGTCCACGCCGAGGGACCGCGCGCTGGCGGGCGTCAGCGCGACGCCCCGGCCCGCCGCGACGAGCAGCACGGCGGTGAGGATCTGGTGGACCTGCTGCTCGATCCGCGGGTGGGCGTTGGTCAGGAAGCGCACGGTCAGCTCGTGGAAGTAACGCGACTGGACGGGGTTGTAGCTGATCACCGGCAGGCCGTCGAAGTCGTCGGGGGCCAGCGGCCTGCCCAGCTCGGACAGCGGGTGGCCGAGCGGCACGGCGGCGCACAGCGGCTCGCGGAAGACGACTCGGGAGTCGAGGGTGTCGATGTCGAAGGGCGGGCGGGCCAGGCCCAGGTCGAGCTCGCCGCGCAGCAGCCCGTCCACCTGCCCTGCGGTCACCCGCTCGTGCAGGATGACGTCGATCTCGGGAAGCTGCTCCGACAGCCGCCGCAGCAGCGCGCCGAGCATGCTGATGGCCGAGACGGCGGTGAACCCCAGCCGCACGGTGCCGGCCGCGCCGCTGGCGATCCGGCGCGCCCGGTCGCCCGCGGTGTCGACGAGGGAGAGCATGCGGCGGGCGTCGTCGAGGAAGCCGCGCCCGGCGTCGGTGAGCACGACACGGCGGTTGTCACGCTCCAGGAGCGTCACCCCGATCACCCGCTCCAGCTTCTGTATGTGCCTGCTGAGCGGGGGCTGGGTCATGCGTAGCCGATCAGCCGCGCGGCCGAAGTGCAGCTCCTCGGCGACCGCCACGAAGGCTCGGATCTGATCGAGTGTTAGCATGATGCACGAAGAGTATCACTTGATACCGAATTGAGCCTGGACAGGCATCGAGGCTGGTCCATAGTCTCCGGAGACTACAGAGCGGAAACCTTGCCGTAACCTTACGCAACCCTCTCTCCGCTTCACAGAGATCCACGGGCGGCTCCCCGCCCGCATGAAGGAGAAGTCAATGCCGACATCTCGGACAGCCCCCCGTCGCATCCTCCTGGGTGTCGCCGGCGCCGCCGCCGCGATCACGCTGACCGCCTGCGGTGGTGTCAAGACGACCTCCTCGGGTGGCGGGGACGGCGAATATCCCACGGGCAACATCGAGTTCAGCGTGGGCGCCTCCGCGGGCGGCTCGACCGACCTGATCACCCGGTCCCTGGCCAAGGGCATCGGCCAGGAGCTCGGCGTCTCCACCCCCGTGCTGAACAAGCCGGGCGCCAACGGCGCGCTGAACGCCAAGGAGCTGCAGTCGGCCAAGGCCGACGGCTACAAGATCGCCGTGCAGAACGCCTCGCTCTTCACGATCACGCCGCTCACGGTGTCGGCCGCCGAGGCCACGAAGATCGACTCGTTCGACGTCATCACCGGCATCTCGCGCGACGACTACGTCATGGCGACCAGCACCCAGTCCGGCTACAAGTCGATCGACGACCTGAAGAAGGCCGGCAAGACGATCAGGTACGGCACCACCGGCGTCGGCACCGGCGCCCAGCTCGCCTCCGCGCTGACCTTCAAGTCGGCCGGCGTCGAGTCCACCGCCGTGCCCTTCGACGGCGGCGCCCCCAACCTGACGGCCCTGCTGGGCAACCAGGTGGACGTGTCCACCATGCAGATCGGCGAGGCCATCGAGAACATCAAGGGCGGCAAGCTCGTCCCGCTCGCGGTCTTCTCGCAGGAGCGCATCCCGTTCCTGCCCGACGTGAAGACGGCCAAGGAGCAGGGCTACGACGTCCAGGTGACGCAGTACCGGTTCCTGACCGCGCCCAAGGGCACCCCGGAGAACGTCAAGGCCAAGCTGCTCGACGCGGCCAAGAAGACGTTCGCCACCGCCGAGTACAAGAAGTTCAACGAGGACAACTCGCTGACCCCGATGGAGGTCTCCCCGCAGGAGGTCCTCACCTCGCTGCAGAACGACTCCACCACCTTCAAGGCACAGCTCGACAAGTTCGGCATCAACCTGGCCGGTTGATGACGACGGCGGCGGCCGGGCTCACCGGCCGTCGCCGTCCGGCACAAAGGAGTGTGCATATCCATGACCGACCCCGCGAAGCCGCCCGGCGCGGAGCCTGAGCACGCCGCTCTCGCGACCGACCTCCAGGAGGAGGCCGACCGGCTCCAGGCCGAGCTGGACGAGGCCAGGCCACCGCACGCGGGTCCGATCTCGCAGATCGCGGCCGCCGTGGTGACGCTCGCCGTCGGCGTCTTCGGTGCGGTCGGCTCGTACGCGCTCGGGCTCGGCAAGCTCACGCAGCCCGGCCCGGGCCTGTGGCCGTTCGCCATCAGCGTCGTCATCATCGTGCTGTCGGCCGTGCTCCTCGTCACGGGCCGCGGCCTCCAGGACACCGAGCGGTTCTCCCGCTCCAGCCTGCTCACCGCGGTGGGCCTGGTGACGCTCGTCGGGCTGGCCGCGCTGCTGCCGGTGATCGGCTTCGAGATCCCCTCGCTGCTGCTGATGTTCATCTGGCTGCGTTTCCTCGGCAAGGAGTCGTGGCGTTCCTCCATCGTGATCAGCATCTGCGCCGTGGCCGCGTTCTACGTGCTCTTCGTCGTGCTGCTGCAGATCCCGCTCCCTCGCCTCATCTGAGAAAGTCACATGGACATCTCCCCGATCCTCGACGGCTTCGGCGTCGTCCTGGAGCCGACCAACCTGCTGTACTGCCTCATCGGCGTCATCATCGGCATGCTCATCGGCGTGCTGCCCGGTCTCGGCCCCGGCGCGACCATCGCCATCCTGCTGCCGATCACGTACGGCATCGGGCCCGTGTCGGCCATCATCATGCTGGCGGGCATCTTCTACGGCGCCCAGTACGGCGGCACCATCACCTCGGTCCTGCTCCGCCTGCCCGGCGAGGCGTCCTCGGTCGTCACCGTCTTCGACGGCTTCGCCCTGGCCAAGCAGGGCAGGGCGGGCACGGCGCTGGGCATCGCGGCCATCGGCTCGTTCATCGGCGGCACGGTCTCGATCATCGGCCTGACGCTCGTCGCCCCGGTCGTGGCCGGCTTCGCGCTCGACTTCGGGCCGCCCGAGTACGCCGCGCTGGGCATCCTGGGCGTGCTGCTGATCTCCTCGATCGGCAACGGCAACAAGCTCAAGGCCATCATCGCCGCCTGCATCGGCCTGCTGATCGCGACCGTGGGCCGCGACACGTTCACCGGCGCCGAGCGCTTCACCTTCGGCAGCCTGAACCTGGCCGAGGGCATCGACTTCATCCCGATCGCCATGGGCCTGTTCGGCCTCAGCGAGATCCTCTACAACCTGGAGGAGCGGCACAACCAGGTGCACGCGCCGGCCAAGGTCGGCAACGTGTGGCCATCGCGCAAGGACCTCGGGCAGGCCAAGGGCGCCATCGGGCGCGGCTCGGTGATCGGGTTCGTGCTGGGCGTGCTGCCCGGCGGTGGCGCGGTGCTGTCGTCGCTGGCCGCGTACGCGCTGGAGAAGCGGCGCGCCAAGCAGCCCGAGCGCTTCGGCCAGGGCGCCGTGGAGGGCGTGGCCGCTCCCGAGACCGCCAACAACGCCGCCGCGACCTCGTCGTTCATCCCGCTGCTGACGCTGGGCATCCCGGCGAACGCGACGATGGCGCTGATGTTCGGCGCGCTGCTCATCCAGGGCATCCAGCCGGGGCCTCAGCTCGTCACCGAGCACCCGGACGTGTTCTGGGGCGTCGTCAACTCGATGTACATCGGCAACATCCTGCTGCTGGTGATGAGCATCCCGATGGTGGGCGTGTTCGTCCGCATCCTACGGGTGCGACCGGCCATCATGGCCCCGATCACGGTGCTGATCACGCTGCTGGGCGCGTACACGGTGCGCAACCAGGCCTACGACATCTTCCTGGTGATCGTGTTCGGCGTGCTGGGGTACTTGATGAAGAAGTTCGGCTTCGAGCCGGGGCCGCTGGTGCTGGCGTTCGTGCTGGGCTCGATGATCGAGAGCTCCGCGCGGCAGGGGCTGCTGATCTTCGGCGGCAACCCGGCCGGGTTCTTCACCCGGCCCATCTCCGGCACGGTGTTCGCCCTGGTGCTGATCGTGGCGGTGTGGCCGCTGATCCGTAAGGCGATACGCCGCAAGCCCACCGATCGTGTTGAGGAGAAGATCTCATGACCATCCTCGTCGGTTACCTGCCGACGCCCGAGGGCGAGGCCGCCGTGGACGCGGGCCTGCGCGAGGGCGCGCTGCGCGGGGAGCGCGTGATCATCGTGAACTCGCCGCGCCGCGGCGCCCCCATCGACGAGCACAAGATCGACGACGCGGCCGGCGCGGAGTTGCTGCGGCGGGCGCGGGAGGCGGGCGTGGACGCCGAGCTGCGCCAGCCGCTGCACGACGACGACCTGCCCGAGACGTTCGAGGCGCTGGTCAAGGAGACCGGCGCGACGCTCGTGGTGATCGGGATCCGGCACCGGTCGCTGGTCGGCAAGTTCATCATGGGCAGCGAGGCGCAGCGCATCCTCATGGAGTCAACCGTCCCCGTGCTGACGGTGAAGGCGGCCCAGTGACTGTCAGTGAGGCCGGGCGGGTCAGCAGGGTCGTCGTCACCCCGGTCGCCTTCCGCGACCCGCCGCTGCTCAACGTCGTGGGCGTGCACCAGCCGTACGTGCTGCGCACCATCGTCCAGGTGCACACCGACGAGGGCCTGGTCGGCCTCGGCGAGACCTACGCCGACCAGGCGCACGTCGAGCGGCTGGAGGCGGTCGCCGCCGCCCTGCCCGGCGCGGACGTCTTCGACCTGCACGCCCTGCGCCGGATCGTCGGCGAGACGCTCGGCGCCGCCACCGGCGGGGCGGGCGCCAGCTTCGGCGGCATGCTGGAGGTCTCCAGCGCCGTGGACACCGTGGTGTCGCCCTTCGAGGTGGCGCTGCTGGACCTCCAGGGCAGGGCGACCGGGCGGCCGGTGAGCGACCTGCTCGGCGGCGCCGTACGCGACCGGGTGCCGTTCTCGGCGTACCTGTTCTACAAGTGGGCCGGCCACCCGGGCCACGAGGAGGACACCTGGGGCGAGGGCCGCACGCCCGAGCAACTGGTCGAGCAGGCGCGGCGGATGATCTCCGAGTACGGCTTCACCGCCGTCAAGCTCAAGGGCGGCGTGTACGAGCCCCGCCACGAGTTCGAGACCGTCGAGGCCCTGGCCGCCGCCTTCCCCGGGCACGCCCTGCGCATCGACCCGAACGGCGCCTGGACCGTCGAGACCTCGATCAAGGCGGCCGACCGGCTCTCCGGCCTGCTGGAGTATTTGGAGGACCCGACGCCGGGCATCCCCGGCATGGCCGAGGTGTCCAGGCACACCGACCTGCCGCTCGCCACGAACATGTGCGTGATCGCGTTCGAGCACCTCAAGCCCGCCGTCGCCGCCGACGCCGTGCAGGTCGTGCTCTCCGACCACCACCTGTGGGGCGGGCTGCGCCGCTCGGCGCTGCTGGGCGGCATCTGCGAGACGTTCGGCATGGGGCTGTCGATGCACTCCAACTCGCATCTCGGGGTCAGCCTGGCCGCCATGACGCACCTGGCCGCCGCCACCCCGAACCTCACCTACGCCTGCGACACCCACTACCCGTGGAAGACGGAGGAGGTCGTCAAGCCGGGCGCGCTGGAGTTCTCCGGCGGGTCCGTCGCCGTGCCGAAGGGGCCGGGGCTCGGCGTGGAGCTGGACGAGGACGCGCTGGCCGCGCTGCACGAGCAGTATCTGACGTGCGGGCAGCGGGCGCGCGAGGACACCGCCTACATGGCCTCGATCGTGCCGGGCTTCACCCCGAACACCTCCCGCTGGTAGCCGGTCACGGCGGCTGCAGCCTGGCCTTGGAGTTGGACAGGTGCAGCCGCATGGCCGCGCGCGCCGCGGCGGGGTCGCGCCCGGCGATGGCCCGGTAGACGTTCTCGTGCTCCAGCGTCACCCGCGTGAAGTGGGTGGCGTTGGAGACCGTGTAGACGTGCTCCAGCCGGGTCCGCGGCAGCATGATCATCATCGGCCCGAGCGACGTGAGCAGGTCGGCGTAGAACCGGTTGTTCGCGGCGAGCGCGATCTTCAGGTGGAACTCGAAGTCGGCCTCCACGGCGTTGCCGGGCTGCTCCCCCGAGCGTCCCAGGTCGACCAGCGCCCGCTCGATCGCCTTGAGCTGCAGGTCCGTACGCCGCTCCGCCGCCAGCCCCGCCGCCTCCGTCTCGACCCCGATCCGGAAGTCGATCATGTCGAGGACGTCGCGGTGGGTGCGCACCTGCGACGCCTCCACGGAGAACGCCGTGGAGGCGGGCAGGGCCAGCACGAACGAGCCGCGCCCCTGGAAGGTCTCGACGAGCCCGGCGGCCTGCAGCCGGGAGACGGCCTCGCGCACCACCGTGCGGCTGACCCCGAACTCCTGGATCAGCGACGACTCGGTGGGCAGCTTCTGGCCGGGCTGGATCTCCCCGGCCAGGATGCGGGCCTTGAGCCGCTCGACGAGCTCGTGCGCGAGCCCGCGGCCGGTGTCGCGGTCGAGTCTCTGATCGGGCGGCACGGCGGACAATCTACCGGCCGTCCACGCGGAACTCGACCTCGTCCAAGCGCCAGTCCCTGGCCTGCGCGGCGAGGCTGAGGCCGAGCCCCGGCCGGTCGGGCACGGCCATCCGCCCGCCCTCGATCTTCAGCCGCTCCTCGAACAGCGGCGAGAGCCATTCGATGTGCTCGACCCAGGACTCGCGCGGGTAGGCCGCGGCCAGGTGCACGTGGATCTCCATCACGAAGTGCGGCGCGACGTGCAGGTGCGCGTGGTCGGCGAGGGCGGCGACCTTGAGGTAGGGGGTGATGCCGCCGACGCGCGGCACGTCGGGCTGCAGGAAGTCCACGGCCCGCAGGTCCACGAGGCGGACCAGGTCGGTGACGCTGGACAGCATCTCGCCGGTGGCGATGGGGGTGTCGAGCGCGGCGGCGAGCTGGGCGTGCCCCTCGGCGTCGTGGGCGTCCAGCGGCTCCTCGATCCACACCAGCCCCAGGTCCTCCACGGCCCGGCCGAACCGCAGCGCGCTCGCCCTGTCCCACTGCTGGTTGGCGTCCACCATCAGCGGCACCTCGTCGCCGAGGTGCTCGCGCACGGCCGTCAGCCGCCGCAGGTCCGCCGCCATCGAGGGCTGGCCGACCTTGATCTTGATGCCGCCGATGCCGCTGTTCAGCGACTGGCCGGCCTTCTCCTTGACCTCCTCGATCGGGGCCTGGAGGTAGCCGCCGGAGGTGTTGTAGACCCGCACCGAGTCGCGGTAGGCGCCCAGCAGCTTGGCCAGCGGCAGCCCGGCCCGCTTGGCCTTCAGGTCCCACAGCGCCACGTCCACGGCGGCCAGCGCCTGCGTCGCCACCCCCGAACGGCCCACGGACGCGCCCGCCCACAGCAGCCGGTCGTAGATCCGGCCGATGTCGGCGGGGTCCTCGCCGAGCAGCAGCTCGCCGACCTCCTTGGCGTGCGCGAACTGGGCGGGCGTGCCCGCCCTGGTCGTGTAGGAGAACCCCAGCCCCGCCAGCCCGTCGGTGGTGACGATCTCGCAGGTCAGGACGTCGATCTGGGCCAGCGGGCGCTGCCGCCCGGTGGCCACCTTGGCGTCGCTGACCGGCGTGGCGAGCGGAACGGCGTAGCGGCCGAACCGCACCGACTCGACGCGCACGGGTCAGGCCTTCCCGAACTCGACGGAGTCGACGGTCCACTTGCGGCACTGCTCGCTGAGCGTGAAGCCGAGCCCGGGGCGGTCCGGCACGATCATGCGGCCGTCACGCGTCTCCAGGCGCTCCTCGAACAGCGGGTTGAGCCACTCGAAGTGCTCGACCCACGGCTCGCGCGGGTAGGCGGCGGCCAGGTGGAGGTGGATCTCCATGGCGAAGTGCGGCGCGAGCTGCAGGCCCGCGTGGTCGGCGAGCGTGGCCAGGCGCAGGAACGGGGTGATGCCGCCGACGCGCGGGGCGTCGGGCTGGATGATGTCGGCGGCGCGGGCCTCGATCAGGCGGACGTGCTCGGCGACGCTGGACAGCATCTCGCCGGTGGCGATGGGGGTGTCGAGCGCGGCGGCGAGCTGGGCGTGCCCCTCGGCGTCGTAGGCGTCCAGGGGCTCCTCGATCCACACCAGCCCCAGGTCCTCGACCTGCCGCCCGAACCGCAGCGCACTGGCCCTGTCCCACTGCTGGTTGGCGTCCACCATCAGCGGCACGCCGTCGCCCAGGTGCTCGCGCACGGCGGCCAGCCGGCGCAGGTCCTCCTTCATGTCCGGCTGGCCCACCTTGATCTTGATGCCGCCGATGCCGTCGGCCAGCGACTGCGTCGCCCGCGCCTTGACCTCCTCGATCGGCGCGTGCAGGAAGCCGCCCGAGGTGTTGTACGTCCTGACGGAGTCGCGGTAGGCGCCCAGCAGCTTGGCCAGCGGCAGCCCGGCCCGCTTCGCCTTCAGGTCCCACAGCGCCACGTCCACGGCGGCCAGCGCCTGCGTCGCCACCCCCGAACGGCCCACGGACGCGCCCGCCCACAGCAGCGACTCGTACACCTTGCCGATGTCGGACGGGTCCTGGCCGAGCAGGTTCTCGCCGACCTCCTTGGCGTGCGCGTACTGGGCGGGGCCGCCGGCCCGCTTGGAGTAGCTGAAGCCGGTGCCGCTGTGGCCGTCCTCGGTGGAGATCTCGGCGAACAGGAAGGCGATCTCGGTCATCGGCTTCTGCCGGCCGGTGAGGACCTTGGCGTCACTGATGGGGACGTCGAGCGGGAGCGTGACGGAGGAGAGGGCGACGTGGCGGATGCGGTCCATGGAGGTCCCCGGAGGTCGGCGGCAGATTCGTACGTCATCGTATGACTCAATAAGTCGTATGACAACATCGCCCGGGGTCACACGACCCCGTCGTAGTCCACCACCAGGTGCCGCGGCCCCCGCAGGACGGCGCTCGGCCGGTACGGCGGCGGGTCCGCGACCAGCCGGGGATTGTCCAGCCGCCGGATCAGCTCGTTCAGCACGATCTGCGCCTCCAGCCTGGCCAGCGGCGCGCCGAAGCAGTAGTGCACGCCGCCGCCGAACCCGAGGTGCTCGTTGCGCGGCCGGTCGAGGTCGAAGTCGTCCGGATGCGGCACGTGGCCGGGGTCACGGCTGCCCGCCGCCATGGCCAGCACGACGGGCGCGCCCGCCGGGATCGTGGTGCCCGCGATCGTGATGTCGTCCAGCGCCACCCGCGACGACACGAACTGCACGGGCGGCTCGTAACGCAGCAGCTCCTCCACGGCCGGGATGATCAGGGCGGGGTCGTCGCGCAGCCGCCGCAGCAGGTCAGGGCGGCGCAGGAAGGTGAGCATGCCGTTGGCGATGAGGTTGATCGTGGTCTCGTGGCCGGCGATCAGCAGCAGCACCGCCGTGGACACCACCTCGTCCTGGGTCATGCCGCCCTCGGGCCCGCGATGGGTCATCAGGCCCGACAGCATGTCGCCGCGCGGCTCCCTGCCGCGCGCCTCGGCGAGCCCTGCCAGGTAGCGCGACAGCTCCAGGCCCGCCGCCTGGCGGGCCCGCTCGCGTTCCTCCCGGTCCTCCTCGCCCGGGCCGAGCGTCTCGACGACCTCGTCGGCCAGGGCGTGGAAGCGCGGCTCGTCCTCCTCGGGGACGCCGAGCAGCGCGCAGATCACCGACACCGGCAGCGGGTAGGCCACCTCGTCCACCAGGTCGGCCCTGCTCTTGCCCGCCAGCGCGTCGATCAGGGCGGTGGTGAGGTCGAGCATCTTCGGGCGCAGCCGTTCGACCGTCTCCGGCGCGTGCGGCGGGCCGAAGTGCCGCATGGTCAGTGCACGCAGCCGGTCGTGCTCCGGCGGGTCCAGGCCGATGAACGACGGGTGCAGGTCGGGGTCGTGGGCGGTGGCGCTCCTGAGGTTGCGGCGGTCGGAGCTGATGCGCGGGTCGTGCAGCAGCGCGACGATCTCACGGTACGTCGTGACGAGGTACGTGCCGTCGTCCCGCAGCACCACGGGGCTCTCGCGCAGCGCGCCGAAGAACCGGTACGGGTCGGCGCGGGCCGCCGGGTCGAGGATCTGCTTCAGGACGTCCATGCTCTCTTCTCCTACCGTCAGCGTGGATGCACCAGCGAGACGCGGCGCTCCGCCGGGTCGTGGCCGGTCACCGCGACCGTCACACCGGCGGCGGCCACCAGCCGCTCGGGAACCCGCGCGGGCACCGGCCCCCCGTCCACTCCCCCAGCGCCGTCCACTCCCCCAGCGCCGTCCACTCCCCCAGCGCCGTCCACTCCCCCAGCGCCGTCCGCCCGCCCGGCTCCCCCGGCTCCTGCGGCTTTCCTGGCCTTCCCGCCGACGTGGCGGAAGTCCGGTGGGAACGGCGCCGCCTGCTCGATCTGGCGCTGGTAGAACTCCAGCCACATGGCCTGGTCGAAGGTGACCGCCGCCGTGACCCTGCCCTGGTACCCGTAGACGGCCACGAACCGCCGCTCCGCCGGCGAGCCCTGGGTGAAGACGATCTGGTCGGCGAACGTGGGCACGCCGACCGACTTGATGTTCACGCCGAACTGGCTGGACCAGAAGACCGGCACCGACAGGTGCGGCCAGCGGTGCGCCTGGTCGCTGACCATGTTGTGCGCGGCGATCTCGGCCTGGGCGACCGCGTTGCCCCAGTGTTCGAGGCTCATGAACTGGTACTCGTAGATCGGGTGCGGGAAGCGCGCGATGTCGCCGGCCACGAACACGTCGTCGGTGACCAGGCCGTTGACGTCCACGGCGCGGCAGCCCGCGTCGCACGTCACGCCCCACACCCCGGCGGCCAGCCCCGAGTCGCGCAGCCATTCGACGTTGCGCACGGAGCCGAGCGCCACCACCGCCACGTCGGCCGCCACGGTGCTGCCGTCCGACAGCGTGGCCCCGGTCAGCCGGCCCGCGCCGTCCGACTCCAGCGCCGTGACGGTCGTGCCGGTCCGCAGGTCCACGCCGTGGTCGCGCTGGAGCTGCGCGGCGACGTCACCGATCACGCCGCCCATGGCGTTGTAGAGCGGGGCGGGCCCGCGCTCGACCACCGTCACCGGCAGGTCCAGCTCCCGGCAGACGGAGGCGATCTCGCTGCCCGTGAAGCCCGCGCCGAGGATGAGCACCCGGCGCGGGCCCGCCGCCAGCGCCTGCCGCAGCTCGACGGCGTCCCCGGCGTCGCGCAGCGTGTACACGCCGTCCAGCGCGGCCTCGGCCGCGTCCGGCCAGGGGCGGGCGCGGGTGCCGGTGGCCAGCAGGACCCGGTCGAACCCGACCTCCCTGCCGTCGGCCAGCAGCACCCGCTTGCCCGCCACGTCCAGGCCGGTGGCCGGCGTGCCGAACAGCAGCTCGGCGTCCACCTCGCGCAGGCGGGGCAGCAGGGTGTGCTCGGGCGGCACCTGGCCGGTGAGCACCTGCTTGGACAGGGGCGGCCGGTCGTACGGCTCGCGCGTCTCGTCGCCGATCATGGTCAGCTCGCCGGTGAACCCGTCGCGCCTGAGCACCTCGGCGGCCCGCGCGCCCGCCAGCGAGGCGCCGACGATCACGATCCGCCCGCCGACCGGCTGCGGGCGGGGCTCCCGGTCGAGGGGCTGGTGCACCGAAAGGGCGGTCCTGTCGAGGTGGATGGCCTGGACGGGGCAGGCCGCCGCCGCCCTGAGCACGTGCTCGCGGTGCTCGTCGGCGGGCTGCAGGTCGTACAGGAGCGCCTCGTCGCGCATGGTGAAGACGTCCGGCGCGAGGAAGACGCACTGCCCGTACCCCTGGCAGCGCGTCAGATCGACGATGACTCGCACAAGCCCACTCCCCCGTTGAGCGTCACCCCCAGCGCTCTTCCCCGTCGCGGGCGCCCCGTAGCCGGTCCGCCCCTTTCCTTGAGGTCTCTTTGCCCGGCGCTCAGGTCGCCACGACGTCGGACCTGGCCAGCACCCGCAGGTGCTCCATCAGCCGCTGCGGGCTGTCGGCGAGCGGCTGGATGCACACGTGGTCGGCGCCCGCGTCGAGGTGGGCGCGCACCCGCTCGATGATCGTCTCAGGGTCGCCCCACGCCACGATGGCGTCTACCAGCGCGTCGCTGCCGCCGCCGGCCAGGTCGTCCTCCTTCCAGCCCAGGTCGAGCAGGTTGTTGGCGTAGTTCGGCAGCGCCAGGTACCGCGCCGTGAAGCCGCGGGCGATCTGCCGGGCCCGATCCGCGTC
Source organism: Nonomuraea monospora (assembly GCF_039531895.1). Classification (NCBI taxonomy): domain Bacteria; kingdom Bacillati; phylum Actinomycetota; class Actinomycetes; order Streptosporangiales; family Streptosporangiaceae; genus Nonomuraea; species Nonomuraea monospora. Next base: position 89,182 of record NZ_BAAAQX010000005.1, read on the forward strand.
GGATTCGAGGATCACCGTCTGCTCGGGCGCCAGCACCGGCTCGGGGCCGAGCACCGCACGCGCCCGGGCCGTGTGCTCGGGCGTGACGAAGTACGGGTGCGCCCCGTACGCCCGCTGCGCCGCCAGCTCCAGCATCTTGCCGCGCAGCGCCGCCAGCAGCCGGGGCGCCGGCGCGGGGAGCGGGCCTGAGTACTCGGTGGCGTCCATGGCGTCGAGGTACTCGCGCATCGCCGACACCGGCTTGCGGTAGTCGTGCCCCCGCCCCTGCACGGCGGGCGCGTGGCTGACGCCGATGCCCAGCACGAACCTGCCCTCGTACGCCTCCGACAGCGTGTTCGCCCCGTTCGCGGCGGCGGTGGCGTCGCGACCCCAGATGCTGGCGATGCCGGTGGCGACGGTCAGGCTGCTCGTCCCGCCGAGCAGGATGGCCGCGTGGGTCAGCGCCTCCTTGCCGGTGGGGGTCTCCCCGATCCACAACGCCCCGAACCCCAGGCTCTCGATCTCGGCGGCGGCCTCGCGCTCGAACGCGGCCGCCTCGCTGCTCAGCGTGCTGTTCCAGACCCCGACCCGGCCCAGGCGCCGCTTCAGCGCCTGTATGTCCTTCATCTCCGGCTTCATGCCTCATCACCTCACATCACAGGCACCTCTGCCCACGCGATCACGGAGCCACGCCGACGGCCCGACCGTGGTTCGCTCAGCGTCCGCGTCCCATGGCGGCGGGCCTGACCGTGGCTCGCTCAGCGCCGCGTCCAGCAGGCCTGGCCGTAGTTCACTCAGCGCCGCGTCCAGCGGTGGCGGGCCGTGCTTCGCTCAGCGTCCGCGTCCGGTGGTGGCGGGCCTGGCCACGTGCGCGTCGAGGGCGCAGGGGTGCTGGCGGCCCAGAGCCGCCGAGGCGGCCCGGCTGTAGTGATGGAACAGGCGGGTGAGCGCGGCGCGCCGGTCCTCCTCGGACTCCTCGCGGACGGCCCGCGCGGCGGCGTGGGCGCGCACCAGTTCGTGGAAGCGGTAGCGGCCGGGGACAGGCTCCCCCAGCAGGTGCAGCTCCAGCAGCCGCTCCAGCGTCGCCGACGCCCCGGCGACGGTCGTGGACAGCAGCGCGGCGGCGCTCTCCGGCACGAACTCGGCGCTCGGGTGCAGGCCCAGCAGGCGGTAGGCGCGCCGCCCTGCCGGGGTCAGGTCGCGGTAGGACAGGTCGAGTGCGGCGGCCACGCTGCGCCGGCCCGCGCTCAGCTCGCTCAACCGTCGCCCGCGCGGCTCCAGGCGTTCCAGCAGGTGACGCACGCTCCAGGCCGGGTGGGCCTGCAGCCGGGCCGCCGCAAGGTGGATGGCCAGCGGCAGCAGGCCGCACCTGCGGACCACCTCGGCCACCGCCTCGCGCGCCTCCCGCGCCTCCCGCAACGCCCCCGGCACCCCCAGCACCCCCAGCGCCCCCGGCATGCCCGGCACCCCCCGCGTGCCCGGCGCATCCGGCCCGTCCGGCACCCTCAGCGCCCCCGGCGCCCCCGGCGCGTCCGGCGCGTCCGGCGCGTCCGGCGCATCCGGCGCCCCCAGCGCGCGCGGCACCCCCAGCGCGTCCGGCGCATCCGGCGCCCCCGGTGTACCCAGCGCGTCCCCTGCGTCCGGCGCCTCTAGCGTGCCCCGCGTGCTCGGCACCCCCGGCGTCCTCGGTGCGCCCATGACGCGGTCGGCGCCCGCGGCGGCGATGAACAGGGCGATGGCGTCCGGTTCCGGGAGCACGTCCACCGGGACCGTGCGGGCGCCGTCCAGGTCGAGCAGCCGCCTGCGGCTGGTGACCAGCACCCGGCAGGCTCCCGCGCCGGGCAGCAGGGGCCGGATCTGGTCCTCTCCGGCGGCGTCGTCCAGCACGATGAGCATCTTCCTGCCGGCCAGCACGCTGCGGTACAGGGCGGCCCGGTCGGCGAGCTGCCCGGGGACGGCCTCGGCGGGCACGCCGAGCAGGGTCAGCACGCGGCCGAGCGTGTCGGCCGGGTCGTCGGGCGGGTGGCCGTGCAGGTAGCCGAGGTCGTCCGGGGTGCCGGCCGGGGTGTGGCCGTGCAGGTCGATGAAGAGCTGCCCGTCGGGGAAGGCGGGCGCCAGCCGGTGGGCGGCGTGCACGGCCAGCGCCGTCTTGCCCGCCCCCGCCATGCCCTCCACGGCGGTGACCATCGCCGCCGACGCGTCGCAGATCCCGTCCAGGACGGCCAGCTCGCGCGAGCGCCCGGCGAACCCCGGCACGTCGGCGGGCAGTTGCCGGGGCGTGGGCCGCGCCGCGCGGGGTGTGAGCCGCTCCTGGGTGAGCACCGCGCGGTGCAGCCGGCGCAGCTCCGTGTTGGGGTCGATGCCCAGCTCGTCCCTGAGCAGGCGGGAGATGGTGCGGTACGCGCCGAGCGCCTCGGCCTGCCGCCCGCCCCGGTACAGGGCGGTCATGAGCTGGGCCCAGAACCGTTCCCGCAGCGGATGTTCGGCGGTCAGCGCCCGCAGCTCGGCGGTGAGCGCGGCGTGCTCCCCCGCCTGGAGGTCGGCGTCGATGCGGCGTTCGAGCACCTGGAGGCGCTGCTCGGCGAGTGGCGGCACGTCGATCCTGTGCAGCGTGTCGGACTCGACGTCGGCGCAGGCGGGGCCGCGCCACAGGCGCAGCGCCTCGTGCAGCAGGCGCCCCTCCTGCCCGGCCGCCGCGGCGTGGTCGGCCTGCTGGACGAGGCGCCTGAACTGGAGCAGGTCGAGCTGGTCGGCGCGCAGCCTGGCGAGGTAGCCGCCGGGCTCGGTCTGGATCAGCTCGCCCAGGCCCAGCGACTGCCGCAGGCGCGCGACGTTGGTCTGCAGGACGCGGCGCGGGTTGCGGGGGATGCGTTCGTCCCACAGCCGTTCCGCGAAGTGGTCGACGGTGACGACCTGGTTGGGGCGGAGCAACAATGTCGCGAGAACCGTCCGGATCTTGCCGCCGGGCACAGCCGTCCGCCGCCCGTCGCGGAATACGGCGAGAGGGCCCAGCACCGAGAACCGTACAACGATCACAACGCCCACTTCCTCTGTGTGGCTCGATCGAGGGGGCGGCCGTTCGGAGCAGGATCGTGCGAGGCGCCGCGGCGTGGTGGCGGCACTGGCCGGCGCGATGATCGGCCCCCGTGGCCGCGCGGTCCCAAGGCGCGGCGGGGCCGTTGACGTTTGCCCCCGTGAAATTTTCATTATCCCCGCCCTCAACAAAACGTTCGAATATGGCAGCGAACCGACCCCAAACCGTTATTGACACGGAGTCGGCCATGCGGTGAACGCCTTCTCGAAAACGAATTCCGCCCAGGCCGAAATACAACGCTTCCCGTTTGGCGTAACGACATTCCACGTCACGGAACAAGGCCGGGACGCCGTGATCCGCCTCCCGCCCTCTTGACACACTCTTCGCGGCAGTGGTCTCCTATCGCCAGTTCGGAATGACGTTCTGCCATACGGAATGAGGAAGCCCCATGGAACGCCCCCTCTCGACGACCGGACACCGCGGGTGAAGGCGCTCGTCTTCACCGGGCCGGGTGTGGTGGAGCCGCAGGACGTGCCGGAGCCCGAGGTCGGCCCCGGCGAGGTCCTCGTGCACGTGGTCACGTCCGGGATCTGCGGCAGCGAGCTGCACGGCGTCAAGACCCCGGGCTTCCGGGTGCCGCCGCTGGTCATGGGGCACGAGTTCGCCGGGCGCACGGACGACGGGCGGGCCGTGACGGTCAACCCGATCCTGTCGTGCGGCGCGTGCGACGTGTGCGCGGCCGGGCTGCGCAACGTCTGCAGGAACCGGCGGATCATCGGGGTGCACCGCCCCGGCGCGTTCGCCGAGCGCGTCGCGGTGCCGTCCGCCGCCGTGGTGCCGCTGCCCGGCGAGCTCGGGTGGACGGCCGCCGGCGTGGTCGAGCCCGCCGCCAACTCCGTGCACGCCTGGCGGCTGGCCGGGCGCCCGTCCGGCGCCAGGGTCGGCGTGCTCGGCGCCGGCGCGATCGGGCTGACCTGCCTCCAGGTCGCGCTGTCCGGCGGCGCCGCCTCGGTCGAGGTGGCCGACCGCGCGCCCGGCCGGCTGGAGATCGCCGCCCGCCTCGGCGCCTCGGCCGCGGGCCCCGAGCTGACCGGCGAGTACGACGTGATCTTCGACGCGGTCGGCGCCGCCGCCACGCACGAGCAGTCGGTCGCCCGGCTGCGCCCCGGCGGCGTGGCGGTCTGGCTCGGCCTGGCCGACCACGTGTCCGGCTACGACGCCGCCGATCTGGTGCGCGGCGAGAAGCGGGTGCTCGGCTCGTTCGCCTACGACGACGCCGACTTCGCCGCCGCCATCGACCTGGTCCCCGGCTGGGACCTGAGCTGGGTCGAGACCTTCCCCCTCGCCGAGGGCGCCCAGGTCTTCACCTCGCTGATGAACGGCCGCGCCACCCCCGTCAAGGCCCTGCTCACGCCGGAAGGAGCGTAGCGATGGCCCGCATCGTCCTCGTGGGCGCCGGCAGCATCACGTTCGCCAAGAACCTGCTGTCCGACCTCCTGACCTTCCCCGAGCTGTCGGAGTCGACCGTCGTGCTGCACGACATCGACCAGGCCAGGCTGGACACCGCCGAGGCGATGGCCAGGTGGATGGTCGCGGAGCTGGGCATCGGCGCGAAGGTCGAGGCGCACGCCGACCGCAGGGCCGCCGTGGACGGCGCCGACTACGTGATCAACGAGATCGCCGTCGGCGGCCTGGACGCCGTCAAGCGCGACTTCGAGATCCCCGCCGCGTACGGCGTCCGCCAGACGATCGCCGACACCCTCGGCATCGGCGGCATCTTCCGCGCGCTGCGCACGATCCCCGTCATGGTCGGCATCGGCGACGACCTGGCCGAGCTGGCCCCGCGCGCCACGCTGTTCACCTACACCAACCCGATGTCGATGATCCCGTGGTCGGTGTACGCGGGCACGGCGTTCAAGAACGTCGTCGGCGTCTGCCACGCCGCCCGCGACACGCAGAAGACCCTGGCCAGGATGGTCGGCGTGCCGGAGGAGGAGATCTCCTTCCTCACCGCAGGCGTCAACCACCAGGCGTTCGTGCTGCGCTTCGAGCGCGACGGCGAGAACCTCTACGACCGCCTCGACGAGCTGATCGCCCAGGACCCCGAGCTGGCCCGCCGGGTGCGCGTCGAGGTCTACCGGAGCTTCGGCTACTTCCCCACCGAGTCCAGCGAGCACGGCTCGGAGTACCTGCCGTGGTTCCTGCCGCACGAGGAGGAGGTGGCGCGTTACCGCATCCCGGTGGGCGTCTACCTCGACTGGCTGGCCGACGGCTTCGAGGAGTACGAGACGTACCGGCGCTCGCTCGAAGAGGGCAGGGGAGTGCCGATCGAGCGGGGCGAGGAGCTGGCGTCGCTGGCCATCCACTCGATGGAGACGGGCACCCGCCGCATGATCCACGGCAACGTGCGCAACGGCGGGCTGATCTCCAACCTGCCGCAGGAGGCCACCGTCGAGGTGCCCTGCCACGTGGACCGCGCGGGCGTGCAGCCGGTGCGGGTCGGCGAGCTGCCCGCCCAGGTGGCGGCGCTGAACCGGACGTTTCTCAACGTCAGCGAGCTGACCGTGAAGGCGGCGCTGGAGGGCCGCCGCGACCACGTCTACCAGGCCGCGCTGCTCGACCCCAACACCTCGGCCACGCTCCCGGTCCGCAGGATCCGCGAGCTGGTGGACGACCTGATCGCGGCCCACGGCGACCTGCTACCGGAGGGAATCAGGAATGTGTAGCCCGGATCTGCCCCTGTCCCGTTACCGGCCGGTCTCGCAGCTCCAGGTGGCGGTCCACGAGGTGGACCGCGCCCGGGTGCCGGTCGTGGACGCGCACATCCACCTCGGCCGCTGGCTGACCGAGGACGGGAGCTGGATGGTCAAGGACGTCCCTGCCCTGGTCGGGCTGATGGACGAGCTGAACCTGCGCGGCATGGTCAACCTCGACGGCCGCTGGGGCAGGGAGCTGGCCGAGAACATCGAACGCTACGACGCCGCGTACCCGGGCAGGTTCGCCACGTTCTGCCACGTGGACTGGTCGCAGGCGGCCGAGCCCGGCTTCGGCGAGCGGCTGGCCGGGCAGCTCCGCCGCAACGTGGCGGAGGGCGCGGCGGGGCTGAAGGTGTGGAAGGACGTGGGCCTGCGGGTCCGCGACCACCGGGGCGAGCTGGTCATGCTCGACGACCCGCGGCTCGACCCGCTGTGGGCGGCCGTCGGCGAGGCGGGCATCCCGATCGCGCTGCACACCGCCGACCCGGTGGCCTTCTTCCAGCCGGCCGACGAGCGCAACGAGCGGCTCGAACTGCTGGCGGCCCGGCCCGACTGGAACTTCTCGGGGCCGCAGTTCCCGCCGTTCGAGCGGCTGATGGAGGCCATGGAGTCGATGATCGCGCGGCATCCGGCGACCACGGTGATCGGCGTGCACGCCGGCTGCTGGCCGGAGAACCTGGCCTTCGCGAGCCGCCTGCTGGACACGTACCAGAACTTCCGCGTCGACATCGCCGCGCGCATCGCCGAGCTGGGCCGCCAGCCGCGCGCCACGCGCGCGCTGATGCTGCGCCACCCCGACCGGGTGCTGTTCGGCACGGACGAGATCCCGCCGGACCGGGAGATCTACCGCATCCACTTCCGGTTCATGGAGACCGACGACGAGGCGTTCGCGCACTCGCTGGACGACCCGCCGCCGATGGGCCGCTGGACGATCTCCGGCCTCGACCTGCCCGACGACGTCCTCCAGCAGGTCTACGCCGGCAACGCGCTGCGACTCGTGCCGAGGCTGGCATGACCGCGACGCTCACGCGCGCCAAGGCGGCCCCCTTCAAGCCCGCCTTCAAGCACAGCGCCGAGGGCGGGCAGGGCCGCCACGCCGTGCTCTTCCTGCTCCCGGCCCTGATCGGGTTCGCCGCGTTCTACATCTACCCGAGCGTGCGCGGCCTGTGGTTGTCGGTCACCGACTGGAACCTGCTGTCGGAGCCCGAGTTCGTCGGTTTGGACAACTACGCCGAGCTGGCCACGGACCCGCTGTTCTGGAAGGCGCTGCTGCTCACCGCCTACAACACCGTGCTGAACCTGGTGGGCCAGATCACGCTGGCGCTGCTGCTGGCCGCGCTGATGCACCGGCTGACCAAGTCGGTGGTGCTGCGCGCCACGCTGCTGCTGCCCTGGCTGGTGCCGAACGTGGCCACCGCGCTGCTGTGGCTGTGGCTGCTGGACGCCAACCTCGGCTTCGTCAACCAGCTCATGAACGCGATGGGCCTGCCCACGCACGGCTTCTTCAACGCGCCCGCCGAGGCCATGCCGAGCGTGGCCGCGGTGACCACCTGGGCCTCCGTCGGGTACGTGGCGCTGCTGCTGTACGCGGGCATGCTGCAGATCCCCGCCTCGGTGTACGAGGCCGCGGCGATGGACGGCGCCGGGGAGGTCCGCACGTTCTTCCGCATCACGCTGCCGCTGCTGCGGCCCGTGCTCGCGCTCGTGCTGGTCGTGTCGGTGATCGGCTGCTTCCAGATCTTCGACACGATCGCGGTGGCGACCAGGGGCGGCCCGGTCAACGCCACCAAGGTCATCTACTACTACATCTACCAGGAGGCGTTCACCCACTTCCGGATGGGCTACGCGGCGGCCATGGCGCTCAGCCTGGTGGCGATCCTCGGCGTGCTGACGTTCGTGCAGATGCGCCTGATGCGCGCCTCCGACTCGGACCTCGGATAAGGGAGGGACCCGACATGCGCGCAGGCCGGATCGCCGCCTGGACGGTGCTGGGGCTGGCCGTCCTGGTGACCGTGTTCCCGTTCTACTGGATGGTGCGCACGGCGCTCACCGACGCCCAGCACCTGTTCTCCGACAACTTCTCGCTGTGGCCGCAGCACTTCACCTGGGCCAACTTCAAACGCGTGCTGGGCCTGTCCACGTTCGCCGAGGCGCAGGCCGCCGGCGGCTCTGGCGCCTCCCTCGACTTCCTGCTCTACCTGCGCAACTCGATCGTCTACACGGCGGTCGTGGTGGCCGTGCAGACGCTGTCGTGCGCGATGGCCGCCTACGCGCTGGCGCGGCTGCGCTTCCGCGGCAGGGAGGCGCTGTTCTCGGCGTTCGTGGCGGCGCTGATGGTGCCGCCGATCTTCACGCTGCTGCCCAACTTCGCGCTCGTGCGCAACCTGGGCCTGCTCAACACGTTCGCCGGGCTGGTCGCGCCGATCCTGCTGATGACCCCGTTCACCGTCTTCTTCCTGCGGCAGTTCTTCCTGTCGCTGCCGCGCGAGGTGGAGGAGGCCGCCGTCATCGACGGCGCGGGCGTGTGGAGCGTGTTCTGGCGGGTGGCGCTGCCCATGTCGCGCGGCCCGCTCATCACGATCGCCATCATCAACGGCGTCTACGCCTGGAAGGACTACCTCTGGCCGCTGCTCGTCGGCCAGGACGAGAGCAGCCGGGTGCTCACCGTCGCGCTCGGCGTGTTCCTGCAGCAGTCGCCGAACGCCCGCCCCGACTGGACGGGCCTGATGGCCGGCTCGACCCTCTCCGTCATCCCCGTCCTGCTGCTCCTGCTGGTCTTCGGCAAGCGGCTGGCCAACTCGCTCAACTTCACCGGCATCAAGTAAAGGACCCCCCAGATGTCCCGCAAGACCCTTCTGACCCTTGTCACGCTCGTCTGCGCCACCTCGGCGTGCGGCGGCGGCACCGACGCGCAGGCGGGGCCCGTCGAGCTGAACTACGTGATGTGGGTCGACAGCCAGGTGCCCGCCTACAAGCAGTGCGCCGACGCCTTCACCAAGAAGAACCCGAACATCACGATCAAGCTCAGCTCGGTGGCCTGGGCGCAGTACTGGCAGAACCTCACCACGCAGGTCGTCTCCGGCACCGCCCCTGACGTCTTCCGCGACTCGGTGGCCTACTACCCGCAGTTCGCCAAGAACGGCCAGCTCCTCGACATCAGCGAGTACGTCGCGCGCGACAAGGTGGACCTGGGCCAGTACCAGAAGGGCCTGGCCGACGTCTGGGTGCGCGACGGCAAGCGGTACGGCCTGCCGCTCGACTGGGACACCATCGGCGTCTTCTACAACCAGGACCAGGTGAAGGAGGCCGGCCTCGACCCCGCCGGCTTCGCCGAGTGGACGTGGAACCCGAAGGACGGCGGCACGTTCGAGAAGGCCATCGCCGCGCTCACCGTGGACGACCAGGGCCGCAGGGGCACCGACCCCGGCTTCGACAAGGAGCACGTCGCCGTCTACGGCATCGCCCCCGACTACAACACCGGCGCGCTGGGCCAGACGGGCTGGGCCGCGTTCGCGGCCGGCAACGGCTTCAAGTACCTCGACAAGAACCCGTTCGGCACCAAGTACTTCTACGACGACCCGAAGCTGGCCGAGACCATCGACTGGTTCGCGAGCCTGATCAAGAAGGGGTACGCGCCGCCGTACGACAAGCAGTCGGCGCTCGGCGGCGACGCGGTGCTGCAGGCGGGCAAGACCGCGATGGTGATGGCCGGGTCGTGGATGGCCAAGCCCTACCTGGACAACAAGGCGCTCAACCTGGCGGTGGCGCCGCTGCCGACGGCGCCGCTGGGCCGTAAGTCGCCGATCAACGGCGTCTCCGACGCGATCTACGCCGGGACGAAGCACAAGGAGGAGGCATGGCAGTGGGTCAAGTTCACGGCCTCCGCCGAGTGCCAGGACCTGATCGCCGCGACCACCGAGGTGCTGCCCGCCATCACCACCTCCTCCGACAAGGCGCTGGCGGCGCACGAGGCGGCCGGGCGGGACGTCAAGCCGTTCGTGGCGGAGGCCAAGGCCGCCGACGGCACGTTCCTGCTGCCGGTGACCGACAACGCCGACAAGATCAACGAAATCATGGACACCGCGATCTCGTCGGTCCTGCTGGGCACCGCCGACGCCAGGACCGCGCTCCCCAAGGCCAACACCGAAGTCAACGCGCTGTTCCAGTAGTCAAGAAAGGGTGTACATGCTCAAGTCCCGCTGGCACACGCTGCTCGGAGCGACGCTCTTAGCGATCCCGTTGCTGGCCGCCACACCTGCGCAGGCGGCTGACGCCGTGCTCGACCAGCAGGTGGCCGTACCCGCCTACTTCCTGCCCGGCAACACTCCCGACTACTGGAGCCAGCTCAACACGGCGACCGTCAAGCCGGGCGTGGTGGTGGCCAACGTCGCCAACGGCCCGGGCAACCTGGCCAAGCCGGCCTACACCTCCGCGCTGGCGACCGCGCACGCCGCCGGGATGAAGGTCATCGGCTACGTCGACACCGGCTACTTCGGCACCAGCATCGGCGCCAACCGGACCCGGCTCGGCTCGTCGGCCGTCGAGGACTGGCGGGCGCAGATCCAGTCCGACATCAACAAGTGGTACGAGTTCTACGGCTCCTCGATCGACGGCATCTTCTTCGACCAGGCGCAGAACGCGTGCGGGCCAGCCTCGGGCGGCGAGGCTTACGTGAACCTGTACCGCGAGATCAACACGTACGTGAAGACGTACCACCCGGGCGCGACCACCATCGCCAACCCCGGTGTCTCGCCCGCCGCGTGCTTCCAGGACGCCGCCGACATCCTCGTCACCTTCGAGGGCTCCTACAGCTCCTACCAGAACCGGCAGGAGCCCTACCTGCCGTCGGCCTGGGAGGCCACCGCCGACCCCAGGCAGATCTGGCACCTGATCTACGACGTGCCCGACGCGGCGGCCATGGCCACGGTCGTCGCCACGTCCAAGACCAACAACGCCGGGTACGTGTACGTGACCGACGACAAGCTGGAAAATCCCTGGGACACGCTGCCCTCGTACCTGTCGTCCCAGGTGACGGCGGCGAAGGGCAGCGGCGGCGCGGCTCCCGCCAAGCCCGCCACGCCTGCCGCCAGCCTGGTGAAGGCCACGAGCGCGCGCCTGAGCTGGACCTCCGCCGCCTACCCCGGCGTGGTCGGCTACGACGTCTACCAGGGCAGCGTGAAGATCGGCAGCAGGGCGAACCTCACGCCTTCGGCGACCACCTTCGACGTGGGCGGGCTCACGGCCGCCACCGCCTACTCCTTCACGGTCAAGGCGCGCGACCGGGCGGGGAACGTCTCCGCCGCCAGCACGGCCCTGGCCGTGACGACCGCCGCCGCCAGCGCGAACAATCCCACGGCGCCCGGCACGCCCGTGGCGTCCGGCGTCGGCCCGACCAGCGTCAAGCTGACCTGGACCGCCTCCACGGACGGCGACTCGGGCGACAGCGTGGCCTTCTACGACGTGTTCAAGAACGGCGTGCGGGAGCTGTCCCTGCCCGGCGGCAGCACCAGCGTCAACCTCGGCGGCCTGGCGCTCAACACGTCCTACGGCTTCACCGTGCGGGCCCGTGACACGACCGGCCGCGCCTCGGCGCAGTCGGCCAGCACGGCCATCACCACCACCAACCCGGTGCCGATCACCGGCGCGACGGCGGCGATGGACGAGAACACGGCGACCTACCAGGCGCAGTTCAACCTGCCGTACAGCGGTCACCACGTCTTCATCGACACCGACGCGGACTACCAGACCGGCTGGTCGGTGAACACGATCGGCGCCGAGTACATGATCGAGAACAACGCCCTCTTCCAGAAGACCGGCGACCCGGGCCAGTGGTCGTGGAGCATGGTTCCGGGCGTGACCCCGCTGGTCTCCGACACGAACGGCCTCCACAAGTGGTCCGTGCCCTCCTGGCTGCTGACCGGCACGGGCACCACCCACAAGATCGTCTTCCACGGGACGGACGGCGACCGCAACGACTACGCCGCGAGCGTCCTCACCGTCACCGCCCCCTCCACCCCGGTCGCCCCCATCGCCGGAGCGGTGGCGGCGGTCAGCGCGGGCACGGCGACCTACACGGCGAAGTTCAACCTGCCGTACACCACCTACCACGTCTTCATCGACACCGACGCGAACTACCTGACCGGCTGGTCGGTGAACACCATCGGCGCCGAGTACATGATCGAGAACAACACCTCTTCCAGAAGACCGGCGCCTCGAACGCCTGGTCGTGGAGCGCGGTGGCCGGCGTGAGCCCGCTGGTCTCCAGCACGGACGGGCTCTACAAGTGGTCGGTGCCGCTCTCACTCCTGACCGGCACGGGCAACACCCAGAAGATCGCCTTCCACGCCACGGACGGCACGCGCGACGACTACGCCCCGAACGTGATCACCCTCACCACGGGCTGAACCGATCGCCTGTGGTGATCGTTTCACGGGTATGACCTCACGCTGGAGCGCCGTTCCGGTGCTGGCGCTCGCGCTGGCACTGGCGGCGTGCGGCGGCGCGGGAGCCGGCGAGACACCCCGTCCTGGGGGCTCGCCGGCTCCTTCGCCTGTCGCCGAACCCGAACCGCCCGCCACAACCGCACCCAACCAGCCCGCCACCGACACGGCCGCGACCGAGGCGGTCGTCACCGAGGCGGTCCACGCGGGGCGGCCGGTCGCCGCATGGTCGTGGCAGGGCGGTTACCTGGCTCCCGGCCTCAGGGCCGTCCGCCCTCCCGCGCTGGTCGTCTACGCCGACGGGCGGGCCATCGCGGAGGCCGCCCACGAGCTGCGCCTGCCACCCGCCGAGGTGGAAGCCCTGGTCAAGGCGCTGCGCCAGGAGCTGGCCGGGCAACCAGCCACCGTCTCGCCCCGGCCAGGCACGCCGACCGTCTACGACGCGCCGGCCACCGTCCTCGGCGTCGACACGGGCAACGGGCTGCACGAGGTGTACGTACCGCATCTGGACCAGACCCCCGAGGGCTACGACGCCGCGCTGACCGGCGCCCGCGACCGCCTCAGCCTCCTGGCCGACCGGGTCGCGGCCGGGGGCCGCCCGTACGCCGTCGCCCGGGTGCGGCTGTCAGCCGACCGGGTCAGCGGCTACGGCAAGGTCAAGCCGTGGCCGCGCGGCCTGCCGGTGCCCCCTCACGAGAGCAGCGAGAACACCCGGGACTACGCGGGCGCCAAGGCGCGGGCGATCGCCCGCCTGCTGCCGGCCGGGGGCAGGCAGGTCTATCGCACGTCGTCAGGGGAGGAGCTGGCGCTGGCGTGGCGCTACCTCCTCCCCCACGAGTAGGGGCTCACATGATGGCGAGCTGCCCGCCGTCGATGACCAGCTCCGTGCCGTGCACGAAGGCCGCGTCGTCGGAGGCCAGGAAGGCGTACCCGGCGGCGACCTCCTCGGCGAGCCCGGCCCGGCCCAGGGGGATGTGGTCGCGCTCGTAGGAGGACACGAAGTCCCCCGCCAGGCCCTCGGAGATGGAGGCGTTCAGCGGCGTCCTGATGTAGCCGGGGCACAGCGCGTTCACGCGGATGCGGTGCCTGCCCAGCTCGACCGCCATCGTCTTCGTGAGCAGCAGCACGCCGCCTTTGGAGGCGTTGTAGTGGGCGTAGTCGGCCTCGCCGCCCAGCCCGTTGGTGGAGGACATGTTGAGGATGACCCCGCCGGTGCCCTGCTCGACCAGGTGGCGCGCGACGGCCTGGGCGACCAGGAACATGCCGCGCAGGTTCACCGCCATGATGGTGTCCCAGTGCCCGGGGGTGATCTCCAGGAACGGCTCGCGCCAGGCGGTGCCGGCGTTGTTGATCAGAACGTCGAGACCGCCGAGCGTCTCCACGGCCCCCTCGGCCAGGCGGGTGACGTCGGCCTCCGTGCTGATGTCACCGGCGATGCCGCTCACCTCGCCCAGCCCGGACAGCTCGGCCACCGTCTTGTCCACCTCGGCCGGGTCGAGTCCGCCGAGCACCACCCTGGCGCCCTCTTCGAGGAACCTGCGGGCCGTGGCGGCGCCGATGCCGCTGCTTCCCCCGCTGATCAGTACCCGCTTGCCCGCGAGTCCCCGCATGGCGTTCTCCTTCCGTTCCCGCTAGCGCACCGCGCCGCGGGCGGCGACGCGAAGCTCGGTGGTGACCCTGCCGTTCTCGACTCCGTGGGCGACGTCGAAGAGGTTGACGGCCGCGCAGGCGTGGCTGGGGATGAGCTGCGCCCGCGTGCCGACCGGCAGCTCGTCGTGGTGGCCCGCCTCCAGGCGGGCCACGCCGTGCTCCTCGTTGAGGAAGTCCATGTGCAGGTACGGCAGGCCGGCGGCCCTGATCCAGCCCGGCGAGCCGGCGCCGTCGGAGGTGAGGCACTTGGTGCCGGCGTCGAAGACGACCCGCTCCGGGGTCGAGCGGGCGATCACGGTGGTCAGCACCCGGGCGGCGGCCGTCTCCTCGGTGGCGACGCCGAGGCGCATCATCGCGGTGTCGTTGAAGATGTACGTGCCGGGCCTGATCTCGGTCACCCCGGCGACCCCGGCGGCGTACCGGGCGGTCGGCGTGGAGCCGACGCTGATCTCGCGCAGTCCGATGCCGTCGCGCAGGCACAGCTCGGCCGTGGCCACCAGGTCCTCGCCCTCGCGGCGGGCGGTCTCCTCCAGCTCGGCGCGGTCGCGCGAGTGGTAGGCGTGCCCGGCCAGCGTGAGCAGGCCCACGACCTCGACGCCGGGCACGGCGGCGATCTCGGCGACCAGGTCGGCGGTGGGCCGGCCCGGCGGGCGGCCCAGCCGGTGCTGGCCGGTGTCCACCTCCACCAGCACCTCCACGGGCGGCCCGCCCAGCCGGCCGAGCCCGGCGGCCACCTCGGGCGAGTCGAGGCTGACCCGCACCCGGGCGCGCTCGCGCAGCGCTGCCAGGCGGCGCAGCTTGGGCTCGCCCCAGATCGGGAAGGCCAGCAGGATGTCCTCGACGCCCGCGTCGGCCATCACCTCGGCCTCGCCGAGCTTGGCGCAGGTGATGCCGCTCGCGCCGGCGTCGAGCTGCATGCGGGCCAGCTCGGGCATCTTGTGGGTCTTGATGTGCGGTCGCAGCCTGACGCCGTGCGCCGCGGCCGTCTTGGCCATCTCGGCGATGTTGGTCCTGACCGCGTCGAGGTCGATGACGAGCGATGGGGTATCGAGCTCGAAGTACATGAAGGTACGGCTCCTCCGGGAGAAGTTCTCCCAGAAGATAGCACCCATTCCGCATCGCGCACCAGCGTTCCGCATTACGGAATCAGACGTGCTCGGCGACCGCCTTCCGCAGACCGTGCCCGATCTCCTCCATCCGCGCCGGCGACATGCGGTCCTTCAGCGCCGTCACGCTCACCGCCGCCACCGGCGCCGTCCTGCCCATGAACACCGGCACGGCCACGCACCGCACGCCCGGCTCGTTCTCCTCCAGGTCGAGCGCGTAGCCGCGCTGACGCACCTGGTCGAGGTGGGTGGCCAGCTTGGCCGGGCTGGTCAGCGTGTTCCGCGTCCTGCCCGACAGCGGGCCGAAGCGCTCCGCCCACGCCTTGACCGACTCGTCGGTCGGGTACGTCCAGGCCAGCAGCGCCTTGCCGACGCCCGTGCAGTGGGCGGCGTTGCGCCCGCCGATCACCGAGGTCATCGTGATCGACCGCACCGCCTCCACCTTGTCGACGTAGACGACCTCGCCGCCGTCGAGCGTGGCCATGTGCACGGTCTCGGCGAACTCCTCGCTCACCCGCAGCAGCAGCGGGCGCACGAGCGTGCGCAGGTCCATCGTCTCGTAGAACCTGAAGGCCGTGGCCAGCAACTCCGTGCCGAGGAAGTACGGCCCGCTCGGCTCCGGCTGCGCCGCGAACCCGCGGTGCTTGAGCGCGCCGAGCAGGCGGTGCAGCGAGCTCTTGGGCAGCCCGAGCCGGGTGGCGAGCTCGTCGAGCGTAACGCCCCTGCTGTGCTTGCCGATCTCCTGAAGGATCAGCAGGGCGCGATCGACGCTCCCCACGGGGGACTGGGCCTCAGCCACCACCACTCCATTCTGTTCCGCTTCGTGGAATGCTAACGCGTGTAGCGGAATCCTACGTCACTTATGGCGCGGTGGCCCTGTCGAGCAGTTCGAGCAGGTGCTGGTACTGCTTGCCGGTGGCCCTGGTGAGGCCCAGCTCGCAGGTGCGGTTCACCGAGGCGTGCCCCGCGAAGTCCCCGGCCCGCACGGCGGCGGCCTCGTCCCGGGTGGCCGAGGCGGTCAGCTCGGGACGCAGCAAGCCTCGGTCGCCGGCGAAGGCACAGCACTGCCAGCCGTCCGGCACCACCACCTCCTCGGCCACGGCCTCCGCGATCCGCCGCAGCGCGGCGTCCAGGCCGAGGCGGGTGGAGGAGCAGGTCGGATGCAGGGCCAGCGACGGCAGCCGGCGCTTGACGGCCAGGTGCGGCAGGAGCCGGTCCGCGGTGTAGGCGACCGCGTCCAGCACCTCGACGGGGACGGCGTCCACGAGGCGGTGGAAGCCCTCCGTGCAGGACGCGGCGTCGCTGACCACCGGGACGCGCCCGCCGTCGGTCGCCTCCAGCAGCGCGTCGCGGACCCGCTCCCCCATGGCCTCGTATCCGTCCGCGTACCCCTTGGACGACCAGGGCGTGCCGCAGCACAGCCCGGCGATCCCCTCCGGCACGCTCAGCCGCCCGCCGGCCCGCTTCACCAGCCGCGCGAAGGCCACCATCACGCCGGGCCCGCCGTCGGCGGGCGCGAAGAGCGTGTTCAGGCAGGACGGCACGTAAACCACGTCGGCGTCGGCGGCCGGGACCGGACGGCGGCGCATGCCACCCTTGGGCAGGTCGCGGCTCCACTGCGGCACGGCCTCGCTCACCCTGCGGGCGGCCCGGGAGGCGGTCTCGGGCAGCGCGGGCGGGGTGGCGGCGGCGGCGTCCAGGGCGAGGTTCATCGCCCGGGTGACGCCGTCCCAGTGCCCGGCGGCCGTCTTCCAGCCCCTCCGCGCGGCCCTGCCGTGGCGCTCGGCGCGCAGACGCTTGGTCAGGTCGCCCGTGTTGATCAGGACGGGGCAGGCGGTGGCGCACATGCCGTCCACGGCGCAGGTGTCCACGGCGTCGTAGCCGTACTCGGACTCCAGCTCGGCGGCCAGCTCGTGGTCGCCGTCGCGGTGGGCGGCGGCCAGCTCCCGCCTGAGCACGATGCGCTGGCGCGGGGTGGTGGTCAGGTCGCGGCTGGGGCAGACCGGCTCGCAGTAGCCGCACTCGACGCAGCGGTCCACCTCGGGCTCGACGGTGACGACGGGCTTGAGGTCGCGCAGGTGGGCGTCCTCCCGGTCGGTCAGGACGACCCCGGGGTTCAGCGTGCCGCCCGGGTCGCACAGGCGCTTGATCTCGCGCATCACCTCGTACAGCTCGTCGCCGTACTGGCGGCGGACGAACGGGGCCATGACCCGCCCGGTGCCGTGCTCGGCCTTCAGCGTGCCGCCACGGGAGAGCACGGCCTCGACCATGTCCTCGGTGAAGTCGGCGTAGCGCTCCAGCTCGGTCTCGAAGTGCTCGTTCAGCATGAAGTGCAGGTTGCCGTCCTTGGCGTGGCCGAAGATGACGCTGCGCTCGTAGCGGTGCCGGGCGAACAGGTCGCTCAGCTCGTCGCACAGGCCGGCCAGGGCGGGCACGGGCACGGCGACGTCCTCCAGCAGGGCCGTCGTGCCGGTGGGGCGGGCGCCGGCGACCGAGGCGTACAGGCCCTTGCGGATGTGCCACAGCGCGGCCCTGCCGCCCGCCTGCCTGCTCAGCCTGGCGGGGACGGCCGGCTCCAGCGCGGGCAGCAGCTCGGCGGCGGCCCGCTCGCGGTCCGCCAGCAGGTCCTCGTCCGGCTCCTGCCACTCGACCAGCAGCGCGGCGTGCCCGGCCACGTTGAGCGAGCGCAGTACCTCGTCGGCTCCCGCGTCGGTCTGCGCCACCCGCAGCGACTCGGCGTCCAGCAGCTCGACGGCGGCGGGGGCCAGCTCGACGAGCTGCGGCATGGCGGCCATGGCCCGGTACAGAGTGGGGAAGACGAGCAGGCCGGTGGCGGCCAGCCGGTGCGCGGGCACCGTGCGGAAGACGGCCTCGGCGACGAAGCCGAGCGTGCCCTCGCTGCCGATGACGAGGTGGGCGAGGAGCTGCGCGGGCGTGTCGTGGTCGAGCAGGCTGTTCAGGCCGTAGCCCATGGTGTTCTTGAGCGAGAACTGCTCCCGCACCCGCCGCACCGAGTCCGGATTTTTCCGGACTCGGTCGCGCAGCCTGACCAGGCCCTCCGCCAGGCCGGGCTCCAGCGCGCGCAGCCGCTCGTCCGCGTCCGGGGCTCCGGTGTCGATGACGGTGCCGCTGGGCAGCACCACCGTCATCGACTCCAGCGTCCGGTACGTGTTGGCGTGCGTGCCGCACGTCATGCCACTGGAGTTGTTGGCCACCACGCCGCCGATCGTGCACGCCGACTCGCTGGCCGGGTCGGGCCCGAGCTTGCGCCCGTACGGGGCCAGGCGGGCGTTGACCTGCCGCAGCACCGCGCCGGGCTGCACCCGCACCCGCTCCCCGCCGTCCAGCACCTCGATCCCGCGGAAGTGCCGCCGGGTGTCCACGAGCAGGTGCTCGCTGACCCCCTGCCCGCTCAGGCTGGTGCCGCCCGACCTGAACGTCAGCGGCAGGCCCGCGCGCAGCAGCGCCGCCACCTGCTGCGCGTTCTCCGGCACCAGGACGGCCTGCGGGGTGAGCAGATAGTGGGAGGCGTCGTGCGCCATGCCCAGCCGGTCGCTCGCCCGGGTCCTGGCGATGCCGGGGACGGCGGCCTCCGCCCTGGCCAGGACGGCGGGATCGGGTGCGGTCAAGCTCATGCTCACTCCGTACGTTCAGCGCGGGGCCGCCGATCAGCGAGGCCCGTCTTTCGGCTTCTTCTCAGCGCGGGCCGATGACGTGCTGGCGCTGGCTGCCCAGCCCATCGATGCCCAACTCCATCACGTCGCCCGGCTGGAGCCAGATCTGCGGGTCGTGGCCCATGCCGACGCCGGGCGGGGTGCCGGTGTTGATCAGGTCGCCGGGCTCCAGCACCATGAACTGGCTCAGGTGGTGCACGATGACGTACGGGTCGAAGATCATGGTCTTGGTGGTGCCGGTCTGGCGGCGGGTGCCGTTGACGTCCAGCCACATGCCGAGGTTCTTGACGTCGGCGATCTCGTCCGGCGTGACCAGCCACGGCCCCGCCGGGTTGAACGTCTCGGCCGACTTGCCCTTGCTCCACTGCCCGCCGCGCTCCATCTGGAAGGCCCGCTCGCTGACGTCGTTGACCACGCAGTAACCGGCGATCGCGTCCCTGGCCTCCGCCACCGAGTCGAGGTAGGAGGTGCGCCGCCCGATGACGATGCCCAGCTCCACCTCCCAGTCGGGCTTGGTGGAGCCGCGCGGGATGCGCACCTCGTCGTTCGGGCCGATGAGCGTGTTGGGCGGCTTGGTGAACAGGATCGGCTCGTCCGGCACGGCCTGGCCGGTCTCGGCGGCATGGTCGCTGTAGTTCAGGCCGATGCACAGGATCTGGTGCGGCCGGGCGATCGGCGCGCCGATCCGCTCACCGGCGAACTCCACGCGCTGTCCGGTGGCGACCTTCCCTGCGAGCAGCGCGGCGCCGCCGGCGGCGAAGAACCTCTCGTCGAAGTCGGGGGTGACGTCGGAGACGTCCACGTAATGGGTGTCGTCGACGCGGACGACGGGCTTCTCGGCGCCGGGCGCGCCGATGCGCATGAGGTACACGGGGGCCTCTCTCAGAAGGGGTTCCAGTAGGGGACGGGCAGGCCGCGGACGCCGACGCGCGCCGTGAACAGGCGGCCGTCGTCCGGGCCCGGCCCGTCCAGGCCGGTGCGGGCGGTGGTGATGACGAGGACGTCGAGGCCGGGCCCGGCGAAGACCGGGCAGGAGGTGTGCGGGGCGCCGGTCTCGACGACGTCGATCAGCTCTCCCCCGGTGCCGCGGCACTCGACGCGGCCGAGCCCCCAGTTGGCGATCCACAGGTTGCCGTCGGCGTCGGCGCACATCCCGTCGGGCATGCCGTCGCCGATCGTGAACGCCTCCCGCCGCGGCCCCGTCTTGCCGGTGTCCGGGTCGTAGTCGCGCACCCAGATCGTGCCGGGGACGGTGTCCACGCTGTAGAGCCGGTCGCCGACCCAGGCCAGGCCGTTGGAGAGCACCAGATCGGTGTCGAGGTAGGTGAGCCCGCCGCCGTCCAGGCGGGCCAGCACCTCCTGCCCGTGGCGGTCGTCCTGGGCCAGGCTGCCGATCAGGAACCGGCCCGCCGGGTCCACGGCCCCGTCGTTGAGCCTGCTGCGCCGGCCCTCGGGCAGCACCCTGGCCAGCTCCGTGCGGCTCCCGTCGGTATCGACGCTGATCAGCGTGGACTGCCCGGCCACGATCAGCTCGCCGCCGGACGCCACGGCCACCGCGCCGACGGTGCCGTCGAAGACGTGCTCGCCGGTGACGGTGATCCGGCCGGTCGCCGCGTCGAGGCGGCCTTCGTACACGGTGGCCGCGACGATGTCGACCCACAGCAGGCGCTGCCGGGCGGCGTCCCAGACGGGGCCCTCGCCCAGCGTGTAGACGCCGGCCGAGGCAGGGACAGCGGTGAACGTCAAGGAAGTTCCTCTCCTGAGGCGATGGCGCGGATGGCGGGCAGGTCGCCGACGAGCTTGCTCAAGGGGGTGCGGTAGGCCAGGCCGCTGACGCTGATCGCGCCGCTGGGCACGGTCGGCGAGGCCAGGTAGGCGGCGACGGCCACGCAGTTGACGCCGGGCTCGTTCTCCTGGTCGTCGGCGGCGTAGCCCTGCTCGCGGATGCGGGCCAGCTCGGCGTGCAGCTCCTCGACGGTGCCGATCGAGCGCTCGGTCGGCCGTTCCAGCGCCCGTCCGTCCGCCCAGTCGCGCACCGCGTCCCGCGTCCTGAGCGCGTCGGCGAGCAGCACCTTGCCGACCGCCGTGCAGTGCGCAGGGTTGCGGCCGCCCACCACCGAGGTGAGCCGCACCGCCCCGGCGGCCGGGTCGAGCTTGGAGCGGTAGACGACGTGGTGCCCGTCGAGCACGGCGTAGTGCGCCGTCTCGCCGTAGCGCTCGCACAGCGCCTTGAGCACCGGCATGACGCGGACGTGGTCGGGCCGCGCCTCGTGGTGCGCGAACGCCATCCGCAGGAACTCGTCGCCCAGCGCGTACCGGCCGTGGCCGTGCTGCGCGGCGAGGCCGGCGCGGCGTAACGCGGCCAGCGCGCGGTGCACGGTCGGCTTGGGGCTGGACACCGCCCGCGCCATCTCCTCCAGCCCGATGCCGTCGGGGTGGCGTGCCAGCTCGGCCAGCACCGCCAGGACGCGATCGGAGCCGACGAGCTTGTCCGCGGGGATCTGCTCGGACATGTTCCGAACAGTAGACCATCGTTCCATCAAACGAAAGTTCACCGGATGCGGTGGGGACGGCTAGGGTGGCGATCATGTCGCGACGTGCCTTGGGCGTCTTATTGGCGGTCATGACCGCCACCGGTTGCGCGCAGCCCACCGCGCACACGACCACCGCGCAGACCGTCACTCAGACCAGCCCGCCCCCCTCAGGACCGCCCGGCATCGTGGTGACGGATGACGGGACAGGCCCGGACGTGTGCTCCCTGATCTCCACCGAACGCATGGGCGACATCTACGGCACCCCCGGCGTCACCACCCAGCCCCCTGTGGCACTCCGAGGCAGCCAGCTCAGCGGCTGCGTCTACATGATCGGCGCCCTCACGGTGGACGTCGGCCTGTACGCCCTGGACCCCTCGATGGACAGCCCCGCCCGGATGGCCGACGAGTACACCTACCGCAAGGGCACGCCCATCGCGGACCTGGGCGACGCCGCCGCCGTGGCCACCTACGACGACAGCGACCCGAAACTCGCCGCACTCGCGGGCAGCGGGCGGCTGGTCGCGATCGACCACGACGCGATCCTGGTGATCGACGGCCCGGAGGCGGCCGTGGAGCGCTTCGAGGAGGTCGCGAGGGAGATGTGGCCCCGGGTGGGTGCGCTCTACTAGACGGTGACCACGATCTTGCCCACCTGCGCGTTCGACTCCAGGTACCGGTGCGCCTCGACGATCTCCGCCAGCTCGAACGTCCGGTCCACGACCGCCCTGAACGCCCCGGACCGCAGCCCGGAGTGCACGAACGCCGCCGCCCTGCGCAGCCGCTCGGGCCTGGTCGTCGTCTCCAGCATCGTGTACGTCCGCATGGCCAGCGCCGGCATGCCCAGCTCGATCCCCGGGTAGGGCGTCGGCTGCCCGCTCAGCGCCCCGTACACCAGCAGCGTGCCGTCGCCGGCGACCGCCCTGGCCAGGTCGCGCACGCCGGGCCCGGCGACCGCGTCGAGGACGACTTCGGCGCCGCGGCCTCCGGTGGCCGCCAGCACCCGCTCCGCCACGTCCTCACCGTCCCCGGTGACGATCACCTCGGCGGCGCCCTCCTTCAGCAGCGCCTCCTTCTTGGCGGCGGTGCGCGTGAGCGCGATGGGGGTGGCGCCGAGCCGGTCGGCCACGCGCAGGGCGGCCAGCCCCACACTGCTCGATGCCGCGTTCAGCACGACCGTGTCGCCTGGCCGCATCCCGCCGGCCTCCATCAGCGCGCCGTAGGCCGTCACGTACGCCATCCACACGGCGGATCCTTCGACGGCGCCGATCCCCTCAGGCCGCCGCAGCACTGCCGTCGCGGGCACGACCATCCGCTCGCCGTACACCCCGTAGTCGTTCATCGAGAACGTCTGCACCGTGCTGACCGGCTCCCCCGGCCGCAGCCCCGTCACGCCTGCCCCGACCGCCTCCACGACGCCGGCGGCCTCCGTGCCGAGCGTGGCGGGGAACCTCTTCACGGGCTCGATGTACAGGCCGGAGCGGAACAGCGCCTCCGCCCGGTTCAGCCCGAACGCCTCCACCCTGATCAGCACCTCGCCGGGCCCCGGGTCACGCACCTCCACGTCCTGCACCCGCATCACCCCGGGCCCGCCGAGCTCGCTGAACAACACCGTCCTGGCCATCGCACAGTCCTTCCGTCACAGAAATGGCCGGACCACTTCAGCACGGAAGTTCGATGGCTGTCAAACTTTGACGGCTGTCGTCCTAAACCGGGCGCTTGGCGCCCGACTCGCCGTCGGCCAGCACCCCGCTGAACTGCGGCGTGCGGACGACGGTCGCGGCCTTGCACGGATCCGACGCGCCCGCCTGCGCCGGCGCGGGGTTCAGCACCAGCACCGCGCCCAGCGCGGCAGCCGCGGCGGCGGCACGACGAGTCCGGGTTCGGACCTTCATGAGGCTCCTCCTGTCTACGGGTGATCGTGGACGTGCTGCTCACCAGCATCGGCTCCACACCCCATCCCGTCCACCCCGAATCTCCCTTTTCTGCTAGTTGCGCCCCGCACCTGGTCCCGTATCGTCCCCACCACGGGACGACCCCGATCACGTGAGGGAGAACCGCCATGTCCGTCAACGCGGTACGGCACGTCTTCCAGGTGGTGGACTCGTTCGACGCCGACGAGTTCGCCGCGCTGATGGCCGAGGACGCCACGCTGGTGTTCGCCAACGCCGAGCCGCTGGCCGGCCGCGAGGCCATCGCCGCCGGGATCCGCGAGTTCTTCGCCACCATCGGCGGCCTGCGGCACCGCGTCGTCAGGACGTGGGAGGCCGGCGACGACAGCATCGCCGAGACCGAGGTCACCTACCGGCGGCTCGACGGCAAGGACGTCACCGTCCCGGCCGTGTCGATCTGGCGCTCCCGCGACGACGGCCTCATCACCGACTACCGCATCTACATCGACCTGGCTCCGGTCTACGCCCCATAACCACCGGCTATACCAGCAGGTATTGGACGCGAACGGCACCGGACACCGATCATGAGCCCCATCCACGACCGCTGACGGATGGAGAACGTGATGGAGCTCGGCGTGAACGGCCTGAACGCCAAGGCCACCCTGGGCCCGGCCGACACGGCCCGCCTGGTGCGCCTGGCCGAGGACCTCGGCTACACCTCGTGGTGGGCGGGCGATCACGTGGTGCTGCCCAGCCCGCGCGTGCCCGCCTCCCCCATGGACCCCGAGGACCCGATCCTCGACCCGCTCGTCCACCTGACGTTCGTGGCCGCCCTCAGCAGCCGCCTCGAACTCGGCACCGGCATCGTCATCCTGCCCCAGCGCAACCCGCTCGTCCTCGCCAAGCAGGCCGCCAGCCTGGACGTGCTGAGCGGCGGACGGCTGCTGCTCGGCGTGGCGGGCGGCTACCTGGAGCCCGAACTGGCCGCGCTGGGGGTGCCGATGTCGGAGCGGGGCAGCCGTACCGACGACCACCTGGACGCGATGACCGCCCTGTGGACCGCGCCCGCGCCGGTCTCCCACGCCGGGCGGCACGTCTCGTTCGAGAACCTGGACGCCCACCCGCGGCCGGTCCAGCCGGGCGGCCCGCGCATCCTGATCGGCGGGCACAGCCCGGCCGCGTTCCGGCGCGCCGTGGCGCGCGGGCACGGCTGGATCGGCAACGGCCGCTCCCCCGAGGACCTGGCCGCCGCCCTGGCCGGGCTGGAGAAGGCCGCCGCCGAGGTCGAACGCCCGGCCGCGCTGGGCCGTCTGGAGATCACCTACCTGCAGCTCGACCCGGTGGAGGTGGACGCCGCGACCGCGCTCCGCTACGCCGGGATGGGGGTGGACCGGCTGCTGGTCTACCCGCTGCCGCTGGAGGACCCCGACGACGTGGCCGCCTTCCTGGAGCGGCACGCCTCCCTCCCCCGCTGACGGTCTTCGCCGCTGCCTAGACTCTGGGCGTGGATCTCAGTGTGCGGGCCGCGTCGGCGGACGACCTGCCGGCCGTACGAGCGGTGGCCCGGCGGTTCGGCCTGCTGAGCGGGTGGCCCGCCGGCTCGCCCGACTTCCTGGACGCCGAACGCCTCTTCGGCACGCTTCTGATCGCCCCGGCACAGACCGGTGGCGGCGGGGTCGCTTGGGGTTTCGGCGGGACGCTGCGCAGAGGCGACCTCACCCACCTCGGCGACCTCTTCGTCCTGCCCGCCCACCAGTCGTCGGGCCTCGGCCGCGCCATGCTGGCCCGGCTCCTGTCCGGGGACGGCCCCAAGGTCACCTTCGCCTCGTCCGACCACCGCGCGATGGCCTTGTACGTCCGCCACGGCCTGCGCCCCTGGTGCCCGCTGCTCTACCTGTCCGGCCCGGCGACAGTCCTGCCCGCCCCGGCGACGGGCCTGCCCGCCCCGCCGCCGCCCGTCCGCGTGACGTCCCCCGACAGCATCGCCGCCCTGGACGCGCAGGTGTCGGGCGGCGCCCGCCACGAGACCCTCTCCTGGTACGCCGCCCGTCCGGGCGTCACCGCGTACACGACCGGCGCGGGCTACGCGCTCACCCGCACCACCGAGGACGGAACGCTGATCGGCCCGGCGGGCGGCGCCGAACCACAGGACTGCGCGCACGCCGTCCTCGCCGCCCTCGCCACCGCACAGGGCACGGCGAAACTGGCCCTCCCCGGCACGCACCCTCTCCTCCCGTCACTGCTCGCGGCCGGCTGGCGCATCCACGACCTGGACACCCTCATGGCCGACGACGCCGCCCTCGCCCTGATCCGCCCCGACCGCTACGTACCCCACCCTGACCTGGGATGACCTGGGATGACCTGGGATGACCTGCGCGGCCGAGCGGTCAGCCGTCCTCGGCCAGGAGGCGCAGTCCTTCGCGGGCCCAGTCGGCGCGCGCCTGCGCGACGGCGATCTGCCCCTTGAACACGTGCGCCTTCAACCTGGCGATGCGTTCGTGCTCGACCGGCGGCCGGTTCTTCAGCCGCTCCTTGATCAGATCGGTCTCCTTGGCCAGCAGCGCCTCGCTGTGCGCCCGCCACTCCGCGATCAGCTTCTCCTGCTGGGCGACGTAGGTCTGCAGCACGGACGCGGCCTGCTCCGGCTCGACCATGTCGAAGAAGAGCGCCTGTAGGAAGAACGCGTCCCGCACCGGCGGCGCGGCGTGCTCGGTGCCCGCCCAGGCGCGCAGTTCGGCCAGCCCGCGCTCGGTGATCGAGTAGACCATCCGCCTCAGCTTCGTGCCGCGGATCTCCTGCTGGCCCTCGATCAGACCGGCCTGCTCCATCTGCCGCAGCGCCGGATAGATCTGGCTGTGCGGGGCGGACCAGACCCAGCGCGGGGCGGCCTCGAAGAAGCGGGTCAGCTCGTACCCGTTCATCGGGCGCGCCTCCAGGACGCCGAGCAGCGCGTGCTGAAGCGACATGCCCCTCAGCATAGGGAGCCTTGGAACATGTATCGAGATACATGTATGGTCCTGCCTGATCACCAAGGAGGGCTGACGTGAGCGCACCACCGACGGACGTTAGAAGTGAGCTGGCGGATGCCGGGCGGGCGCTGGCGGCGGCCGGGCTGGTCACCGCGTTCGGCCACGTGTCGGCCCGGCTGCCCGGCGACCGCCTGCTCATGACCCCGCCCGTCCCCCTCGGCACCCTCACCCCCGCCGCCCGCTACGCGGAGGTCCCCCTGGACGGCGCAGCCCTCCCCGACGGCACCCCGCGCGAGGCGTGGATCCACGTCGAGATCGCCCGCGCACGTCCGGACGTCGGCGCGATCTGCCGGGCGCAACCACCCACCGCCACCGCGCTGGCCTCGGCAGGCGTGCCGATCCTGCCGCTGCACGGCCAGGGCGCGTTCCTCGGCCCCGAGGTGCCCGTCCTGGACGACGCCGTCCTGGTCCGCGACCGCGCCAGGGGCAGGGCGCTGGCCGAACGCCTGGCCGGAGCCCCCGCCCTGGTGATGCGCGGCAACGGCGCCGTCACCGTCGGCGCGACCGTCGGCGAGGCCGTCGCCCTGATGTGGGTGCTGGAGGCCGGCGCCCGCATGAACGCCACCGCCGCCGCGGCAGGCACCCCCGTCCCCATCACGCCCGCCGAGCAGGAAGCGTGGCGGGCCGTGCGATCCGAACTGTCCGACCGCATCTGGTCCCATCTCAGGGAGTCGTCATGATCGAGTTAACCGACATCGCCTACGTCCGCTCCGGCGCCGCCGACCTGGAGGGCGCCGTGCGCTTCGCCGTGGACATCGTCGGCATGGAGCTGACCGCCCGGGAGGACGGCGTCGCCTACCTGCGCGCCGACCAGCGCCACCACTGCCTGGCCCTGGTCGAGGGCGAGTCGGGGGTGATCAGCTCGGGCTTCCTCGTCCGGGACGAGGACGCGCTGGCCGCCGCCGAGACCGAGCTGGAGAAGGCGGGCCTCACCGTCGCCCGCGGCGGCGCGGAGGCCGCCCGCTCCCGCCGCGTCCGCGACTTCATCGCCTTCGACGACCCCTTCGGCAACCGCATCGACCTGGGCATCGACCAGGTCACGCTGACCGCGCCCGTGCACGGCGGGCGCGCGGCCGGCATCACCGAGTTCGGCCACCTGTGCCTGGACGCCCCTGACGTGCGCGAGGCGTACCGCTTCTGGAACGGCCACTTCAACGCCCGCGTCTCCGACTGGATCGGCGACTGGGCGTGCCTCATGCGCATCGACCCCGTCCACCACAAGCTGGCCGTCTTCCAGGGCAGCCAGCCGGGCCTGTGCCACATCAACTTCCAGGTCGACTCGCTCGACGACGTCATGCGCAACTGGCACTTCCTGGAGGCCAACGGCGTCGAGATCGAGATGGGCCCCGGCCGCCACCCGCAGTCCACGGCCGTCTTCGTCTACTTCAAGGGCCCGGAGGGCATCACGTACGAGTACTCCTGGGGCGTGCGGCTCATCACCGACGAGGACGCCTGGCGCCCCCGCTACTTCGACCCGGCCGAGCCGGGCTCCATCGACATGTGGCAGGGCCCGACCCGCCGCGTGCACACCCAGCCGCAGATCCGCCGCCCGCTCGGACAGAGCTGACCATGACCGACTGGACCATCGAACGCGCCGCCGACGTGCTGCTGGAGGCGGAGCGGAACCGCGCCGACCGCGGCCCCATCACCGCCGAGTGGCCCGGCCTGGACCTGGCCACCGCCTACCGCGCGCAGGACGTGCTGCTGGAGCGCAGGAAGGCCGCCGGTGAGACGGTCATCGGCGTGAAGCTGGGCCTCACCTCGCGGGCCAAGCAGCTCCGGATGGGCATCGACGCGCCGCTGACGGCGTGGCTGACCGACGCCATGGTGCTGCCCGCCGGCGAGAACGTGCGGGTGGACGAGCTGATCCATCCCCGCGTCGAGCCCGAGATCGTCTTCGTGCTCAAGGACCGCCTCGCCGGCCCCGGCGTCACGGCCGCCTCGGCGATGGCGGCGGTGGGCGCGGTGCACGGCGGGTTCGAGGTGATCGACTCCCGCTACCGCGACTTCAAGTTCACGCTGCCGGACGTGGTCGCCGACAACGCCTCCTCCGCCCGGTTCGGCGTCGGCCCGATCGGGCGGGCGCCGGACGGGCTGGACCTGTCCCTGCTGGGCTGTGTCCTGGAGGTGGACGGCCAGGTCGTGGACACCGCCACCGGCGCCGCCGTCCAGGGCCATCCTGGCGAGGCCCTGGCCCTGGCCGCCAACTCCCTCGCCGCGCGCGGCCTGGCCCTGGAGGCCGGGTGGATCGTGCTGACGGGCGGGATGACGGACGCGGTGCCGCTGCGCCGCGGCTCGTCGGTGACCGTACGCTTCGCCGGGCTCGGCGGGCTCACCGTGGCGGGGGTGTGACATGCCGCTGGTCGAGGTGACGCTGTCGGAGGGGCGCGAGCCGGCCGCGATCCGGGCGCTCATCCACGAGGTGCACGCCGCCGTCGAGCGCTCGCTGGGCGCCCCGGCGCAGAGCATCCGGGTGATCGTACGCGAGGTGCCGCGCACCCACTGGGCGGCCGGCGACGAGACGCTCGCCGAACGAGACTCCCGAGGAGGCTGACATGGAATTCTTCGGACATGTGATCGACGGCGCGGAGGTGAAGTCCGCGAGCGGCGAGACGTTCGCCAGCGTCGACCCCTACACGCGGGAGCCGTGGGCGGAAGCCGCGCTCGGCGGCGCCGCCGAGGTGGACCGGGCGGTCACGGCGGCCCGCCGGGCCTTCGACGAGGGCCCCTGGCCGCGCATGAGCCGGGCGGAACGCGGCCGGCTGCTGCACCGCCTGGCCGACCTCGTCCTGGCCAACCTGGACGCGCTCGCCCTGGCCGACACCCGCGACATGGGCAAGCCGATCGCCCAGAGCCGCGGCAAGGACGTGCCGCGCGCCGCCGACAACTTCCGCTTCTTCGCCGACCACGCCCGCCTGACGCCGGCGGAGGCGCTGCCCATGGACTCCGGCCACCACGCCTACACCCGCTACGACCCCGTGGGCGTGGCCGCCGCCATCGCGCCGTGGAACTTCCCGCTCATGCTGGAGAGCTGGAAGATCGCGCCCGCGCTGGCCTGGGGCAACACCGTCGTGCTCAAGCCCGCCGAGGACACCCCCGCCTCCGCCACCATCCTGGCCAGGCTGGCGCTGGAGGCGGGCCTGCCGCCGGGCGTGCTGAACGTCGTGCACGGCTACGGCCCGGACTCCGCAGGCCAGGCGCTCACCGAGCACCCGGGCATCGACCGCATCACCTTCACCGGCGAGTCCGCGACCGGCCGCGCCATCTCCGCCGCCGCCGCCCGCCACCTGGTGCCGGTCAGCCTGGAGCTCGGCGGCAAGGGCGCCAACGCCGTCTTCGCCGACGCCGACCTGGACAAGGCCGTGGACTGGTCGCTGAAGGCCATCTTCACCAACGCCGGCCAGGTCTGCCTGGCGGGCTCCCGCCTGTACGTGCAGCGGCCGGTCTTCGAGGAGTTCCTGGCCCGCTTCACGGCCGCCGCCGAGGCCATGCGCCTGGGCGACCCCAAGCAGGAGAGCACCGAGATCGGCCCGCTGGCCTCGCAGACCCATTACCGCAAGGTCCGCGGCTACGTCGAGACGGTCGCGGACGAGGGCGGCACCGTCCACTCCGGCGGCCTCGGCGACGGCTGGTTCGTCCGCCCCACGATCGTCACCGGCATGCCCGCCACCGGCCGCCACCAGCGCGAGGAGATCTTCGGCCCGGTCGTCACGGTCACCCCGTTCGACACCGAGGACGAGGTCGTGGCGCTCATGAACGGCACCCGCTACGGCCTCAACGCCATGCTGTTCACCGAGAACCTGTCGCGCGCCCACCGCGTCTCGGCCCTCCTGCGCGCCGGGACGGTCTGGGTGAACTGCTTCTTCATCCGCGACCTGCGCGCCCCGTTCGGCGGGGTGGGCGACTCAGGGGTCGGCCGGGAGGGCGGCACCTTCAGCCGCGAGTTCTTCACCGAGCCGAAGGCCGTGGTCATGCAGATCGACTGACCGGCCGCCACGGGCACCCGGCGATCACCCTCCAGGCGGGTCGCCGGGCCGCCATGACTCATGCAGCTCCAGCAGAACGTGGACGGGCCTCGTCCGGACGGAGGTGACTCGCCCGTCAGCCGCCCCTGAGCCGCGCAGGCCCTCCAGCACAACGCCGAGCGCCGCCACCAGAGCCCGAGCCGCGCGCCCGGCCCGTCGGCCGCCCACCTGTGCGAAAGGGTGCCACCCTGACGAGTGACACCCTGATCGACCAGAAACCCTGGTCGGGACGACAGGATTTGAACCTGCGACCCCTTGACCCCCAGTCAAGTGCGCTACCAAGCTGCGCTACGTCCCGGCTGTGCTGTGTCGGCCGCCCCTATGGGGCGAGACGTCATAACCTTAGCGCACATCGGACGTGCACGCGTACACGGAAAGACGTGCACGCGTACACGACAGCGGGAGCGGAGGCCAGGTGGGGCGGAAGCCGACCATTGATCGCGAGGAGCTGGCGCGGCGGGTGGCGGAGGGGATGAGCGTCCAGGAGCTGGCCGCTCACTTCGGCGTCAGCGAGTCCGGCGTGCTGCAGGCGAAGCGGGCGGCCGGGCTGGCCAAGCCGATGCTGGACCACAGCACCGCGCTCCCGTGGAAGGTGGACCGCGCCCACACCCAGTCCGGCCCGGCGACGAACCTGCGGAACCTGTCGGCGGCGGCGCAGGGCAAGCCGCCGGCGGCGGAGCGGCTGAACACGGCGCTGCGGTGGGCGCAGCGGCTGGTGGACGCCGGGCTCGACGTGCGCTACGACACGGCGGAGGGGTTCACCGAGGTGCCCGCCGCCTCACAGGGCTCACATGTCGCAGCCGTACTGGCCGCGGCCAGGAAAGCGCTTGACGCCCGCTGAGAAAGGCGTTTCGACCTGCCGTTCGAGGGCAGTCGCTGGTCTCGACACAGAGACCGGAGGCGAACATCATGACCACCTGGGCATGGGTGGCCGTCGTCGTGGTCGCGGTGGTGGCGCTCGCCGCAGTCGGTTACTTCGTGCTGCAGCAACAGAAGCGCCGCACCCATCTCCGCGAACGCTTCGGCCCGGAATATGAACGCATAGTCGCCGAGCACGACAACCGCCGCGAGGCGGAGCAGGAGCTGCTCAGCCGCGAGCAGCGCCATGCGGAGCTCGACATCCGCCCCCTGACGGAGGAGTCGCGCGACACCTACGCCAATCGGTGGACCGAGGTGCAGGAGCGTTTCGTGGACGCACCGGGGTTCGCGGTGACGGAGGCGGACCAGCTCGTGACGGCGGTCATGGCGGAGCGCGGCTACCCCACGGAGAACTTCGAGCAGCGGGTGTCCGACCTGTCGGTGGGTCACGCCGCGACGCTCGATCACTACAGGACGGCTCACGAGATCAGCGGCCGCGCGGCCAGGAAGGAGGCCTCCACCGAGGACCTCCGCCAGGCCATGGTGCACTACCGCGCGCTGTTCGAGGAGCTGCTGCAAGAGACCACCCGAGGACGGTGAACGATATGAGCAGCGACGAGCTGAAGGTTCCGTCGCAGCAGCAGCGCAATGACGTTCATGACTACGACCACGACCGTGACCACGACCGTGACCGTGACCACGACCGTGACGACGACAGGGACCGGCTGACGAACGACCCCGTGGACGGCGAGGAGCTCGCCCGCAGCGAGGCCAGGACCGAGGACCTGTCGCGACGCGACGACGAGGACGAGACCGGCCGCAACCCCCGCGCCGGCGACGAGCACGCCGCTCCCGTGACCGGCGCCCCCGTCCCCGGGGTCGGCGTCACGGGCTCCCCCGACGTCGTGGCGGACGACGAGGTCCCGTACCGGGACCCGTACGCCAGGACCGACGGCGACATGCTCGCCGAGCCCGACCCGGCGCACGCGACCCCAGGCTCGCACGCCGCCCCCGACGACATCGTGCTGTTCGACCAGGACCCCTCCGAGGTGCAGGCCCGCTGGCGCGACCTGCAGTCCTCGTTCGTGGACGACCCCGGCGAGGCGGTGCAGCGGGCCGACGGGCTGGTCAGCGAGGTGGTGGACTCTCTCACCAGCACCTTGAGCAGCCGGACCAGCGCCCTGCGGGACCGCTGGAAGGAGACGGGGAGCAGCGCCGACACCGAGCAGCTCCGGCTGGCCCTGCGCGACTACCGGACCGTCCTGGAGCGCCTGCTGGCGCTGTCCAGCAAGTCTCCGGCACAGCCGGCACAGGCGGCGCAGGCCTCGCAGTCCGGTCCGTTCCAGAGTCAGGAAATGAGGTGACATGACATGCTCGCAGTCATCGCAGCGATCATCTTCGGGCTGGGCTTCCTGCTCGACCTGGTAGGCGCGTCGATTCCCGGCGGGTTCTCCGGCATGACGTTCGTCCTGCTGGGGCTGACCCTGCTGGCCCTGCACCAGGCAGGCGTCGGCACGGCCAGCATCCGCACGGGTTACAGCAACTGGCGCGGCGGCAGAGCCCGCCGTTGAGTGGACACATGAGATCGCCGGGTGGCACGGAGCCACCCGGCGATCTGCCGTCCTGGACCTCAGGCCTTGCCGGGGAACCTCATGATCACCGTGCTGCCGCCGCTGCCGACGCGCAGGGTCAGGTCGGAGGAGAGCAGCCGGGCCACCCACAGCCCCATGCCGCCCACGGCGCCCGGCATCGGGCCCGGCTTCCAGGCGCCCTCGTCGTGCACCTCGACGATCAGGTCGCCGCTGATCACCCAGGTGCGCATGCGGGCGTCGTCGGCCCCGTGGGTGACGGCGTTGGTGGCCACCTCGTTGACGGCGATGACGAAGTCGCCGATGGCCTCTTCCGGCATGCCGACGCCGCGGGCCTCCTCCTCGGCGAACTGCCGGACCTCTGGCAGATCCGGCAGCCGGAAGCGGAGTGTCTTCACGGGCGCGCCGGGTGGCGGGCTCGTGTAGCCCGACTGAGGCTCGACGTCCTCGTTCACCCGGCGACCGCCTTCGTCAGCCGACCAGCTCGGAGCGAAGCTGGTCGAGAACCTTGCGGAGAATACGCGAAACATGCATCTGAGAGATTCCGAACTCGGCTGCGATCTCGGCCTGCGTCATGTTGCCGAAGAACCGCAGCAGCAGGATGTGCTTCTCACGGGAGGGCAGCGCGTCGATGAGCGGCTTGACGGCTTCCCTGTCGACCATGTTGCTCAGCGTGTCGTCGTCCTCGGGGATGACGTCGCCGAGCGAGGCGGCGTCGTCGTCGGTGCCGAGCGGCGCGTCGAGCGAGAGGGTGCTGTACGCGGCGGAGGCGTCGAGCGTGAGCAGAACGTCCTCCTCGCTGATGTTCATCTTCGCGGCCAGCTCGGCCACGGTCGGCGAGCGGCCGAGGTCCTGGCTGAGGTCGGCCACGAGCCGGTTGAGCTCCGAGCGGCGCTCCTGGTAGAGCCGCGGCACCCGGATGGCCCAGGTGCGGTCGCGGAAGTGGCGCTTGACCTCACCGGTCATCGTCACGACCGCGTACCCTCTGAACGCGTGGCCGAGGGTGGGGTCGAAGCCGTTGACGGCCTTCATCAGGCCAACATACGCGGCCTGGAGGAGATCCTCCAAAGGTTCGCCGCGATAACGGTAGCGGCGGGCGATCTCCATGGCGAGCGGCCGGTGCATCTCGACGATGCGCTCGCGCAGGCGCTCCCTGTGGCTGTCGAGCGTGTCTTCCCTGACCATCTCGGCCAGGAGTTCTTCCGCGGTCATCTCCTCGAGGACGTATTCCTGCACAGCCATCGCTGCTCCTCATATGGGTCGCAGGCGGCCTGCCGCAAAAGGAAAAAGCCCATGCAGAGGCACGCCTCGCTCTACTCTCGAGACCGAAGCCCTCTGCTGGACTTCGGCTCCAGTATCCCCCATGCGGCGACAAGTATTCGCCGATCGTGTGGTGACAGTAGGGTTGCTCCGTGACAATGCCGGAGAACGGCGAGGAGCCAGTGGCGGCCCTCAGCCTGACGTCGACGACCGTGGACGACATCACCGTGGTCAGGGTCGACGGCGTCCTCGACGCCACGACACGAGCCCAGTTCGCCGACTATCTCGCGATGGCGGGCTCGGACCTCATCCTGGATCTGGCCGGGGTGACGTTCATGGATTCGCGCGCCCTCGGGCTGATCGTGCATCACTGGCAGACGAGCCTGTCGGCGGGCGCGAAGTTCGCCCTGATAGGCGTCGAATACTCAAAGTCCAAGGTGATGTGGATCACTGGCCTGGCTCAGCGCCTGCCGCTCTACGACACGCTGGAGGACGCGCTGGCCGCCATCAAGTAGCCGGCTAGCGCTTCGACTTCGACGACGACTTGCGCTGGTGCTCGTCGACCAGCAGCCTGGCCAGGTCCGCGACCTTGACCTGGTGGTGCTGGGAGATCCTGCGCAGCTCCTCGAAGGCGGCCTCGGCGGTGCATCCGCTGGTCTGCATGATGATGCCCTTGGCCTGGTCGATCACCGATCGTCCGGCGAGTGCCTCCTGGAGCTGCGCGTGGTCGGTGCGCACCTCCTCGAACTCCCACATGTTCGCCATGGCCACGCCGACCTGCTCGGTCAGCATGTCGGCGAGGGAGCCGGCGCCCTGCGGGGAGAACGCCCCCGGGCGTACGGAGTAGAGGCCGACGACGAGCAGGGCGGGCGGCACCTCGATGGGGACGACGAGCGCGGAGCGCACGCCCCAGCGGGTGGCCAGCGCGTCGTAGCGGGGCCAGCGGGTCTCCTTGAGCACGTCCGTCACGGTGGCGCGGCCCCCGCTCTGCCTGGCCTCGATGGAGGGGCCCTCCCCCAGCTCCCGCTCGCCCTCGACGAGCAGGATGAGCTCGCTGTGCGATCCGGAGACGAGGACCCGCTGGTCGCGCCAGTGCTCGGCGGAGGCGCCTGAGCAGTTGGGCACGCCCGTGGCCAGGGCTGTGGTCAGGCCGCGCAACACGCTTTCCGTCGAGGTGTCCTCTCCCAGCCGGCCCAGTGCGGCGAGGTCTCTGGCGAGTCCAGGGGTGATCATCGCGGTCGATTCCATAGCAACAAGCTTCTACCCCTTATGGCTAGCATTATCCCGAGTGGCGTAGCGTCAGACCATGACCATGCCGGACCTCGAACACGCGCTTGACGCGCTGGCCGGGCGCGTCTCCTCACTGCGTGAGGCGAGGGCCGCCTACCCCACCGACCTGGCGCCCACGCTGGACGCCGCGCTCGCCGAGCTCGACACCGCCGCGGAGCTGCTGGCGGAGGCCCGTGAGGAGCTGCGCAAGGCTCCCAAGCGGGTCAGCAGCCGCAAGGACGGCGGGCAGCGGGAGCTGAAGCTGCTGCGCCAGGTGCTGCGGGCCTTCCCGGTGCCCGTGATCGTCCTCGACGGCGGCGGCGTCGTCCGCCGGATCAACCCCGAGACCTCCCGCGTGCTGGGCAGCCCCGACGGCTACCTGGTGGGGCGGTCCTTCCCGCTGCTGGTGGACGTGTCGCGCCGGGCGGCGTTCCGCTCCCACCTGACGTCGGTGCTGCAGACCGGGCAGCCGGCGGCGTTCGAGACGCGGCTGGCGCACCAGGGGCGCACGCACACCGTCCAGCTCGCGCTGACCAGGCTGACGATGCCGGGCGAGCCGCAGCAGATGGTGGCGGCGGTCGCGCTGCCGACCGAGGTGCAGCTTCCCGAGCCGGGCGCGCGCCGGCCCGAGCTGAGCGACGGCGCGCTGCTGCTGGCCGCGGCCAAGCGGCAGGACCTGCTGACGCGGATGGGCAGGCTGCTGCTCGACGAGGAGGCGCTGCTGCGCCCCGTCGTGCTGCAGCGGGCCTCGCGGCTGCTGGCGGCCGAGTGGGCCGACTGGGTGGTCGCCGACATGGTGCGCGACGGGGCGCCGCGCCGCTCGGTCGTCATGGCGCCGAAGAACCACCCGCTCGGCGGCCTGGTCCGGCAGGTGGAGTCCGCCGACCCGGCGGCCAGCCAGCTCGTGCTGCAGGTGCTGGAGCGCGGCTCCGGCATGGTGCTGGAGATGGTGGACGACGACTCGCTGCTCGGCTTCTGCGCCGACGGGCCGCTGCTGACCGTGATGGGCGCGGGCTCGGTGCTGTGCGTGCCGATCGGCCGCGGCGACGGCGCGCTGACGCTGGTGCGGGCGCACGACAGGCCGCCGTTCGCGCTGGCCGACCTGGCCGTCCTCCAGGAGGTGGGGCTGCAGATCGGGCTGGCCGTACGCTCCCAGAACAGCTTCCAGAGCCGCTCCAGCGCCGCCGACGCCCTGTCGGCCAGTGTGGCCCCGCGCAACCTGCCCGACGTGCCCGGCTACGAGGCGGCGGCCGTCTACCACCCCGGCTCGTCGGTGGGCGCCGAGTTCTACGACGTGTTCCCCGTCTCGGGCGGCTGGGGCTTCGCGCTGGGCGGCGCCGCAGGCAAGGGCGAGGAGGCGGCCTCGGTCAGCGCCATGGTGCGCGGCGGGCTGCGCGTGCTCAGCGTCTGGGAGTCCGACCCCGACCTGGTGGTGCGCAAGGTCAACGAGGCGCTGGTCACGCAGGGGACCGGCATGTTCGTGATGGCCGTGGCGGGCTTCGTGAAGGGGCGGCAGATCAGGCTGTCGTCGGCCGGGCACCATCCGGCCGTGCTGCTCCAGTCCGACGGCGGGGTGCGCTTCGCCGAGGGCGGCGGCGTGCCGCTGGGCATCTCGCCCGAGGCGGAGACCGGCGTGGAGACCCTGACGATCGCTCCCGGCGAGACGCTGGTGCTCTACTCGGAGGGGTTGATCTCCTCCAGGAACGAGCACGGCGAGCCGTACGGGGAGGAGCGGCTGGCCGACGTGCTCACCAGATGCGCAGGTCAGGCGCCGTCCACCGTGGTGAAGGCGGTGGAGGCGGACCGGCACGCGTTCTCCGGCGGCCAGGTTTGGGATGAGATCGTGGTGTTCGCGCTCAGAGGTGTCTGATCTGCGGGGGTTTGCGATCGACGGAAATCTGGGTATGGTCGAAGACGAAGAACGACGTGCCTAAGACGCAGGCACACCTTTAAGGCTTTCCACGCTGAGGTGTGCCATGAATATTGCGATCGTCGCTTCCGCAAACGGTAACCAGCGCCACCGCATCCTGTCCGTCGCACGGGAGCTGGGGCGCGATCACCACGTCACCATCTACTCCCGCCGTGACAACGCCGATGGCAAGCCCAAGACGCGGGTGGCCCCGGGTGTCACGCTGGAGCACATCGACGTGGGCCCCGCCAAGGAGCTCACCGGTGACGAGGTGGCGCCCTACCTCAACGAGGTCGGCAACCAGTTGATGAAGCGGTGGAGCCAGGAGCGTCCCGACGTGATCCACGCGCACTCGTGGACCGGCGGGCTGGTCGCCGTGACCGGCGCCAAGGGTCTCGGCGTCCCCGTCACGCAGACGTTCCACACGGTCGACACCACCCACATGGAGCTGGAGCGGGCGCTCGGACGCCGCGCCAACGCGGTCATCGCGGGCTCCGGTGACGAGGAGTCGGCACTGATCAGGCTCGGCGTCCCGCGCGGCAACATCGCCGTGGTGCCGTACGGCGTGGACACCGAGCGCTTCCAGCGCCGTGGCGCGATCGCCACGCGCGGCAACCGCAAGCGCCTCCTGCACGTCGGGCCGCTCTCGATCGACCGCGGCGCGCACACCATCGTGCGGGCGCTGCCCGGCCTCGGTGACGTCGAGCTGGTCATCGCAGGCGGCCCCGAGCCCGAGGACCTCGACCAGGACAGGGACGCGCGCCGCCTGCGCGCGCTGGCGGAGCAGCTCGGCGTGGCCGACCGCGTGACGCTTCTCGGCCAGGTGAAGCGGGCCGCCGTACCGAAGCTGATGCGCAGCGCGGACGCCGTGGTGTCGGTGCCGCGCGACGCGGTGACGGGCATCGTGGCGCTGGAGGCGATGGCCTGCGGCGTACCGGTGATCGCCTCCGCTGTGGGCGCGCACCTCGACTCCATCATCGACGGCGTCACCGGCCTCCTGGTGCCGCCGGACCGGCCCGCCCGCACCGCGCGGCTGGCCCGCGAGCTGCTCTACGACCCCACCCTGCGCACCGCGCTGGGCTATGCGGGCGCCGACCGGGCGCGTTCGCGCTACTCGTGGGAGCGGGTGAGCCAGGAGCTCGTACGCGTCTACGAGGCGGCCTGCGCCTGATCCCCTCAATACTCCGGCAGGTGGCGGTGGCCACCTGCCGGCGCCATTTCCAGACCGAATGCGGTGTGCGAGGGTGGCGCGCATGGAGATCGAAGAGGCACGATCACTGGCCCACGCCCTCCAGCGGCTCGTCCACGACGCGCACACCGTGATCGACGAGTCCCGTCCGGTCCCCGCCCTGGTGGCCAGGGTGACCGGGCACCTGTCCTGCACGCTGAAGGACCTCGTGGTCGTCACGCAGACGTTCGGCAACTGGGAGCACGCCAGCCTCCAGCGCGGCGTGGACGCCTACCTCGCCGGCCGCGGCGAGCCCGCCTGGTACGGCGTGTCGGGACACGGCCGCGAGCACAACGACACCATCGACCTCCTGACCGCGGCCGGCCGCGGCGTCGAACGCTTCGAGATCGGCGCCGTCGACTACGCCACCGCGGCGACCGGCCCCGACGAGACCGTCGAAGTGGTGACGTTCGGCATGGTCGGGACCGTCGCGCCGGACGGCGCGCCGGTCGTGCTCTGCCTGCGCGGGTCCGCCGAGCAGTTCGGCAGGGAAGGCTGCAGGATCGAGGTGATCGCGACCTCCCGGGCGCGCGCCACCGCCACCCGCGAGGAGATCGAACGCCAGATGCGCCGCCACGACGTGCTGCGCGGCCAGATCCTCACGTTCGGGCTCTCCGAGCACCGGGGCAACAGTCTGGTGACGTTCCTGCCCCGCCCCGCGCTCGGCCCCGCCCAGGTGATCCTGCCGGAGGGGGTGCTCGACACCATCGAACGGCACGTGGCGGGCATCGGCCGGCACACCGAGGCGCTGCTCGCCCGCGGCCAGCACCTCAAGCGCGGCCTGCTGCTGCACGGCCCGCCCGGCACCGGCAAGACCCACACGGTGCGCTACCTGATGGGACGCATGCCGGGCGTGACCGTCGTGGTCATGACCGGCACCGCGCTGCGCTTCATCTCCGACGCCGCCGCCCTGGCCAGACGGCTGCAACCGGCCATCGTCGTGGTGGAGGACGTGGACCTGGTCGCGCACGAGCGCCGCTTCTCCGCCGAGGGCAGCCCACTGCTGTTCACACTGCTCGACGCCATGGACGGGATCGGCGCGGACGCCGACGTCACGTTCGTCCTCACCACGAACCGCCCCGACCTCCTGGAGACCGCCCTGGCGAACCGTCCCGGCCGGGTGGACCTCGCCGTCGAGGTCCCCAGACCCGACGCCGCCTGCCGCGCCGCCCTGCTACGCCTGTACGGCGCCGCCCACCTGGCCGAACCGGACCTGGAGCGGCTGGTGGCGGGGACGGAGGGCATGACCGCCTCGTTCTTCAAGGAACTGGTGCGCCGCGCCGTCCTGGCGTGCCTGCGCGAGGACCCCGCCCCCGACATGCCGGACGCCTCCCACCTGACGTCCGCGCTCGCGGAGATGCTGCACGGCCACGAGGCCCTCACCCGCTCCCTGCTCGGTGCGCCTCGTGTTACCGATGGGACAGATGGGTTGTTAAGTCCGTGAGATGTTGCTTCGATGGTCGGCATGCCTACACGCAGACCGATCCTGGCGGCGGTGGCACTCGCGGGTGTCGCCGCCCTCCCCCAGACCGCGCACGCGCAGACCTCGTGGGGCAGACCCGTCCTCGTCGAGAACTTCAACGGCTCCACCGTCAACACCAGCCGCTGGATGATCTACCACTCCCCGCAGGCCTCCCACAACCCGCGCACCGGCAAGGCCGCCTCCGTCTCCAACGGCGCCCTGCGGCTCAAGGGCGGCCTGTACGGCGGCAAGGACCTTTCGGGCGGCGTCGCCACCCGGCTCGCCCAGCAGTACGGGCGATGGGAGGTCCGCTTCAAGGCCGAGGCCGGGGCCGGCTACACGCCCGTGGCGCTGCTCTGGCCCGTCTCCCAGGACGACGGCTACTCCGAGGTCAACTTCGCCGAGATCGTCGACCCCCGGCGGCAGGGCGGCGGCATCTTCGTGCACAGCGAGCAGGGGCGGGCCAGGAAGGCGCTGCGGGGGGACTTCACGCGGTGGCACACGGCGGCGGTGGACTGGCTGCCTGGGCGGCTGACGTTCTGGCTGGATGGGAGGAAGGTGTGGGAGTACCGGGGGCGGCATGTGCCTGAGGGGCGGAAGATGGGGCTCGCCCTGCAGAACGACGTGGTCTGTGAGCCGCGCTGCCGGGACTCCTCGACGCCTGACACCGTGTCGATGTACGTGGACTGGGTGAAGGTCTACAAGGCTCGCTAGCGCAGCTCGTCCGCAGCCGCTTCGAAGAGCTGATTCTGCAGCTCTTCGAAGCGGTCCTGCTCGGGCAGTGCCACGCCTCGGGGCGTCTGCAGGACCAGGTCCGAGAAGCTGCCCATGCCGCCCGCGAGCGCGATGATGTGGCGGACGGCGAACTGGAGCAGTTCTGGAGATTCGGGGCGGTCGCGGGCCTCCTCCACCTCCACCAGGTGGTGCCGCATCGCATCGGCCCAGCCGGTCTCGCCGACGCCGTCCAGCAG
Source organism: Nonomuraea monospora (assembly GCF_039531895.1). Taxonomy (NCBI): domain Bacteria; kingdom Bacillati; phylum Actinomycetota; class Actinomycetes; order Streptosporangiales; family Streptosporangiaceae; genus Nonomuraea; species Nonomuraea monospora. The sequence goes on from NZ_BAAAQX010000005.1 coordinate 129,844, forward strand.
CTCGATCAGAGCCACCAGCACGGCGCGCACGCGGTCTTCCGGCACGGCCTCCCCCATGTTGCGACAGGTGCTGTCCATGCTGCCCGTCCAGGCGGCCAGCGCCTCCAGGAAGGCCGGCAGCGTCAGGTTCTCCCACCCCAGGCTCTCCGCCGACTCGGCGGCCTCCGCCAGGGCCGCGACGAATTCCGCGAGGTCCTGCCTGGTCGCGATCCGGTCCAGCTGCTCGCCCAGCTCCATGTGCACTCCCGTCGGTGGTCAGCCTGGCAAGGGGCCGTGCCATTCGCCCTCGCGGATCTGGATGCCGATGCCGTCCGTCCGCGTGGTGAACTTCCTCTTCCGCACGAGCGCACGCCCAGCGCCGGGCTGGCGCCCGCGACCGTGGCCAGCCGGGCCGTGTTGTCCTCGGCCAGCCGCGCCTGGCCCAGCAGGCGGGTCGCCAGCGCCCGCACCTGCGCCGGGTCCCCGGGAGTGGGGTCGCCCGCCAGTCCGAGAGTCTCCCAGCCGCCCGGCATGAGATCACCCGCTCCGCTGTCGTGGAGGTCGTCTCCCCACCGGTACGCAGCGGGCGCGCCCTGGAGTTCAACATCAGGCCTGACCTTCGGGTACGCGGGCAGGAAGCTTCCGTGAACCTCCTGAGCAGCCTCGCCCTGGTCGCGCTTCTCGTCGGCATGGCCGTAGCCCTCACCCAGAAAGTGTGGCCGGTGGCGCTCCTGTGTCTCGGACTGTTCCTGGCTCTGCTCGCCGAGGCGGGCTTCATCGTGACATGAGCGGATAAGGTCCGAAGTTGTACCCGAGTGTGCCGGAGACGACCGATGAGTTCCGCCGTCTCCCCTGGTCTACATCTTCGGTTCATCGACAAGGAGTGACACATGACCGAACCCAGAAGCCACACCCTTGAGGTGCCCGGCGCCACGCTCGCGTACGACGTGCGGGAGGCCCAGGGCGTCGGCGCGCCGATCCTGCTGATGATCGGCTCGCCGATGGACGCCAGCGGCTTCACCACCCTGGCCGGCCACTTCGCGGACCGCACGGTGGTGACGTACGACCCGCGCGGGGTGAGCCGGAGCAAGCGCACGGACGGCCTGGCCGAGTCGACGCCCGACCTGCACGCCGACGACCTGCACCGGCTGATCGACGCGATCGGCGGCGGGCCGGTCGACGTCTTCGCCAGCAGCGGCGGCGCGGTGAACGCGCTCGCGCTGGTGGCGCGGCATCCCGGGCAGGTGCGCACGCTGGTGGCGCACGAGCCGCCGGTCGCCAGGGTGCTGCCGGACGCGGAGCGGGCGATGGCCGTGATCAGGGACATGCGGGAGACGTACGAGCGGGAGGGGTTCGGGCCCGCGATGGCGAAGTTCATCGCGACCACGAGCCACACCGGCGAGTTCCCGGCGGATCCGAAGGAGCTGCCGGTGCAGGATCCGGCCATGATGGGCCTGCCGACGCAGGACGACGGCTCGCGCGACGACCCGCTCCTGGGGCAGAACCTCATCACGTGTACGCACTACGAGCCCGAGTTCGAGGCGCTGCGGGGGGCCTCGACGCGGGTGGTGATCGCGGTGGGCGTGGAGTCCGAGGGGCAGATGGCGCGGCGCGGGGGTGAGGGGGTGGCCGAGCGGCTCGAGACGGAGCCGGTGATCTTCCCCAGCAACCATGGGGGGTTCATGGGGGACGAGTTCGGCATGCCGGGCCAGCCCGAGGCTTTCGCCGCCGCACTGCGCCAGGTCCTGGACGCGTAACCCCGGGACTGCGGTCCCGGTGCGTCACGGCTGGTCGTGGGTGTGCAGCCGGGGGCTGCGGTCCGGGTGCGTCACGGCTGGTCGTGGGTGTGCTGGTTCGGGTGCGTCAGGGCTGGTCGTGGGGGCGGAGGCGGGCCGCCTTCAGGCCCATGTGCACGGCCAGCCGGTCGTCGCCGTCCGACAGGTCGCGGTGGATGAGCCGCTCCGCCTTGCCCAGCCGGTAGTAGAGCGTCTGCCGGTGGATGCCCAGCTCGGCCGCCGTCTTCTGGACGTGCCCGCCCCGGTCGAGGTAGACCTCCACGGTCTGGGCCAGCTCGGCGTCCAGCGCCGCGATCTCGGCGGCCAGCTCGCGCAGGTCGGCCTGGCCGAGCCGGGCCAGGAGGCGGTGCACGCCCAGGTCCTCCCACCGGGCGATGGGCGCGTGGCGGGGGAAGTGCTCGGCGATGCGCAGCGCCTGGCGGGCCTCGCGCCAGCTCAGCCAGGCGTCGGCCGGGTCGGTGCGGGTGGCGCCGATGCCGGCGGCGGTGCCGTACGCGCTCTGCATGGTCTGCGCCACCTCCCCCGCGAGGTGGGCGGGGGCGAGCAGGGCGACGGGCGAGCCGGCGCGGGCCAGGACGCCGCGCGGGAGCGTCCAGAGGGCCGCCACCCGCTCCTGCGACTCGCGGACGGCGATCGCCGCGACCGGGCCCGGCACCTCGATGGAGGCGCCGGCCCGCTCCTCCGGGTCGGCCGAGAGCAGGGCGCGCAGGCCGCGTCCGAGGTCCTGGCGGCTCCTGGCCTCCTGGGCGAGCGCGGCGGCGGCCCGCGCGACGAGCGGGGCGGCGGCGAGCAACCGCTCGTCGATCAGCCCACCAGAACCGGCCCGCCCGCCAGAACCGGCCTGCCCACCAGAACCGGCCTGCCCACCAGAACCAGCGTGCCCACCAGCACCAGCCCGCTCGCCCGAGCCAGCCCGCTCCCCCGCGCCGAGCTGCCCGCCGGGGCCGGTCAGCTCGCCGGGGTCGAGGAGCCACAGGTAGCCGTAGGTGACGTCGGCGTGGCGCAGCGGCCAGCAGACTCTCGCCAGCACCCCGAGCTCGGCGTCGGCGGGAATCCTGACGGGCCCGTTGGCCCGGGCGATGCCATAACGTTCGAAGTACTCGCGCACCTCCCCGGTAGCGCGCCGCCGCAGGATGGACTCCTGGCGGACCGTGTCGATGTCGCCGTGCTGCGCGCCGTACGCGAGCAACCGGAACGAGCGGTCCTCCAGCGTCGCGGACGCCCCCAGCCGGGCGGCGATCTCATCGACGATCTCTTGTAGGTCAGCCGAGTTGTGCATTTGTATGACAGCCTGCCACAACCGGCGTTACGCCCGTCGATGGCCCCCTCTGAGCTGCGGTTTCTAGACTGAGCGCATGCTGGGTCAACTGCTGCTCGCCGCTTCGAGGAGCGGCGTCGTACGCCGTACCGTGTCAGGCTTCCCCCTCACGAAGAGGGTCGTGAAGCGTTTCGTCGCGGGCGAGAGCGTCCAGGAGGCCCGCGCCGCGATCGAACGGCTGCGCGACGCGAAGCTCGCCGTCACCGTGGATCATCTCGGCGAGGAGACGCTGGACGCGCGCGCCGCCGAGGACACCGCCAACGCCTACATCACGCTGCTGCAGGCCGTGCAGCCACTCGAGCTGGGCGCCGGGGGCGAGGTGTCGGTGAAGCTGTCGGCCGTGGGGCAGCGGCTCGACGACTCCATGGCGCTGGAGCACGCCCGCGAGATCTGCGCCGCCGCGGCCGCCAACGGCTCGACCGTCACGCTCGACATGGAGGACCACACCACGGTCGACTCCACGCTGTCGATCCTGCGCAAGCTGCGCGAGGACTATCCCTCGACGGGTGTGGCGATCCAGGCGTACCTGTTCCGCAGCGAGCAGGACTGCCGCGACCTGTCCGCGGAGGGCTCGCGCGTGCGGCTGGTCAAGGGCGCCTACCGCGAGCCGGCGTCGGTCGCGCACCAGGGCAAGCCGGACGTGGACAAGGCCTACGTGCGATGCCTGCGGATCCTCATGGCGGGGAAGGGTTACCCCATGGTGGCGACGCACGACGACCGCATGATCGCGATCACCGAGCTGCTCGCCGACCGCTTCGGGAGGACGATCGGCGACCACGAGTTCCAGATGCTCTACGGAATCAGGACCGACCGGCAGGAGGCCCTGGCCGGGGCCGGTCACACGGTCCGCGTGTACGTCCCCTACGGCGACGACTGGTACGGCTACTTCATGCGCCGCCTGGCGGAGCGCCCGGCCAACGTCGCCTTCTTCCTTCGTGCCCTTGGGGGTAAGTAAATGGATGCCATCAGCAACGTCCCCGTGCCCGCGAACGAGCGCGTGTACGGCTACGCGCCCGGCAGCGCCGAGCGGGAGACGCTGGAGGACCGCATCAAGGAGCTGGCCGGCGCGTCGCTCGACCTGACCTTGACCATCGGCGGTGAGCAGCGGCTCGGCGGCGGCGCCCCCATCGACGTGGTGCAGCCGCACAACCATGCCTCCGTCCTGGGCCGTACCAACGACGCTACGGCCCAGGACGTGCAGGACGCGATCTCGGCGGCGCTCCAGGCGGCGCCGGCGTGGCGGTCGCTGTCGTTCGACGAGCGGGCGGCGATCTTCCTGAAGGCGGCGGACCTGCTGGCGGGCCCGTGGCGGGCGACGCTGAACGCGGCGACCGTCCTGGGGCAGTCGAAGTCGGCGCAGCAGGCGGAGATCGACGCGGCGTGCGAGCTGATCGACTTCCTGCGCTTCAACGTGGCCTACGCCCGGCAGCTCTACGCCGACCAGCCGATCTCCTCGCCCGGCGTGTGGAACCGGATGGAGTACCGCCCGCTTGAGGGGTTCGTGCTCGCGATCACGCCGTTCAACTTCACCGCGATCGCCGGCAACCTGCCGACCTCGGCCGCGCTGATGGGCAACGTCGTGGTGTGGAAGCCGTCGCCGACGCAGCAGTTCGCCGCGCACTTCACGATGCGGCTGCTGGAGGAGGCGGGGCTGCCGCCGGGCGTGATCAACCTGGTGACGGGCAACGGGCAGGCCGTCTCCGAGGTGGCGCTGGGCCACCCGGCGCTGGCGGGCATCCACTTCACCGGCTCGACCCCGACGTTCCAGCACCTGTGGCGGACGATCGGCACCAACATCTCCGCCTACCACACCTACCCGCGTCTCGTCGGCGAGACCGGCGGCAAGGACTTCGTGCTCGCGCACCCCTCCGCCGACCCGGCCGTCCTGACGACGGCGCTGGTCAGGGGCGCGTTCGAGTACCAGGGGCAGAAGTGTTCCGCGGCGTCGCGGGCGTACGTGCCGCGCTCGCTGTGGAACCGCATGCGTGACGACTTCGTCGCCACCGCCGAGTCGCTGACGGTCGGCGACGTGGCGGCCGACCTGTCGACGTTCATGGGCGCGGTCATCGACGCGCGGGCGTTCGCCAAGCACAAGGAGGCGATCGACCGGGCGCGCGCGGCCTCGAACATCGACGTGCTCACCGGCTCCTACGACGACTCCGTCGGCTACTTCGTCAAGCCGACCGTCCTGGAGTGCGCGGACCCGTCCGACGAGATCTTCGTCAAGGAGTACTTCGGGCCGATCCTCGGCGTGCACGTCTACGAGGACCGCGACTACGACCGGGTCGTCGACCAGATGGAGAACGTCTCCCCGTACGCGCTGACCGGGTCGATCATCGCCCAGGACCGGTACGCCATCGCGGCGGCGGCCGAGCGGCTGCGCTTCGCGGCGGGCAACTTCTACGTCAACGACAAGCCGACGGGCGCCGTCGTGGGCCAGCAGCCGTTCGGCGGCGGGCGCGCGTCCGGCACCAACGACAAGGCGGGCTCGATCTTCAACCTGACGCGGTGGGTGAGCGCCCGCGCGATCAAGGAGACGTTCGTGCCGCCGACCGACCACCGTTACCCGCACATGGGCTGAGCGCCCATCGCCGCCGAGAGCCTCCGGGTCCTGCCCCCGGGGGCTCTCGTCGTTCGCGGGTGGTGGCGTAATCTGCAATATTCGTGTCGTTGACGCCATCACGGGCCGCGTCCAGCATGGGAGACATGCAGCGACGGATCCTGATCGTCGTCTTCCCCGGCTTCCAGCTCCTCGACATGGCCGGCCCCGCCGACGTGTTCGGCACGGCGGCCCTCCTCTCGCCCGCGGACGGCTACACGGTGGAGGTGGCGTCCCCCGGCGGCGGCGCCGTGCCCGCGGGGAACGGCGTCACGGTCATGACGGGCACGCTCGGCGACGTCACGGGCCCGCTGGACACGCTGCTGGTGGCGGGCGGCTTGAGCGTGCCCGAACACGTCCAGGACCGCGAGCTGATCGCCGACGTCGTCCGCCTGGCGGCCGGGGCGCGGCGGGTGGCGTCCGTCTGCAACGGCGCGTTCCTGCTGGCGGAGGCCGGCCTGCTGGACCACCGGCGGGTCACCACGCACTGGCTCGCCGCCGGCGAGCTGGGCAGCCGGTACGCGGACGTCCAGGTCGACCCCGACCAGCTCTACATCGAGGACGGCGACGTCTGGACCGCGGCGGGCGTCCTGTCAGGCGTGGACCTGGCGCTCGCCCTCGTCGCCAGGGACCACGGCCACGAGCTCGCCACGAACGTCGCCCGCGGCCTCGTGGTCTACCTGCACAGGCCGGGCGGGCAGAGCCAGTTCAGCACCCCGATGCGGGCGATGACGCCGCGCAGCGAGCCGCTCAGGGAGTTGCAGGCCTACATCGACGCGAACCCGTCCGCCGACCTCAGCGTGCCCGCCCTGGCCGCCCGCGCCGGCATGAGCGAGCGGCACTTCTCCCGCGTCTTCACCGAGCAGACCGGCCTGTCACCCGGCCGGTACGTCGAACGCAGCCGCGCCGACACCGCCAGGCGGCTGCTGGAGGTGACCGGTCTCCCCCTGTCCGCGGTGGCCAGGGAGGCGGGCCTCGGCACGCAGGAGACGCTCTACCGGGTCTTCCGCCGGCACTGGCGGATCTCGCCCGGCGACCACCGCAGACGATTCCACTCCATCTCCAGGGAAAGGCCACGGGGCACATGAACATCGCCATCCCGCTCTATCCGCGGTTCACGGCGCTCGACGCGGTGGGGCCGTACACGGTGCTGGCCTTCGCGCCGGGCTGCACGGTCACGTTCGTGGCCGGCGAGAGAGGGCCGGTCGCCGACGACCACGGCACCCTCTCGATCACCGCCACCGCCACCTACGCCGACCTGCCCGCACCGGACGTGATCGTCGTCCCGGGCGGCAGCGGCACCTTCGACGCCCTCGCCGACGAGGCCCTGGTCGGGTGGATCCGGCAGGCCCACGAACACACCCGGTGGACGACCTCCGTGTGCAGCGGCTCCCTGCTGCTCGGCAAGGCGGGGGTGCTGGAGGGGGTGCGGGCCACCTCGCACTGGGGTGTTCTGGACGAGCTCAAGCGGTACGGGGCTGAGCCGGTGAGCGAGCGCGTGGTGACCGCCGGGAAGATCGTTACGGGGGCGGGGGTGTCGGCGGGGATCGACATGGCTCTGACGCTGCTGGGGGAGGCTGGTGGGGTGGAGGTGGCGGAGAGTGTGCAGCTTCTGATCGAGTACGATCCGGAGCCGCCGTTCGACTGCGGGTCTGCGAAGAAGGCGACTCAGGAGATGATGGGGCGCGCCCTGAGCTTGCTTCCCTGACGGAGGTTGGTCTGGGGCAGGTGCGTCGGAGTCGTGCAGGTCCATCGTGTACGCCCGCGTCCCGTACACCCGCGTCCCGTACACCCGCGTCCCGTACACCCGCGTCCCGCACGCCCACATCGCGCACCCCGGCATCGCGCACGCCAGGGTCTCGTACGAGGCAGGCGCCCCCGTCCCTCCAGCCCGGGACGAGGGCGCCGCCCCTCCGGGCCCTATGTCCGGCGGGCCCGGAGGCCTGCCGCGCACCTGACGCGCGGACCGCCCCTGCACGTATGGGCTGCGGCGCCGCCGAACATCGCCCGCTCCGACGGCGGCGCCGCGCCCGGTATCCCGGCCCGCGTCCCTCCCCGCGAACCGGCCCACAGCCCAACCGACAGCCCCGCCCGCGGACCCGACCGCAGCCCAGCCTGCGACCCTCCCCGCAGACCAGCCCACAGCCCAGCCCGCAGACGGGCCGGCAACCCTGCCCGCAGACTCGCCCATGGACCCACCCGCACCTGCACGTGCCGGAACCGCGTACGGGCGCGCTCGCGCGCGGGCGAGCCCCCGCCTGCCGCCCATGGGAGCGCCCCGCACCCGCCGGCCTTGGATCGTTCCAGAAGGCCGAGAGGGGCGCGAGGCCCAGGGTCCGCGGTCCGGCCACCACCCGCATCGGTGCTGCGCGCCATGGTCGACTCCTACGTCAGTTGAGCACTGCTCGTGATAGGCCGGGTGTCGATGAAACTATGGGGTCACGCGAAGCCCTGGCTTCAGGGCGGCACCTAGGGAAATCCCTAGGTTGTGATCGCCCCCGGCACCCTGACCCCCCGCCGGCCGGCCGCCGCACCCCGCCCCGCCAGCCATCACGCCCGCACCGACCAGCCGTTGCCTCTCAGCCAGTCAGCCCTCGCCCCCACCCCCCGTAGGCCGCCACGCCCACGCCAGCCAGCCGACACTCCGCACCCCGCCAGCCGTCGCCCTACGCCGGTCGGCCACTGCTCCCCACCCCGCCAACCGTCGCCCAATGCCGGTCGGCAGCCGCTCCCACCCCGCCAGCCACCACGCCCGCACCGGCCAGCCGTTGTCTCCCAGCCGGTCAGCCCTCACCACCCCGGTCCGCCGTCACGCCCACACCAGCCAAGCCTTGCCGCCCAGCCAGTCAGCCCCAACCCGATCCTGGTCACCCATCACGCCCACACCGGCCAGCCGACGCTTCCCACCCCCAGCCCTCGCCCACACCGGCCAGCAGACGCTTCCCACCCCGCCAGCCCTCGCCCACGCCGGTCAGTCCTCGCCGCCCACGCCCGTCGGCAGCACGTCGAAGTGCACGATGACATGCCCGGTCGACTCGTCCTCCCGGGTATCGGACAGCGCACGGTACCGCTCCAGCACTTCGAACACCTGATCCCGCATCAACGCCGTCTCCTCGGGCGTCAGCCGCAGCGACCGCCGCCCGTACGCGCTCGCCTGCACCCACTCCTCGGGCGCCGTGGCCGACTCCTCGCGCCAGCGGGACAGTTCAGCGCCGCGGGTGCGTACCAGGTCGTCGAGCAGGTAGTCGAGCGCGCCCGCCACCTCGGGGTCGGCGGGGCGGGCCTCGCCGTAGGAGTAGCCGCCGGGCGTGATGCGCCAGTACTTCTCCTTGCCGCGCCCCATCCCGGCGACGACCTCGATCATGCCGTGCTTGGCCAGCTCTCTGAGGTGGTAGCTGGTGGCGCCGGTGTTCTGGCCGAGGCGGGCGGCGAGGCCGGTGGCCGTGGAGGGGCCGTGCTCGTCCAGGAGCTCGTAGATGCGCAGGCGCAAGGGGTGGGCGAACGACTTCAGCGCGTTCGCGTCGAGGGTGCGGGCGGAGAAGCTCTTGATTTGCATCGCTGTGCAAGCCTATCTTTGCAAAGGAAATTATGCACACTTTTCCTTACACACTATCGGAGCGAGCTGTGGCACGTCTTGGGCGGTCGTTCGCCTTCCTGTGGTCCTCCACGGGGTTGTCCAATCTGGCGGACGGGGTGTTGAAGATCGGTGCGCCGCTGCTGGCCGTGAGCATGACCCGGTCGCCCACCTTGGTGTCTCTCGCGGGGGCAGCCGCCACGCTGCCGTGGCTGCTGCTGGCGTTGCACGCGGGCGCCATCGCCGACCGGGCCGACCGCCGGCTGATCATGGTGAGGGCGAACCTGGTGCGCGCCGTTCTCCTGACCGCCGTCACCGTCCTGGCCGTCCTCGGGCTGCTGAACCTCTGGCTGCTGCTCGCCGCCGTGCTGCTGGCGGGCGTGTGCGAGGTGTTCGCGGATCTGTCGGCGCAGTCCGTCCTGCCCATGACCGTCTCCGGAGCGGAGCTGACCAGGGCGAACGGACGTGTGTCCACCGCGCAGATGATCGGCAACGACTTCGTCGGCGCGCCGGCGGCGGGGGTGCTCGTCGTGGCGCTGCCCGCCGCCGTCTTCGGCGCACCCGCCCTCCTGTACGGCGCCGCGGGGCTGCTCCTGCTCGGCATGCGCGGCACGTACCGGATGCCCGGCCCGCCCGCGCACCGCCGCGAGGGACACCCAGGCGGGGGACCGGGTCATGCTCACGGCCAGCAGCACCGCCCCATGCGGGCCGACATCGCCGAGGCGCTGCGTTATCTGTGGAACCACCGCTTGCTGCGCAGCCTCGCGCTCACGGCGGGCCTGCTCAACCTCGCCAACGCCGGCTACTTCGCCGTCTTCGTGCTCTGGGCGGTCGGCGACGGATCGCGGATGGGGCTGGAGCCGAGCGAGTACGGCCTCATGACCACGGCCTTCGCGGTCGGGGCGGTGTTCGGATCGCTGCTGGCGGAACGGGCGGCGGGAGTGCTCGGCGAGCTGCGGACCCTCGTCGGCAACTGGCTCATCACCAGCGTGCTGCTCCTGGTGCCGGTGATCGTGCCGTCCCCGTGGACGCTCTACCCGACCGCCGTGCTGTGGGGCGTGGTCGGCGCCGCGGGGAACGTCCTGGTGATCTCGATCCGCCAGCGGCTCATCCCGGCGGAACTGCTCGGGAGGGTCAATTCGGCATACCGCCTCATCGGGATGGGTGGCATGCCCCTGGGAGCGGCCCTGGGAGGCGTCGTGGCGGAGCTGGCCGGCCTGACAGCCGCCCTCGTGGGCGCCACAGGAGTATGTTTGGCGGCAGTCGGACTGGTGTGGCGCGCTTTGTCAGATCAATTTTCTGGGCCTCTGACCAGCGAACCTACACTTTCCGACATATCCACATCACGTTAGGCACCCTACAGCTCGTGCTGAGGTGACATGATTATCCCCGAGCTTGAGGGGATGGTATGCGGAAGATCGGCGGACGGTACCTCCTGAACGAGGAGGCCGGTCGTGGGGGTATGGGAGTCGTCTGGCGGGCGTTCGATCAGCTCCTCCACCGTACGGTGGCGCTTAAGGAGCTGACCTTGGCCGGTGAGGCCGAGATGGTGCGCCGCCGGGTGCTGCGTGAGGCCCGGATGGCAGCCGGGCTGACGCACCCCAACATCATCACGGTCCACGACCTCATCGAGGAGGGCGGCAAGCTCTGGATCGTGATGGAGTACCTCGACGGGCTCTCGTTGCACCAGTTGCTGTCGCAGGTGGGCACACTGCCCGCCCAGTCGGTGGCGGCCATCGGGCAGCACCTGCTCGCGGCGTTGCGCACCGCCCACCAGGCCGGCGTGCTGCACCGCGACGTGAAGCCCGCCAACGTCATGCTGACCGGCGACCGGGTGGTGCTGACCGACTTCGGCATAGCGACCGCCGAGGGCGACATCCGCATGACCACCTCCCGCCGCCTGCGCGGCACGCCCGCCTTCATGGCGCCCGAGCGGCTGCACGGCGGGCCGGCCAGCAAAGAGGCCGACATGTGGTCCTTCGGGGCCACGCTCTACAGCGCCATCGAAGGGCAGCCGCCGTATCCGGGGCAGGATGCGGCCACCGTGCTGGGGATGGCGCGCAGCGGGCCCTATCCGCCGCCTCGGCGGGCCGGGGTGATGCGGCCGCTCATCGAAGGGCTGCTGCATGGTGATCCGGTGCGGAGGTATACGCCGGAGCAGACGGCGGGGTTGCTGGCGGGGATGCGGGCCAGTGCTTATCAGGCGGCCATCTGATCGGTGAGTGGGGTGGCCGGGGGGCGTTCTTGCGTGCCGGGTGCTGTCCTGCTCGTGGTGCCGGGTGTCGTGCGCGTGCCGGGTGCCGTACTACGCGTCGCCTTGGGCGCCGTACGTGTTGCGCCGGGCACCACCGCGCACCTCCTCGCCGCACCGGCGCCGGGTGGTGCGGGCGGGTGAGCCTGGTGTGTGCGGCGTTGCGCGCCCGTTGAGCGCCGCCACGGCGGGCCGAGGTGCGGGGGGTGGGCGGCGCAACGCGTACGGCGGCCGGCGGAAAGCGAACGACGGAAAGAGCGTCCGGCGGAAAGACCGGACGGCGGAATGAGCGCCCGACGTAAAGGGGACGGCGGGCGGATGGGCGGGTCAGTCGCGCTGGGCGCGGGCCTCGGCCTCGGCGGCGTCCATGGCGGCGGCCTCCTCGGGAGTGGGCGCGGTGCCGCCGAGGTGCGCGGGCTGCCACCACACCCCTTGCGGAACCTCCGGATAGGTGCGCTGCGCCCGATCCACCAGCTCCGACAGCCGGGCGTGCAGATCGGCGGTGTGCTCGTTGACGTTCTCCCCGCGCTTGGGGTAGATCGGCTCCCCCACCAGGATGGTGAGCGGCACGTGACGCTGCAGCAGCTTGCGCGGCCGCCCCTTGGTCCACAGCCGCTGGCTCCCCCACAGGCTCACCGGGATGATCGGCGTCCCGGTGGCCATGGCCATGCGGATGGCCCCGTTCTTGATCTCCTTGACGGTGAAGGAACGGCTGATGGTGGCCTCGGCGAACACGCCGACGACCTCGCCCGCCTTCAGCATGCGCAGCGCGGTGGCGTACGAGCCGGCGCCCGCCCCCCGGTCGACGGGGATGTGGTGCATGCCGCGCATCAGGGGGCCGGAGATCCGGTGGGTGAAGACGTCCTCCTTGGCCATGAAGCGCACCAGCCGCTTGGACGGCAGCGCGGCGAACCCCGCGAAGATGAAGTCGAGGTAGCTGATGTGGTTGCTCACCAGCACCGCTCCCCCGGACCGCGGCACGTGCTCGGTGCCCTCCATGTGGAAGCGGATGTCGAGCGCGCGAAAGAGGGTCCGCGCGGCGGCGATCACCGGCGGGTACACGATCTCAGCCATGTGCGAACGGTAACCTACTCAGGCGGGTGTGACGGTAGTCGGGAGGCACACCATGCCTCTGACGTTGCCGTGGGCGGTGCGCCTGATGCCGTCCGGATCGACGTCGTAGCCGGGCCTGACGGCCTTGGTGAGTTCCTCCAGAGCGATTCTGGCCTCCAGCCTGGCGAGGGGGCCGCCGAGGCAGTAGTGGCGGCCGGCGCCGAAGCTGATGGCGCGGCCGGTGTCGCGGCTCAGGTCGTAGGCGTCGGGGTCGGGGAAGACGGTCTCGTCGCGGTTGGCCGAGCCGATCAGGAGCCACATTCTGGCGTCCTTGGGCACGCGGGTGCCGTACCAGTCGGTGTCGCGGGTGAGGCGGCGGGCGACGCCGTGGGCGGGGGTGTCGTAGCGCAGCGACTCCTCGACCCACTGCTCGACCTTCCCGCCGAACGCGACGGCGCGCTGGGCGGGGTTGCGCCACGCCCAGTACCAGGCGGCGCTGAGCAGGTGGGTGGTGGTCTCGGCGCCGGCGCCGATGAGCAGGAAGAGGAACGCGACGATGTCCTCGTCGGCGAGTTCGTCGTCGGCGACGAGCACGGAGACGAGGTCGTCGCGGGGCGTCTTCCTGCGTTCTGCGATGATCGAGCGGTAGTAGTCGCCGAGGCCGATGACGCTTCTGAGCCCGTCCTCCGCCATCTTGCCCTCGGGGTCGTACATGAGCAGGGAGCCGAAGTTCCTGCGGACGTGCGCCCGGTCGGACGGCGGCACGCCCACCAGCTCGGAGATCACGTCAAGCGGCAGCTTGGCGGCGATCTCGCGGGCGAAGTCGAACGTGCGGCGCTCGATCGCGCGTCCGATGTGGTCGCGGGCGATCTGCCTGATCATGGGTTCGAGTGCGGCGACGCGGCGCGGGGTGAAGCCTCGGGAGATCGCGGCGCGCATGCGGGTGTGCTCGGGCGGGTCCATGGCCACGAACGACAGGAACGTGCGCGCGTGCGGCCCCCACGCGCCCGGGTCCAGCATGGGGCCGTGGTCGCTGGACAGCAGGGAGCTGTCGGTGAGCGCGGCCGAGACGTCGGCGTAGCGGGACAGGGCCCAGAAGCCGAGGGCGGGATTGTGGTACAGGGGCGCTTGCGCACGCAGCCGGGCGTAGACGGGGTAGGGCTCGTCGTTCACCGCGGGGTCGTACGGGTTGTAGACGACATCCACGCCGCCCACGCTACGACGCTTGCGCAGTCGTGAAAACGGGCAGATGTTTTGACCATGAAGAAGCTCATCAACTCGGCCGACTCCGTAGTTGAGGACGCGTTGAACGGCATGGCCGCGGCTCATCCGTCGCTGCGGATCCGCGATCAGGTGGTGTACCGGGCGCAGGGCCCTCGTCCCGGGAAGGTGGGCCTGGTCTCGGGGGGCGGCTCGGGGCACGAGCCGCTGCACGCCGGGTTCGTCGGGTACGGCATGCTCGACGCCGCCTGCGCGGGCGAGGTCTTCACCTCGCCGGTCCCCGACCAGATCATCGAGGCCACGAGAGCCGTGGACGGCGGCGCGGGGGTGCTGCACATCGTCAAGAACTACACCGGCGACGTGCTCAACTTCGAGATGGCCGCCGAGCTGACCGAGGACGTCGAGGTGGCCAGCGTGCTGATCGACGACGACGTGGCCGTGCGCGACTCCCTCTACACGGCGGGCCGCCGCGGCACCGGGGCGACGCTGTTCGCGGAGAAGATGGCCGGGGCGCTGGCCGAGGAGGGCGCGCCGCTGCACGAGGTCGCCGCCGTGGCGGCCGAGGTGGACGAGCGCAGCAGGTCGTTCGGCATCGCGCTGTCCTCGTGCACGGTCCCCGCCGCCGGGAAGCCCACGTTCGACCTGCCCGAGACGGACGTGGAGCTGGGCGTCGGCATCCACGGCGAGCCCGGTCGGGCCAGGGTGTCGATGGTGTCGGCGCGCGAGCTGGCCGCCGTGGCGATGGAGGCCGTTCACGGCGACCTGCCGCTGCGGGGCGATCTGCTGGTGATGGTGAACGGCATGGGCGGCACGCCCCTCATGGAGCTGTACGTGGTGTTCGCGGAGGTGGCCGCGTTCGTCAAGGGCAAGGGGGCACGGGTGACGCGGTCGCTGGTGGGCAACTACGTGACGAGCCTGGAGATGCAGGGCTTCTCGGTGACCGTCTGCCGGCTCGACGACAGGCTGACCCGATGGTGGGACGCGCCCGTCGAGACGCCCGGCCTGCGCTGGGGGCGGTGATGGAGACGGCGCTGTTCGTGGCCTGGTTCGAGGAGGCGGCCAGGCTGGTGCGCGCCGACCGCGACCGGCTGACCCGGCTGGACGCGGCGATCGGCGACGCCGACCACGGCACCAACCTCGACCGCGGCCTCAGCGAGGTGCTCAAGGCGCTGGCCGACTCGGCGCCCGGGTCCGAGGCGGAGGTGCTGACGACGGCGGGCGCGACCCTGATCCGCCGCGTCGGCGGGGCTTCAGGGCCGTTGTACGGGTCGCTGTTCCGGCAGATGGGCAAGGCGCTGGAGACGCCGGTGACGCTGGCGGGGTTCGCGGCGGCGTTCGAGGAGGGGGTGGTGGCGGTCGAGCGGCTGGGCAAGGCCGCGCTGGGTGACAAGACCATGGTGGACGCGCTGGCGCCCGCCTCGCGTGCGCTCGCCCTGGCCGTACGGGACGGGGTGGGGGTGCGGCAGGCGCTGGATCAGGCGGCTCGGGCGGCCGGGGAGGGGTCGAAGGCCACCATTCCGATGCAGGCCCGGAAGGGGCGGGCCAGTTATCTCGGGGAGCGGAGTGTGGGGCATGAGGATCCGGGGGCGGCTTCGGCGACGTTGATCATGACCGCGCTGGCCGCCGTGGCGGGATAGGGCCCGCTGCGGATGGCTCATGGCGTGACGGCGGGAGGTGGTGGGGCGGCGTGATGGTGGGTGTGGTGCTGGTGTCGCACAGTGCGGGCCTGGCGGCCGAGGCGGCGGCGCTGGCGCGGGGGATCGCGGGTGAGGACGCGCCCGTCGTGGCGGCCGGAGGCACGGCGGACGGCGGGCTGGGCACGAGCCTGGACCTCGTCGAGGCGGCCGTGCGCGGCGTCGATCGCGGGGCCGGGGTGGTGATCATCCCCGATCTCGGCAGCTCCGTGCTGACCGCCCGGTTGCTGGAGGAGGACGGGCGGGTGGTGGTGGCCGACGTGCCGTTCGTGGAGGGGGCGATCGCGGCGGCGGTGGCGGCGGGCGCGGGCTCGCCGCTGGCCGACGTGCTCGAAGCGGCCGAGGAGGCCCGCGCCTTCCGCAAGCTCTGAACGCCCGAGAACCTAGTGGCCCTTGAAGGCCTCTTCCAGCCACCAGGACCCGCGCTCCCCCGTCACCTTGGCGTGCACGAGCAGCGGCCGGTCGCGTGGCCCGTTCAGCCAGTCGGCCACCCCCGCCAGGTCCTCCGGCGCGGTGACGGTCACGGCGGCCAGGCCGTGGCCCCGGGCGATGGCGGCGAGGTCGGCCGGGGGGAAGGTGACGGTGCCGAGGGGGTGGCCGTGCGGGCCGAAGTGGTGCACCTCCGCCCCGTACGCCTCGTCGTCGTACACGACGATCACCATGGGCAGCCCGAGCCTGACCACGGTCTCCAGCTCTGCAAGCCCCATCAGCGTGCCGCCGTCGCCGAGCGCGGCCACCGGGAGGCGGTCGGGGCGGGCCACGGCGGCGCCGATGGCCGTCGCCAGGCCGAGCCCGACCGACTGGAACGCCTGGGTGAAGCAGAACCCGCCCTCGTCCGGGACATCGAGGAACATCGACGGATATCCCATGAAATTTCCGGAGTCGATGGAGACGATCCGCTCCGCGGGCAGGAGCTCGTCCAGGCCGATCGTGAGCGTTCTCGGGTCGATCCGGCCGCCGCCGCTCTCGTCCTCGTACGGCATGGCCTGCCACCGCCCCTCGGCCCCGATGCGCGCGGCCAGCTCCGCCGTACGGTAGCCGGCAGACTGCGCGACCTGGGCCGTCACCGCGCGGGCGACCTCGGCCACGTCGCCCACCACGCCCAGGTCGGCGGGGACGTGCGTCTTGAGCGCCGCGGCGTCGAGGTCCACCTTGGCGACCCTGGCCCGCGCTCCGATGAGGGCACCGTGGCGGGTGGTCCACATGTTCAGCGCGCAGCCCCAGGCGACGACCAGGTCGGCCTCGCGGACCAGCTCGGCGGTCAGCGGGGTGGCGAAACCGCCGGACACGTCGAGGTCCCACGGGCTGCCCCGGAAGAGGCCCTTGGCCACCGCGGACGTCGCCAGCAGGGCTCCCGTCCGTTCGGCCAGGTCCTCCAGCTCGCGCCGCGCCTGCCTGGCGCCGCGTCCGGCGATGAACACGGGCCTGGCTGCCGACTCCAGCGCCGCCGCCAGCGCCGCCACCTCGGACCCCGCCGGCACGGCCACCTCGGCCCCGGCCGGCGCCGCCATCCGCCCGGGCTCGCCGCGGAAGGCGGAGGCCTGCACGGACTCCTCACGGAAGGCGGACGACTCCTCGCGGAAGGCAGAAGCCTGAGCGGACGACCCCTCGCCGGAGTGGGAGGCCTGCGCGGGGAACGCGGGGGCCGACGCGGGCGACTCCTCGCCGAAGCCGGAGGCCTGCGCAGGCGCCTCGCGGAACGCGGGGGCCGACACGGACGGCGCCTCGCGCGAGTCAGGGGCCGACGCGGACGGCGCCTCGCCGAAGGCGGAGGCCTGCGCCGACGCCTCGCGGAACGTGGCGGCCGACACGGACGGCTCCTGGCGGGGCGCGGTGGCCGGGGCGGAGGGCAGGCCTGACGGCGGCACGACCGGCAGCAGCCCCGCGACCAGCCCTTCCACGTCGTCGGGCCCCTCGTAGACGGCGGCCTGCACGTCGAGCGGCAGGTTCAGCAGCACCGTACGCCGCTCCCCCACCGCCACCCGGTAAGCCTCGACCGCCTGCTCCACAGCCGCACCCGCCGAGGTGACCCGAAGGGCGACCGCCCCGACCGCAAGAGCCAGCGCGGCCTGGTCGATGTGGAAGTTGGACTGCGCCTCGGTGGCCTCCCCCGCGACCACGATCACCGGCGTACGGCTCTTGGCCGCCTCCGTGAGCCCCGTCATGGCGTTCGTGAGCCCCGGCCCCTGGTGCACCGTCACCACGCCGGCGTGCCCGCTCATCCGGGCGTAGGCGTCGGCCATGGTGGCGGCGCCGCCCTCGTGGCGGGCGGCGACGAAGCGCGCGCCGCCGGCCACGAGGGCGTTGGTGACGTGGAAGTTGCCGCTGCCGACCACCCCGAAGACGGTGCCCGCGCCGCAGGCGGCCAGGGCCCTGCCGACGGCTTCGGCGACGATCAACGTTCCACCAGGGCGAGCACGCGGACGGGGCTGCCCGAGCCGCCCACGATGGGCAGCGGCGGGGCGACCACGACGGCGCCGGTCACCGGCAGGCGGTCGAGGTTGCGGAGCTGGGTGAGGCCGTACTTGCCGGCGCCGAGGAGGAAGGAGTGGCAGGGGAAGGCCGGGTCGAAGGAGTGGGCGGCGCCGGCGTCGGTGCCGACGGTCTCGACGCCGAGGCCGAGGATGGGCGTCTCGGCGGCCAGCCACTGCGCGCACTCTGCGGAGATGCCGGGGGTGTGCGGCCCGGTCTCGTCGGCGTTCAGGAAGGCGGCCTGGTCGCCGGAGCGGGTGTCCCAGCCGGTGCGGTAGAGCAGCCAGCCGCCGTCGGGCAGCGCGCCGTTGGCCCGCTCCCACTCCTTGACGTGGTCGATCTGCAGGAGGAAGTCGGGGTCCTTGGACGCCTCCGCCGCGAAGTCGAGCACCACGGCGGGCGCGATCAGGCTGCGCGCGGGCACCTGGGAGACGTCCTGGCCGTCGCGGGCGGTGACCCAGTGGACGGGGGCGTCGAAATGGGTGCCGGTGTGCTCACCGGTGTGGATGTCGTTCCAGTACCAGGCCGGGCCGCGGTCGTCGTACCGGCTGATCTCCTCCAGCCGGAACGGGATCGTGTTGCCGAAAGGCTCGGGGAGCTGGAGGATCGGCGTCTTCGACGAGAGAGGCGCGGTCAGATCGATCACCTCGATGGCCCCGCCGCGCACGCTGTCCACGAAGCTCTGCAACACCGACATGTCTTCCTCCTTGGTGGGCTGAGCGCATCCTCCTACGCTGGCCCTACCAGTGCAAACAGGTCAGGCCTTGGTCCACTCCACGCAGCCGCCCGTCTGGAACGCCTTGTCCGTGGCCAGGATCGTGACGGTGGCGGGGCCGTTCGGCATGCCGGTGGCGATCACGCCGCCGGTGGGGGTGCGCAAGCGGGCCCAGTAGCACATCGGGAAGCCGGACATGGGGCCGCTCGTGCGGTAGGTGCCGGGCTGGATGTCGGTGCCGACGACGAGCGTGCGCAGGAGGGAGGAGATGTCGACGGCGAGCCCGGTCGCACCTGGCGTCGTCCCGAGACCGGGCTGGGTCTGTCCAGGCGGAGTCTGTCCAGGAGGGGTCTGGCCGGGCGGGGTCTGCGCAGGCGGGGACGGGGGCGGGGTGGTCTGGGCGGGCGGGACGGTCTCCTCGGCGGGCGGCGGCGTGTCCTCGACCGTCACCGTGACCCTCGGGTCGGGCGCCTCCTCCCCCGACGTCGTCCCCGCCCCGAACCCGACGAGCACCCCCAGCAGGAAGCCCAGCAGCGCGGCGAGCCCCGAGACGAGCACGATGATCGGCGGACTGTTCGTCGCCCGCGGGTACTCGGGGTACCGGGGGTAGTCAGGTGGCGGAGGCCCGTACATCACGGACCAAGCGTGCCATCCCTGTCAACGATGGAGATAGTCGACGAGCGACGCCTTCTCCGTCTCCAGCTCCTCGATGGCGCTCTTGACGACGTCGCCGATGCTGACGATGCCGACGAGCCTGCCGTTCTCGACGACGGGCATGTGCCGGAAGCGCTGCGTGGTCATGGTGCGGCGCAGTGAGTCGACGTTCTCGCCAGGGCCGACCGTGGTGACCTCGGTCGTCATGATCGAGGAGACCGGGGCGTCGAGGATCGAGGCGCCGCGGTCGTGCAGGCGCCGTACGACGTCGCGCTCGGAGACGATCCCCTCGATGGTCTCGCCGTCGGTGGAGACGACGACGGCTCCGATATTGTGCTCCGCGAGCTGGGCGAGCAGCTCGCGCACGGTGGCCTCAGGCGCCACGGTCGTCACGCCACTGCCCTTGCCGCGAAGGATCGTCCCGATGAGCATGTGCACCACCTCTGCCCTCAGTCTTCCAAGCTTGCCTCCAGGCAAACAAGCCCGTGGGGACGGAGTCAATGGGTCCCGTAGGCTGCTTGGCATACGAAATTCCGTACATAGACCGAAATATCACCCAAGGACTGCCGAATGACCGAGCCGCTCAACACCGGAAGCCACGATCTGCCCGTCACGGAGGAGCTGGCCGCGTTCATGCGTACCGGCTGGGGACGGCAAGGCACGGCGGAGGTGGCGGCGGAGGTGAGCGCGCGGCCGATCGCGCCGTGGGCGGCCAAGCGGCGGGCCGCGCTGGCACAGCGCTTCCCCGGCGAGCGGCTGGTGATCCCTGCGGGCACGCTGAAGGTGCGCAGCAACGACTGTGACTACCGGTTCAGGCCGCACAGCGCGTACTCGTACCTGACGGGCGCGAACGAGTCGGACGACGTGCTGGTGATCGAGCCGTCCGGCCAGGCCGTCCTGTACGTCAGGCCGCGCGCCCCGCGCGAGGAGGGCCAGGAGTTCTACCGCGACCGCCGCTACGGCGAGTTCTGGGCGGGCCCGCGCCCCGACCTGGCGGAGGCGGCCGAGCTGTACCAGATCGACTGCGCCCACATCAGGGAGCTGGACCTCACGCGCCCGGCCAGGGTGCTGCGCGGGGTGGACGCCCGGGTGGACGCCCAGGTCGCGGCGGGCGGCGGCGACGCGGAGCTGGAGTCGTTCCTGTCGGAGACGCGGCTGGTCAAGGACGAGTGGGAGCTGGGCGAGCTGCAGGGCGCCGTGGACGCGACCGCGCGCGGCTTCGAGGACGTCGTGCGCGCGCTGCCGCGGGCGCTCGGCCACCGGCGTGGCGAGCGGTACCTGGAGGGCGTGTTCGGGCTGCGTTCGCGGCTGGAGGGCAACGCGGTCGGCTACGACAGCATCGTGGCCGCCGGCTCGCACGCCTGCGTGCTGCACTGGATCCGCAACGACGGCGCGCTGCACGCCGGCGACCTGCTGCTGATGGACGCGGGCGTCGAGGCCGACACGCTCTACACCGCCGACGTCACCCGCACCTTCCCCATGTCGGGCCGGTTCAGCGCGGTGCAGCGGCAGGCGTACGAGCTGGTGTACGAGGCGCAGACGGCCGCCATCGCCACCCTGCGGCCGGGCGCCCGCTTCCGCGACTTCCACCTCGCGGCCATGCGCGTCATCTGCGACGGGCTGCGCGACTGGGGCCTGTTCAAGCAGTCCACCGACGAGCTGATGGAGACCGGCCTGTACCGGCGCTACACGCTGTGCAGCAGCGGCCACATGCTCGGCCTGGACGTGCACGACTGCGCGAAGTCCCGCTCCGAGGTCTACCTGGACGGCGTTCTGGAGGAGGGTCACGTGCTGACCGTCGAGCCGGGCCTGTACCTGCAGCCGGACGACCTGACGCTGCCGGAGGAGCTGCGCGGCATCGGCATCCGCATCGAGGACGACCTGGTCGTCACCGCGACCGGCGCCACCCTGATGTCGTCGGCCCTGCCCCGCCACCCCGACGAGATCGAGTCGTGGATGGGCGCCCTGCTGTAACGGAACGGCCACTATTCGTACCCGGCTGACAAGGCACGCACCCGCCCTCATACCTTTCGCGCAAATTCCCGCGTAGCCATGGCCTACTGGACAGCCCGTCAGTAGGGTTGGCGATCCGTAGGCGGCGGAGGTGGTGATGGCCTGGTCCGGGTACGTCGGACGCCGGGCCGGCTCGGCCCTCGGCCAGGTCGGTGACCTGTTCGTCATCGTGCTGGAGGGCCTGCGCCGGAGCTGGGACGTCAGGCGCTGGTGGTGGGAGTTCGTCGACCAGTGCTGGTTCCTGGCCCGCGTCACCAGCGTGCCCGTCCTGCTGGTCGCCCTGCCGCTGGGCGCGACCGTGGCCTTGCAGGTGGGCGAGCTGGCACGGCAGCTCGGCGCCGGCTCCGCGACCGGCAGCGCGGTCTTCGTCGGCCTGATCCGCGAGGTGGCGCCGCTGGCCAGCGCGCTGCTCATCGCCGGGGCCGGCGGCAGCGCGATGACCTCCGACATCGGCGCCCGCCACATCCGCGACGAGCTGAGCGCGATGGAGGTCATGTCGGTCAACCCGATCCACCGCCTCGTCACGCCGCGCATGTGGGCGGCCAGCACGATCGCGGTGTGCCTGTGCCCGCTGGTCATCGTGGCGGGCGCGGCAGGCGGCTACTTCTTCAACGTGGTCGTGCAGGGCGTCACGCCGGGCGCCTACTTCGACGGGGCGCTGTCGCTGGTCGTGGCCTCCGACCTGTACGTGACGCTGTTCAAGGCGTGGATCTTCGGGTTCATCGCGGCGGGCGTGGCCTGCTGGAAGGGCATGACGTGCGCGACCAGCCCGGTCGGGGTGGGGCGGGCCGTCAACCAGGCGACCGTGGTGACGTTCATGCTGGTGTTCACGTTCAACTACGTGATCTCGGCCGTGTACTTCCTGGCCTACCCGCCGAGGTCGCTCTGATGGTGACGCGGACGGCCGGCCTCCGGATCGCCCTCAAGGGGCGGGACGCAGCCGAGCGGTTCGCGTCGCTGGCCGACTGGCCGCTGTTCGTGTGGCGGGTGCTGTTCTACTCCGTACGCGACGTCGTGCTCAGGCTGAAGTACGTCAAGGTCGTCGTCCGCCAGGTCAGCGACGTGGTCGTGGGCGTCGGGGCGACCGTCATCGGCGGCGGCATGATCTTCGTGGTGTTCACCATGGCGTTCGTCGTGGGCGCGACCGTGGGATTGCAGGGCTACCAGGGGTTGCAGGCCATCGGCGCGGAGTCGTTCATGGGGCTGGTGGGCAGCTTCGCCAACGTCCGCGAGATCACCCCGATCATCGCCGCCACGGCGCTGGCGGCGCAGGTCGGCTCGTCGTTCACGGCCGAGCTTGGCGCGATGCGGATCTCGGACGAGATCGACGCGCTGGAGGTGATGGGCATCAACGCCTTCACCTACCTGATCTGCACCCGGGTGGTGGCGGCGCTGCTGGCGCTGGTGCCGATCTACCTCATCGCGCTGTTCGCCAGCTTCTTCGCCACCCGGCTGATGTGCACCGCGCTGTTCGGGCTGGCGCCCGGCGTCTACGACTACTACTTCTACCTGTACCTCCCGGTCAGCGACATCGTGTTCAGCGTCGCCAAGGTCGCGGTGTTCGCCTTCGCCGTCATCGTCATCCACTGCTTCCACGGCTTCCACGCCACGGGCGGCCCGGTGGGCGTGGGGGTCGCGGCGGGCCGGGCCATCCGCCAGTCGATCGTCACGATCGTGCTGCTCAACCTGCTGCTGTCGTACCTGTTCTGGGGCGGCGGCGGCAACATACCGCTGACGGGGTGAGCCGGTGGCCCGAGCTGATCTTCCTCTCGCCGCCCGGCTGGGCATCGCGCTGGCCGTGGTGGCCGTCTTCGCCGCCGCCGCCCTGTACGCCGTGCGCTCGGCCACCCTGGTCCCCGGCATCCGCCTCGACGCCGTGTTCGGCCGGGCCGGGCAGGGCCTCGACAGCGGCTCCCCCGTCAAGATCCGCGGCATCACGGTGGGCGAGGTGACGGCACTGTCGCTGGACGTCCAGGGCAGGGCCGTCGTCACCATGCACGTGACCGTCGAGGTGCCTGCGACCACGGTCGCGTCCGTGGAGCCCGCGTCGGTGTTCGGCCCCAAGTTCGTCGCCCTGGAGCCGGGCGCCGACGAGACGACCGGCCCCTACCTCGCCTCCGGCGCCGTCATCACCGACACCCGCGACCCGCTCGACCTGTCCGACACGCTCGGCGACGCCTACGAGGGCCTGGACGCCGTCGATCCGCGCGAGGTCACGGTCATCGTGCACACGCTGGCCAAGGGCCTGGAGGGGCAGGGCACCGACCTGCGCGAGCTGATCGGCGACGCGGGCACCGTCGTCGGCGTGGCGCACCGGCACCGGCAGCGAGCCAGGCAGTTCCTGCACGACTCGGCGCTGCTCGGCACCGCCCTGTCGGACAAGGGCGACGACCTGATCTCCATCTCCTCCGACGTCAACGTCATCACGCCCGACCTGCTGGAGCGGGCCGACAAGGTGCGCGTGCTGCTGCAGGAGATCACCTCGATCTCCGGCCAGGTCACGCACGGCCTGGCCAAGCACCGGCAGAACCTCCGGGCCGGCGTGCACTCGGCCGAGCGGGTGGCCGCGCTCATCTACGCCCAGTTAGGCCTGGCGGGCGACGGCGTGCGCGGCCTGACCACGCTGGTGGACCTGCTCAACGAGCTGATCGAGGCGCAGGGCCCTGGCAACAGCCGCCAGCTCCAGGTGGAGGCGTTCGTGGCCACCGACGTCTGCGAGCTGATCGTCGGCGCCTGCGGCCCGACCGACGGGAGGCGCTGAGGCATGGAACGGGTGCGCCGCCGGTGGACCTTCGTGCGGTTCGTGCTGTTCGTCGGGCTGACCCTGTCGCTGATCCTGTTCATCGCCGTGCAGATCGCGCGGGTCAGCACCGGCGCCGGCTACCGGCTGGTCGCCGTGTTCGACGACGTGTCGGGGCTGGTCGAGGGCGACCAGGTGAAGATTGCCGGAGCGCCGGTCGGCCAGGTGGACACGATCGAGGTCGTGGACGGGCGGGCGGAGGTGACCATGGAGGTGCAGGAGGCGGTCAAGGTGCCGGCCGACACCGAGGCGGCCGTCCGCTGGCGCAACGCCGTCGGCCAGCGCGTCATCTACCTGCTGCCCGGCACCGCGCCCGGCCTGCTGCCGCCCGGCGCGCGCATCACCCGCACCTCCTCCGTCGTGGACATCGGCGAGCTGATCAGCGACCTCGGCCCGCTCACCCGCAGCCTGGACCCCGACCAGATCAACCAGCTCCTGACGGCCGCCGCCACCTCGCTCAAGGGCAACGACCAGAACATCCCCCGCCTGCTCGACAACGTCAACGCGATCACCACCACCGTCACCGAGCGCAGGCGGCTCATCGAGCAGTTGCTGAAGGACTACGCCACCGTCACCGAGGTGGTCGCCAAGCGGGACGCGCAGATCGAGCGGCTCGTGGACAACCTCGTCATCCTGACGGAGGCGTTCGCCGACAACCGGCGGCTCGTGGACGAGGCGCTGGTGGAGCTGTCGGCCACCTTCCACACCTCCAACGAGGTGCTCGGCAAGAACGCCGACGAGCTGGGCCGGCTGGTGGACAACCTGTCGGGGCTGACCGGCGGCATCAGGCGGCACGTGGGCGAGATCGACAAGGTGGTCAGCACCTTCCCGCCGCTGCTCACGCGGGCGTACTCGTCGGTCAACCGGGGCCACTACTTCATCACCGCCGTCCCCTGCCTGGCGCTCAGCGCCGCGCCCTGCCCGTACGGGATGCAGACGCCGCCGCCGCTGCGCAACACCAGGATCCAGAGCGAGCAGGACCTCAGGAAGCTGCTGGTGGGCCGGTGATGGCGCGCAAGTCGTTCCGCGACCGCAACAAGCACGCCGTCGGCCTGGTGTCGCTGGCCACGCTGGCCGCGGTGCTGGTGACCACGTTCCTGGTCGGCAACCTGGGGCTGCTGGAGGGCGGCTACACCGTCTCCGGCGTGTTCGTGGACTCCGGCGGGCTGCGCACCGGCAACGACGTGCGCGTCGCCGGGGTGCGGGTCGGCAAGGTCACCGAGGTGCGCGCCGACTACGCCCAGGGCCAGGTGGTCGTCACCTGGAAGGTGGACGACGGCGTGCGGCTCGGCCGTTCCACGCGCGCCGACATCGCCCTGTCCAACCTGCTCGGCGGCCGGTACGTCAAGCTCACCGGCGCCGTCGCGGCCCCGTACCTGGACCAGCTCCCCGAGGCCCAGCGGCGCATCCCGGTCGAGCGGACCGGCGTGCCCACCCTGGTCAACGACGCCGTCAAGGACGCGACCAAGCTGGTCGAGCGGCTCGACACCGAGGCCGTGGACGACCTGCTCGTCGAGCTGGGCAAGCTCGACACCTTCAAGCACGGCCGCGTCACCCGGCTGCTGGACAACATCGGCGACCTGTCGGAGACCATCAGCGAGAGCGAGCCGCAGCTCCAGCGGCTGCTCGACAACGGCACCAGGATCATCGAGGTGCTGGAGAAGAAGGACGCCGAGCTCGGGCGGCTCCTCGACGCCGTCGAGGTGATGCTGGACGAGCTGCGCAGGCGCCGCAACGAGCTGCGCGTCATCCTCGGCGACGGCAGCGACCTGGTGCAGAGCACCACCCGGCTGATCACCGAGCACGAGAAGACGCTCGTGAAGGTGCTGGACGACACCTCGGCCATCACCACGCGGCTCAGCGGCAGCACCGACCGGCTCAACTCGCTGCTCGGCTGGGCGGGGCCGACGTTCGCCGGGCTGGCCACGATGGGCGGGCAGGGGCCGTGGCTGGAGGCCATCGCCACCGGCCTCGGGCCGATCAACCCCGAGGTGCTGGCGGCGATCGCCGAGGACAGGGAGGACGAGCGATGAGGCGGCTGGCGGCGGTGTTGCTCGGCTGGGTGCTCGTGGCGTCCGGGTGCGGGGGGGGGGGGGGGGGGCCGTACCTGCTGGTCGCGATCTTCAGTCAGACGCCCTCCCTGTACGAGGAGGCGCGGGTGAAGGTGATGGGCCTCGACGCCGGCTACGTGGACCGGATCCAGATATCCGGTGACAAGGTACGGGTCGAGATGCGGATCGACCGGCAGGTGCCGCTGCCGTCCGACGTCATGGCCGTGATCGCGCCGCAGAACACGCTGGGCGAGCGCAACGTCGTGCTGCACCCGCCGTGGAAGCCGGGCGACCAGCGCGTCCAGCCGGGGGCGACGATCCCGCTGGAGCGCACCGACCTGCCCGTCGAGATCGACGAGGCCCTCGACGCGTTCACCAAGCTGACCGACGCGCTCGACGACGAGAAGCTCGGCGAGGTGGCGGGCGACCTGGCCGACGGGGTGCGCGGGCGCGGCGAGACGATCAACGACGCGATCGCCGACACCTCAGAGCTCACCGGCGTCCTGGCCAAGCAGGACCAGCAGCTCATCAGCCTGGCCAAGAGCCTCAACGAGCTGGCCACCAGCCTCAACCGGCGCGAGAGCCAGGTCACCGGCGCCATCGACGCCTTCTCCGAGGCCTCCGCGATCCTCGCCGACGAGCGGCAGCGGCTGCGCGGGTTCATCACGTCCATGGCCGCGTTCGTGCGGCGCGGCGACGTGATCATCGAGCAGTACGCGAAGGAGCTGCCGCAGGCCACCACCACGCTGGCCGAGCTGGTGCTGACCGTCAGGGCCAACAGCGCCTCCACCGCGCGGGCCGTCAAGGGCGCCGCCGACTTCGCCGACGTCCTGATCGACTCCTGGGACCACAAGCAGCACGTGCTGAAGATCCGCGTCGTGCTGAACGCGATGACCAGGGCGTGGCTGACACCGCTGTTCGACGCGCTGAACCTGGGCCCGGTGCCGTGCCTGCCCGCCGGGCTGAGCAACTGTCCCTTCGAGCAACGGGGAGGCTCACGATGACCGGGCGACCGGCCGCCGCACTCGCCGCGCTGGCGCTGACCGCCGGCTGCTCGCTGCAGACCCTCGGCGCCACCGGCGGCGACCTCACCCTGCACGCCGTCTTCGACGACGTCCAGAGCCTGGTGGCCGGGCACAGCGTGCAGATCGCCGACGTACGCGTCGGCACCGTGACCGGGATCCGGCTGGAGGGCTACCGGGCCAGGGTGACGATGTCGGTCCAGTCGGCACACCGGGTGCCGGAAGGAAGCTCGGCCACCATCGCCAAGACGTCCGTGCTCGGCGAGAACTACGTGCGCCTCACCCCGCCCACCGGCAAGAACCTGGCCACCGGCCCGTACGTCAAGGACGGCGCCACCATCGCCGAGACGTCGGTCGAACCGGACATCGAGCAGGTCACCGCCAAGGCCGGGCCGCTCATCGAGGCGCTCGGCGCCCAGGACGTCAACGCCATCCTCGACGCCGCCTCCACCGCCTTCGCCGGGCAGGGCGACGAGGTCAACCGGCTGATCAAGCAGACCGCGCAGGTCACCGACGCCTACGCCGCCGCCCGCCACGACCTCGGCACCTCCATCGAGGCCCTGGCCCGGCTCGGTGACGACCTGGCCGAGGGCAGCGAGGAGCTGGACCGGCTGCCGGGCACGCTCGCCGCCGCCACCGGACGGCTCGCGCACGGCCGCCACCACGTCAAGAAGACGATCGTGGCGCTCACCCGGCTGGCCGAGCAGGCCAACCTCACCGTCTACCCGCGCCACGCCCAGCGGCTGCGCACACTGGTGCGCGAGCTGGAGGCCGTCTCGACGTCCATGCAGCGGGGCAAGGAGGACCTGAAGGCGCTGGTGGCCGAGCTGCAGTCGTTCATCGACACGCCGCCGATCACCGTGAACGGTCAGGTGCTCATCTACGTGTGGCTGAAGGGCTTGCTGCCGAACGTACGCGGCGCCCCCGTACGCGAGTCCGGCGGGGACTTCAGCCTGCTGCTGGAGCCGCCGCGATGAAGAACCGCATCTACCTCAACCTGGGCTTCTTCGTGCTGCTCGGGGTCGTCATGACGGTCTGGGCGTTCAGCACGATCATCAGGCTGGACGCGGTCGAGCGGCCCTACCGGGTGTCGGCCGAGTTCGTCACCTCCCCCGGGCTGATGCGCGGGTTCGACGTGGCGTACCTGGGGGTCCGCGTCGGCAAGATCGGCGAGGTGCGGCTGGCGCCCGGCAAGATCGTCGTGGGCCTGGACATCGAGCGGGAGATCAAGCTGCCGAAGAGCGTCACCGCCGAGGTGCGGCGCCGCTCGGCCATCGGCGAGCCGTACGTGGCGCTCTCCCCGCCGCCCACCGGCGTCACCGGGCCGACCCTCGCGCCCGGCGACACGATCCCGCTGGCCAGCACCACGGTGCCGCTCGACTACAAGGAGCTGTTCGAAGGGGTCGGCAAGCTGCTCAACGCGGTGCCGCCCGAGGACGCCGACACCATCGTGCACGAGCTGGCCGTCGCCCTCGACGGGCGCGCGCCCGCCATCAGGCGCATCGTCGACGACGCCCACGCCATCACCGGCACCCTCGCCGACAACGCCGACGTGCTTGACGACCTGTCCGTGCAGCTCACCCGGCTCACCCACACCCTGGCTGGCGAACGCGGCAAGCTGGCCTCCGGGATCACCGACCTGAGCACCGTCACCGCGACCCTCCGGGCGTCCCGCGCCGACCTGAACGCCATCCTCGACCAGGGGCCCAGCGTGTTCGCCCAGCTCGACGCGGCCATCCGCACGTCCAGGCCGGGCTTCTCCTGCCTCCTGACGGCGGCCGGCCTGCCGCACCGGCCCGTCTTCTCGCCCGAGACCGAACGGAACGTGCACCACCTGCTCAGCATCGTGCCCACCGCGCTCACCCTCGCCGACGACATCACCGACCGGCGCGGCACCACCGTGTACGGCAAGGCGTCGTTCATCTTCAGCGTCCCGGGCGGGCCTGTGCCGGCCGAGGAGTACGCCGGGCCCCTCGGGCCGCCGCCCATCCCCAAGGTGCGGGCCTGCCCCGACCGCGAGCCCGTCCCCGACCCCGGCCCCGACCCCGGCCCCGATCCCGGCTCCCCTCCGTCCGCCTCCCGGACCGCCGCGGCCGAGCGGGACACCACCACCACTCCGGAACCGTCCCAGGAGGCCACCACCACCGAGTCGCCTGCGGGCGCGGCCGGCGACCGGGCCGCGTCAGGAACCCCGATGAACATCGTCCCGCTGGTTGCCGCGATATTCCTCGCCGTGGTGGTGAGCGGTGGCATCGTGGGCTGGATCGCGGCGGGCCGGGCCGCTCGCCGCCGTGAGGAGTCATCATGACCGACGCCCTGGAGGACCGCACCCGCCCCGCCGACACGGCGACGGACGCACCCCCCGACACCCACCCCACCCCGGACACGGAACCCTTGCCGGACGCGCCGCCCACGCCCGACGCGCAGGCCACTTCCGACGCCCCACCCGCGCCGGACACCGCTACACCCTCCGGCGCGCCTACCACCGAGCCCGCCGCTGAGCCCGCCGCCACACCCGCCGCCACGGCCACCACGCCCACCGCTGCGGCCACCACACCCTCCGGCGCGCCTGCCGCCGAGCCCGCCGCCACGGCCACCGCGCCTCCCATCACGCCCCCAGGCGCGGCCGCCATGGAGCCCGCCATGGAGCCCGCCACGGAGCCCGCCACGGAGCCCGCCACCAAGCCCGCCACCGCCCCCACCACGTCTTCCACCACGCCCGCCAGCGCGCCCGAACCCGGCTCAGGCTCGGAGCCTGCGGCCGACGCCGATGCGGAGCCGGGTGCCGAGCCCGAGCCGGAGCCCGAAAAGTCCCCCTCCCCCGGCAGGCGCTTCACCCGGGCCAAGGTCGTGGGAGCCCTGGCGGCCATGCTGGTGACCGCCATCACCGCCACCGCCGTCCTCCAGTGGATCTCCGCCGCCCAGGCCGAGGACGCCCGCGCGGGCCTGGAGTCGGAACGGGCCCTGCGCCTGGAGGTGTCCGGCGCGGCGAGCGCGTTCAGCCGGGCCCTGCTCAGCTACGACTACCAGAACCTGCAGACCACCCGCTCCACCCTCGCCGCCCAGGCCACGGGCGACTTCCTGACCACCTACGACGCCGCGTTCGGCGGCGCGATGGCCCAGGTCATCGTGAAGCTGAAGGCCACCTCGCAGGCCACCGTCCGCGAGGTGTACCTGGCGGACGTGGACGACGCCACCGCCCACGCCATCGTCGTGGTGGACCAGCAGGTGAACACTTCGGAGGCGATCCGCTCGGTCAAGGACTCTCACCTTAAGATCAGCCTTGTCAAGGAGAAGGGGACCTGGAAGATTCATGACGTGACCGTGCTCGGCGCGGCGTCTGAGGACCAGTACAACCTCAACGGCGACGACAAGAAGAAGGACTGACGATCGGCCCTTTAGCGATGGGCGGCCGCCCCGACGAGGTGCGTGCCCCCGATGAATGGCTCACCGAGGTGGAGCGGGAGCGGGCCGCCCGCTTCAAGTTCGAGCACGACCGCACCATCTTCATCGCCGCCCACCTGCTGGTCCGGCTCTGCGCGGCCGAGGTGCTGGGCGCCGACCCGGCTGAGCTGACCCTGTTGCAGTACTGCGACCTGCACGGCTTCGGCCACGGCAGGCCGTACTTCGAGCAGGCCCCCGACCTGGGCGTCAGCTTCAGCCACACGCGCGGCTACGTCTGCGCGGGGGCGGGTCCGGGCAAGGTCGGTGTGGACGCCGAGCGCGTCCGCCCCGGGCCGCTGGACACGGTGCTGGCCGGCCGGGTGCTCACGCCGCGCGAGCGGGCGATGGTCACCGGCAACGACGAGCTGATCAGGCACTGGACGCGCAAGGAGGCGCTGATCAAGCGCGGCGAGCTGACGCTGGACAAGGTGAGCGAGGGCGGCGAGGACCTGGCGGGCCGCCACCTGCTGGAGTGGAGCGCGGGGCCGGACATCAGGGTCGCGGTCGTCACCGACAGCCCCGCCCGCCGCGTCCCGATCCCCGGCCAGGACCCCTGAGCAGGGGCGCGGGCGCGACGCAGGTCAAAAGCAGCGCAGGTCAAAAGCAGCGCAGGTCAGAAGCGGCGGCGGGTCAGAAGCGGCGGCGGGTCGGGGTCGGGTCGAGGAAGACCTGCCTGACCCCGGAGAAGCGCTCCCGCAGCCGCCGATCCACCTCCTCGCAGGCGATCTCCACCCCCGCCGCGCTGGCCTCGTCCCTGAAGTCGATCTTCGCGGCGACCAGCACCTCACCAGGCCCGATGATCATGGTCATCAGCTCGACCACGTCCTCCACCTCCGGCTGAGCCATCAACACGGCGCGGATCCCGGTCTCCAGGGCCTGCGGCGCCGCCTGCCCGATGAGCAGCGACAGGTTCGACTGGATCAGGATGAGCGCGACGACCAGCAGAAGCAGCCCGATCCCGATGGACGCGGCCCCGTCCCACAGCGCCGACCCCGTCACCTGCGACCCGAGCAGCCCCGCCCCGGCGATGAGCAGCCCGACGAGCGCGGCGGCGTCCTCGAACAGCACGGCCTTCAGCGCCGTGTCGGACGTGAGCCGCACCAGGCGCAGCGGGCTCACGTCGTAGCGCCGCGCCTCGCCGCGCAGTTGCCTGTACGCCTTCGAGAACGAGATGCCCTCGATCACGAACGACACGGCCAGCACGACGTAGGACACCGTCAGATCGCCCAGCTCCTCGCCGTGGCTGATCTCGTGCAACCCATGCGTGATGGAGAACCCGGCCCCGCCCACCAGCGTCGCGACCGCCGCCATCATCGCCCAGAAGAAGCCCGACTTGCCGTGCCCGAAGGGGTGCCGCCGGTCGGCGGGCTTGCCCGAGCGGCGCACCGCCACCAGCAGCAGCAGCTCGGTCACGGTGTCGGCGGCGGAGTGCGCGGACTCCGACAGCATGGCCGCCGAACCGCTGATCACCCCGGCGACGAGCTTGGCCAGCGCGATGGTGAGGTTCGCGGCGCCGGCGACGAGCACGGTGCCCAGGCTCTCCCCCGAGTTGCCCTCTCCCATAGCGCTCAACTGTACGTGCGCTAGATTGGGGATCATGAGCGCGCCTCGCTGGCTTTCACCCGCCGAACAGCGTGCCTGGCGTACGCACCTGGCGCTGCACAAGCTGCTCATGCATCGGCTCGACCGCGAGCTGCAGGAGCACTCACTCTCGTTGAACGACTACGAGATCCTGGTCAACCTCTCCGAGAGCCAGGGCCGGCGCATGCGGATGAGCGACCTGGCCGACGCGACGATCCAGTCGCGCAGCCGGTTGTCCCACCAGATCTCCCGCATGGAGGCCAAGGGCCTGGTGGTCAGGGAGGACTGCCGTGACGACCGGAGGGGCACGTTCGCGGTGCTGACCGACGAGGGGTGGGCCACGATCCAGCGGGTGGCGCCGTTCCACGTGGCGAGCGTCCGCGAGCACTTCGTCGACCGGCTCACCGACGAGCAGCTCGACGCGATCGAGGAGGCGTACGCGCCCCTGGTGGAGCAGTTGAAGAAGCTGCGCTGACGCGGGCGGCGGCGCCGACACCCAACCGATATCGGCGACGGCGCGCGGCCTCCACCGGCGGTCGATACGATCCGGTCATGCTCAGAAGACTCCTCGTCGTGGCCGCGCTCGCGCTGGCGTCCGCGTGCTCATCGGGCGGCGGAGGCGGGGCCGAGCTGCCCGCCGGGCCCGAGCTGATGCAGAAGGCCTCCGAGGCGATGAAGACCGTCAAGTCGGCCGGCTTCTCGATCACGACCGAGGGCAGCCCGCAGGTGCCGGTCAAGAAGGCCGACGGCCGGTTAACGGCGGAGGGCGACGCCGACGGCACGCTCACCATCGACATCCTGGGCACCCTGCAAGAGGTCTCCTTCGCGCTGGTCGACGACACGGTGCACTTCAAGGGGCCGACGGGCGGCTTCCAGAAGATGACGCGGGCGCAGCTCGCCCAGTTCTACGACCCGTCGGTGATCCTGGAGCCCACCAAGGGCATCGCCCGCCTGCTCGCCTCGGCCACCAACCCCAAGGTGGAAGGCGTCGAGGACGGCTCCTACCGGGTCGCCACCACCTTCCCCGCCGGCGTCGTCTCCTCGATCGTGCCGGGCGTCACGCAGGACGTGAACGGCAAGGTCTGGATCGACCAGGCGACCAGCCGGCTGACCAAGGCGAGCCTGCCCATGCAGGGCGGCACGGTCACGGTGGCGGTCAGCGACTACGACGCACCCGTCACGATCACGCCGCCCGCCGAGAAGTGAGCCCGGTGGGTTCTCCTGACGCGCGGGCGCCCCAGGTGAGGCGCGCCCGGCGGGTGGTGCTCGGCGCGGGCGGCGCGGTGGTGCTGCTGGCGGCGCTGGACGCGTACGTCGTGGTGACCGTCCTGATCGACGTCGCCGAGGACGTCGGCATCCCGCTCAACCACCTGGAGCGGGCCACCCCGATCGTCACAGGCTTCCTGCTCGGGTACGTCGCCGCGATGCCCCTGCTCGGCCAGCTCTCCGACCGGTACGGCCGCCGCCCCCTCATCCACGCCTGCTTGGCGGCCTTCGCGCTCGGCTCGGTGCTGACCGCGCTGGCGTCCGGCGAGGTGATGGTCGTGGTGGGGCGTACCGTGCAGGGAGTGGCCGGGGGTGCGCTGCTGCCGATCACCATGGCGCTCATCGGCGACCTGTGGGAGGAACGTGAGCGGCCGGTCGCCCTGGGGGCGGTGGGGGCGGCGCAGGAGCTGGGCAGCGCGCTCGGGCCGTTGTACGGGGGGTTGCTGGCGGGGGTGCCCAGTGCGGTGGTGGCGGGGGTGGAGCTGGGCGAGTGGCACGCCATCTTCTGGATCAACGTGCCGCTGGCCGCGCTGGCCGCCGTCGCCGTCCACTTCACGGTCCCACCTCGCACGAAGCCCCTGACGACCGGCGGGGCGGCGAACCGGGTGGACGTGGTCGGCGGCGTCCTGCTCGCCCTGGCCCTGGCCCTCCTGGTCATCGGCCTCTACAACCCCGACCCCGCCACCGCCGTCCTCCCGCCCTGGGGCCCATCGGTGATCGCGACCGGCCTCCTGGCGGCGGCGGCGTTCGTCTGGTGGGAGATCCGCTCCCCCGTCCGCCTGCTGGACCTGACCACCACCCGCAAGCGCCCCCTCCTCGCCACCCTCGCGGTCAGCTTCCTGGCCGGCGCCGCGCTGCTGGTCACCATGGTGTTCGTGCAGATCACCGCGCAGACCCTGCTGGGCAAGGAGGCGCTGCACGCGTCGCTGGTCCTGGCCAGGTTCCTGGCGGCGCTGACGGTGGCGGCCCTGCTGGGCGGGCTGCTGGCGCGCAGGCTGGGTGAGCGGGTGGTGGCGGTGGCGGGCATGGCGCTGGCGGCCGTGGGTTACTGGCTGATGAGCCGCTGGCCGCTGGACCTGGCCGGGTCGGGCTGGGTGATGGACCGGGACCTGGTGCTGGCCGGGCTGGGCCTGGGGCTGGTGATCGCGCCGGTGTCGTCGGCGGTGCTGCGGGTGAGTGCGGCGGTGCAGCACGGGGTGGCGTCGGCGGCGGTCGTGGTGGCCAGGATGATGGGCATGCTGATCGGCATCGCGGCGGTGTCGGCGTGGGGGTTCTATCGGTTCCAGTCGCTGACGGCCGATTTGGACACGCCGCTGCCGTTCGGCGTGGATCAGGCGACGTACCAGCGGCAACTGGCCGACTACACGGCTCAGGTGCAGGCGGCCCTGCACACGGAGTACACGGAGATGTTCCTGGTGACGGCGTTCATCTGCGTGCTGGGCGCGGGCGTCGCCGTCCTGATGCCGCGCCGCTGAGACGCGCCCGCGTGGCCTGGGACGCACCCGCCCGCCGAAGCGGGACGGGCGCGCCCGATCAAGGCGCGAGCCCGGCGCACGTGGTCACGGCGCGGGACGGGCGTTCACGGCGAGAGCCGGTGCAGGTCGCGCGGGAACGCGGTCGTCTGCCGGACGTTGGCCGCCCCCGTCAGCCGGGCCGTCCACCGCTCCAGCCCCATCGCGAACCCGCCGTGCGGCGGCATCCCGTACCGGAAGGCCTGCAGATACCCTTCGTACGCCGCCGTCCCCTCCCCCCGCTCGGCCAGCGCCCGCACGTAGTCCTCGTGCCGATGCAGCCGCTGCCCGCCGGTGACCAGCTCCATCCCGCGGAACAGCAGGTCGAACCCGTTGGAGTAGCCGGGCCGCGCCGGGTCGGGGTGGGTGTAGAAGGGCCGCTTGGACATCGGGTACCCGGTGACGAACAGGAACTCGCACCCGTGCTCCCGCCGCGCCCACTCCGACAGCCATCGTTCCTGCGCGGGCGATAGGTCGGGCTCGCCGGAGGAGGTGAGCCGCTGCGCCTCGGTGAAGTGGATGGCGGGGATCTCGGCGGGCACCTCGGGCAGGGTGACGTCCAGGAGGCCGAGCGCGGCGGGGGCGCGCCGCCGTACGGACGCGAGCATGCCCGCGACGACCTCGCGCAGCACGGCCATCACGTCGCGGTGGTCGCGCACGAAGCCCAATTCGGCGTCGAGGCTGGTGTACTGGGCGAGGTGCCGGGCGGTGTCGTGCGGTTCCGCGCGGAAGACGGGCCCCACCTCGTAGACGCGTTCGAACACCCCGGCCATCGCCTGCTTGTAGAACTGCGGCGATTGCGCGAGGTAGGCGGGCCGTCCGAAGTAGTCGAGGCCGAAGACGTTCGCGCCCGACTCGGTGGCCGAGCCGACGATCTTGGGGGTGTGGATCTCGGTGAAGCCGAGCCGGTCGAGCGTCTCGCGGAACCCGGCCGCGCTCGCGGCCGAGATCTCCAGCCCGGCGCGCAGCAGCGGGTGCCGCAGCGCGACGGGCGCGTGGTCGAGCACGGTCGGCAGCGCCGCCTGCACCACGGGCCTGTACAGGTCGAGCGGCGGCGGCACACAGGGCTCGGCGAGGACCTCCACCTCGGGTGAGACCAGCTCGTAGCCGCCGGGCGCCTGCGCGCCGGCGGCCACGGTGCCGCTGACCTGGACGACGCTCTCCTCGGGCGGCAGGTCGCCGGCGGCGACCGCCTGCGTCAGGCCGGTACGGTCCCTGACGACGAGGAAGGATACGGATTTCAGTCGCCGGCGGCGATGGACCCAACCGGCGATCGTCACTCGTCGGCCGACGTGCTCAGCGAGCTCCGCCGACATGACACGAGAGATCATCACAGCTCCTACGAAGGAAGTGCATGACCCCTTGGGAGTGCGGGGGAGAAGGGAGCTCCCGGTGCCACCGCACTTTCGCCGCCCCGCGACGGGGGCGGCCTCCACGACCCGATGACGGGGGTCAGACCGGCGGGGCATTTCCTCCCCGCACTCGGGAGTGTCTTCGCCAGCGGGGCACGGCGCCGCCTTCGCAGCTACCGGCGGCTCTCTGGGGCCGTGCGGCCCGCTGGTTACTCGTCTCCGTCAGCGTGTTGCGCTGAATCGTACCCCAGTCACTTGTCCTTCTTCGCGCGCTTTTCCCGGATCTTCATCGTGACCTCGATCGGCGAGCCGGCGAAGCCGAACTCCTCGCGGATGCGCCGCTCGATGAAGCGCCGGTAGGTGTCCTCCAGCCAGCCGGATGTGAAGAGCACGAACTTGGGCGGCTCGACGGACGCCTGCGTGGCGAAGAGGATCTTCGGCTGCTTGCCGCCCCGCACGGGCGGCGGCGTCTGCTGGATCAGCTCGGTGAGGAACGCGTTGAGCCGCGCCGTCGGCACCCGCGTGGACCAGGAGTCGAGCGCCTTCTCCAGGGCCGGGACGAGCCGGTCGACGTGCCTGCCGGTCTTGGCGGAGATGTTGACCCGCAGCGCCCACGGGGTGCGGACGAGCTGCCGGTCGATCTCCTTCTCCAGGTAGTAGCGCCGGTCCTCGTCGACCAGGTCCCACTTGTTGAAGGCCACCACCATGGCCCGCCCGGACTCGATGACCAGGCCGATGATGCGCAGGTCCTGCTCGGTGAGGGGCTCGCTGGCGTCGATCAGCACGATCGCCACCTCGGTGCGCTCCAGCGCGGCGCGGGTGCGCATGGCGGCGTAGAAGTCGGCGCCCTGCAGCTCGCGGTCGCGCCGCCGGATGCCGGCGGTGTCGATGAAGCGCCAGGTGCGCCCGCCGAGCTCGATCAGCTCGTCGACGGGGTCGCGGGTGGTGCCCGCCATCGGGTCGACCAGCACCCGCTCCTCCCCCGCCAGCTTGTTCAGCAGGGAGGACTTGCCGACGTTGGGCTTGCCGAGCAGCGCGACGCGGGCGGGCCCGCGCTCGGCGCCGAACGTCACCTCGGGCGTCTCGGGCAGCGCGTCGAGCATGACGTCGAGCAGGTCGCCGCTGGAGCGGCCGTGCAGGGCCGAGACGGGGTACGGCTCGCCGAGGCCGAGCGCCCACAGCGCGGCGGCCTCCAGCTCGAGCTGCTGGTTGTCGACCTTGTTGGCGGCCAGGATGACCGGCTTGCCGGACTGCCGCAGCACGGAGCCCACGATCTCGTCGGCGTCGGTGGCGCCCACGGTGGCGTCCACGACGAACACGATCACGTCGGCCAGCTCGACCGCGACCTGGGCCTGCTCGGCGATGCGCAGGTTCATGCCGGTGGCGTCAGGGTCCCAGCCGCCGGTGTCGACCACGGTGAAGCGGCGGCCCCGCCAGTTGGCGTCGTAGGTGACGCGGTCTCGGGTGACGCCCGGCACGTCCTCGACGACCGCCTCGCGGCGGCCGATGATGCGGTTGACCAGCGTGGACTTGCCGACGTTCGGCCGCCCTACGATCGCGACGACCGGCAGCGGCGTGCTGTGGTGCTCCTGCTCGTCGATCTCCAGCTCGTCGAGGTCGGCCTCGACCCAATCCCCCGTTGACACGATGTCTCGTCCTTAATGTGAGTACCGCACCTGAAAGTCAGGTGCGCTCGCGGATATGGTCGCGGCCGCTTCGGGACTCGTTGGCTCGTCCCTCGCTCTCTCCTCCCGAGCTCCTCCGCTCCACGACCAGTCTCAGCACCTCCGCGACGACCTCGTCCAAGGTCAGCGTGGTGGTGTCGAGCTCGATGGCGCCAGCCGCCATCGAGAGCGGGTCCGTCTTACGTGTTGAGTCCAGGGTGTCACGCCTGGCCATGGCCTCCTGCTGCGCCTCCACCGTGGAGCCGGCGACCTCGGCGCTGCGCCGGCGGGCGCGGGCCTCGGGGCTGGCCGTCAGGTAGATCTTGGCGGCGGCCTGGGGCCAGACGACGGAGCCGATGTCGCGGCCTTCGACCACGATGTCACCGGCGCCGATGATCTCCCGCTGCAGCGCGACGAGCCGTGCGCGCACCTCGGGCACGGCGGCGACGGCCGAGACCGCGCCGGTGACCTCGGCCTGCCTGATCGGCTCCGCGACGTCCACGCCGTCGACGTGGATCGTCGGGCCGTCAGGGTCGGTGCCGGAGACGATGGCGGGCTCGCCGCAGCGGGCCGCGACGGCGGCCGGGTCGGTCAGCTCGACGCCCTGCTGAAGCATCCACCAGGTCATCGCGCGGTACATCGCCCCGGTGTCGAGGTAACGCAGGCCGAGCGCGCGGGCGGCGCCGCGCGACACGCTCGACTTGCCCGACCCAGAAGGTCCGTCCATGGCGACGACCAGACCGGTCACGGCCTCTCCCTCTTCACGTGTTGGGTCCAACTTGAAGAGGCTACCGTCTCCGGGGCGTTCCTCAGGCATGGTCGCGGGTGCCGTCAGTCGGCGAGCCAGCTCCCGTGGAAGCCGAGCGGCACCCGCGCGGGCAGGTGCACGGTGGCGACCGGCTCGCCGGTGAAGTCCTGCGCGGACAGGATGACCAGGTCGGCGGCTCCCCTGGCCGGGTTGTTGACGAACGTCATCACGTAACCGTCGTCCTCGGCCTCGCCCGCGCCGACGAAGACGGGCTCGCCCACGTACGCGCCGCGCCCGAGCTGCCGCGCCTCCTGGGTGCCGCGCCGCAGGTCGTGCTTGATGAGCGTGTTGTCGAACGCGCCGTCCGGCAGGTCCTCCAGCTCGCCGCCCACCACGTCGATCAGCTCGCGGGTGGCGGAGGTGTAGCCGTAGCGGTAGGGACGGCCGGTGCGCCGCTCGTCCATGCGCGGGAACTCCTGGGCGCGGTCGTCCAGCCGCGCCTGCCCGACCCGGCCGGTGGCGAGGTTGATCCGCCACCGGTCCAGCGCGGGCCGGCCGCCCAGGTCGAGCCGCGCGTCCACGAACCCCTTGGGATAGGTGACCACGTCCACGACCACCTCGTCGCCGTCGTCGTAGGCGTTGAGCGTGTGGAAGACCCAGCACGGCGGCGCGTCCACCCACCGCAGGTCGCCGGTCTCGCGCGACATGAGCCCGATGCGCGCGGGGTGGTCGTCGTTCCACGCGTACGGCAGGCGGTCGCCCCGCTCGGCGTGGGCCATGCTGAACGTGACCGGCAGGTCGTAGATCACCACGAACCGTTCGGTGATCGCGAAGTCGTGCACCATCGGCTTGTCGGCGACCGGGATGTCCGTGACGCGCTGGACGACGCCCTTGGGGTCGAGCACGAGGTGCTGGTGGTGGTCCCAGCCGAAGAAGTACGCCAGCGCGTGCAGCTCGCCGGTGACCGGGTCGAGGTGGGTGTGTGCGGCGAACCCGCCCGGCAGGCCGCCGTCGAAGTCGCACGCGCCGATGGTGTCGAGCTCGTACCCCAGCTCGTACGGCAGCGCCCCCGCCTCCACGGTGGCGAACGTGCGCCCGCCCAGCCCGATGACGTGGGTGTTGGCCGCGAAGTCGAGCCCGGCGTGCACGGGCCCCGGCCTGGCCTCCTCGCCGAGCCGCTCGGCGAGGCGGGCGTTGCGCACCCACCGGTTGCGGTACCACTCGGCGCGGCCGTCGCGCAGCCGCACGCCGTGCACCATGCCCTCGCCGAAGAACAGGTGGCCCGCGCTGGGGTCGTCGAGACTGAGCGGGTTGGGGCCGTTGCGCAGGTAGCGGCCGTTGAGCTCGGCCGGGATGCGGCCGGTGACGTCGAGGTCGAAGGCGGTGATCTCCTCGTTGACCGGGGCGAAACCATCCTTGAACGGAGTCGTCATGACATGTCCCTTCCCTCGTCGCGGTCCAGGAACGGCGTGAGCACCGAGGTGCACAGGAGCCGGTAACGCTGCTCGGCCGTGTCCCGATCGAAAAACCCCGAAATTTCCAGACTCACGGCACCGTGGACGGCCATCCACAACACGTCGGCGATCTCCCGCGCCTCGGCCCCGCGCAGCAGCCCGGCGTCCAGGCAGTCCGCCACCCCGTGCACCAGCAGCCCGAACGTGCGCTTGGCCGCCTCCATCGCCTCGGGACGCGGGCACAACCCCGGCAGCGCGCCCTGGAACATGACCCGGTAGTAGTCGGGCTCGCTCAGCGCGTACTCCCGGTAGGCCATGAGCCCCCTGTGCAGCCGCTCGAACGGATCGTCGTGCGGCGGCACCGCCAGCATCCACCGCTCGAACCGCGCGAACCCCTCCAGCCAGAGCGCCTCGCCCAGCCCGTCCTTCCCGCCGAAGAGCGTGTAGATGACCTTGGTCGAGCAGCCCACCTCGCCCGAGATCCGCCGCACGGTGAGCGCCGCCGGCCCCTCGGTGACGAGCAGCCGCTTGGCCGCGTCCAGGATGGCCGCCCTGACGACGCTCTGCCCCTCACGCTGGGCCTGCCGGTACACGGAAACCGTCATGCTCGGTAACGCCGTTTCTTGTCGGTAACACTGTTACCCCCTTCATACGCCCCGCCCCCGCGCCCGTCAACGGATCCGCGGAGGAGTAAGGCCGTCCGCTCCGGTTAGTGACACCGTGTGAAGCATGGAGCCCGCGTCACGGTCGTCGTGGCGAGCAAGGACCGGCTGCGGTCACTGACCCGCACGCTTCCCCTGCATCCGCGCCCGGTGATCCTCGTCGACAACGGCTCCACCGACGGCACCGTCACCTTCG
This sequence comes from Nonomuraea monospora, assembly GCF_039531895.1. Taxonomy (NCBI): domain Bacteria; kingdom Bacillati; phylum Actinomycetota; class Actinomycetes; order Streptosporangiales; family Streptosporangiaceae; genus Nonomuraea; species Nonomuraea monospora. The sequence goes on from NZ_BAAAQX010000005.1 coordinate 170,934, forward strand.
TCCGCCGCCACTTCCCCGACGTCCACGTGGTCGAGGCCGGCCGGAACCTGGGCGCCCCCGCCCGCAACATCGGCGTCCAGATGGCCGAGACCGCCTACGTGGCCTTCGCCGACGACGACTCCTGGTGGGCGCCCGGCGCGCTGGAACGGGCCGCCGACATCCTGGACGCCCACCCGCGCCTAGCCGTCGTGGGCGCGCGCGTGCTGGTGGGGCCCGAAGAGCGGCTGGACACCGTGTCGGAGCAGATGCGCGACTCCCCGCTCGGCGTCGAGCCCGACCTGCCGGGGCCGAGCGTGCTGGGGTTCCTGGCGTGCGGGGTGGTGGTGCGCAAGGAGGCCTTTCTCGACGCGGGAGGGTTCGACGACGTGATCTTCTTCTTCGGCGAGGAGGAGCGGCTGGCCGTGGACCTGGCCGCCAAGGGGTGGGGGCTGGCGTACGTGGACGACGTGGTCGCCCACCACCACCCCTCACCCGCCCGCGACCCGCGCGGCCGGCAGGTGCTGGCCGCCCGCAACGCCGTGCTCACCGCCGTCCTGCGCCGCCCGTGGCGCGTGGTGGCCCGCCGCACGCTCCAGGCACTGCGCGGCGGCTCGGCGGGGCGCGAGGGGCTGCGCACGGCGGTACGCAGGCTGCCCCGGGCGCTGGCCGAACGGCGCGAACTGCCGACCTCGGTGGAACGGGCCCGGCGCACGCTGGAGCGGGCCGATGGCTGATCCGCGTGTGGGCGCTGTGGTGATCACCTGGAACCGGCGCGAGGAGGCGCTCACCGCGCTGGGCCGCCTGCTCGCCCTCCCGGAACGCCCCCAGGTGGTCCTGGTGGACAACGGCTCCACCGACGGCACCGCCGAGGCCGTGACGCGTGCTTATCCCGAGGTGGACGTGGTAGCCCTCGGCAAGAACCTCGGCGCCGTGGGCCGCAACGTGGGCGTGGAACGCCTGCGCACCCCGTACGTGGCCTTCGCCGACGACGACACCTGGTGGGCCCCCGGCTCGCTGGCCAGGGCCGCCGACGCGCTGGACGCCCATCCCCGCCTGGCCGTGGTGACGGCCCGCATCCTGGCCGAGCCGGGCGGGCGCGACGACCCGATCGTGGCCGAGCTGCGCGACTCCCCCGTACCGGGACCTGACTGGCTGCCCGGCCCGGCGCTGGGCAGCTTCCTGGCGGGCGCGTCGGTGCTGCGGCGGGAGGCGTTCCTGGAGTGCGGCGGCTTCTCGCGGCGGCTGTGGCTGGGCGGCGAGGAGGAGCTGCTGGCCGTGGACCTGGCCACGGCGGGCTGGGAGCTGTGCTACCTGGAGGAGCTGACCGTCCACCACCAGGCCTCCACGCAGCGGGACTCGCACGCCAGGCGGCGGGTGGGGCTGCGCAACACGCTCTGGTTCACGTGGCTGCGGCGGCCCGTGCGGGCGGCGCTGCGCCGTACCGCGCATCTGGCCAGGACGGTGCCGCGCGACCGCATCTCGGCGCTGGCGGCCCTGGACGCCCTGCGCGGGCTGCCGTGGGTGCTGGCCGAGCGGCGGCGCGTGCCGCCACGCGTGGAGGCCAGGCTGGCGAGCCTGGAGGCCTCCCAGGAGAACTCGCGAGCCCGCCGTTACGTCTCGTGAACGGGGGGCAGCAGGCGGGTATGAGCACCGCACCGAACCCGATCGACCTGCAGAAACACCTGAAGGGCGTGGACTATCCCGCCTCCAAGGAGGATCTGGTCCAGGCCGCCCGCGACCATGACGCGGGCGACGACATCGTCCAGGCCCTGCAGAACATGCCGGACCGCCAGTACGACGGCCCGAACGCCGTCAGCGAGGCGGTGACCAGGCGCTGAGCCGTGGGGGTGCGGAGGGCGGGGCCGATCACGGCCCCGCCCTCCGCGCGTCCCGCTCATGAGAGCCCGGCGGTGAGCGCGAAGGCCCTGACCGGCACAAGGTCGTGCTTGAGCAGCTTGAACAGGGTGATCGGGCTGCTGCTGACCGTCTCCTTGTAGGCGATGGCCGCCCGGCCCTTCAGGTACCAGCGGCGGGGGGTGTCGTCGGGGCGGGTGAACTGGATGACGGCGTCCTTCCTGCCGAGGCTCACGGGCTGATGCATGTAGCCGAACCTGAACGGCGCGGGGGTTCTGCCGCGCAGCGTGGCCGCCAGCGAATCCGCCCCGGCCAGGGCCATGGGGATGCCGCCCTGGCAGGTGCCGTGCAGGACGCCGAACTTCTGGCTGACCGCCGCTGCGTCGCCGATCGCGTACACGTCGGGGTGGGAGACCGAGCGCAGCGCCTGGTCCACCACGATCCGGCCGCGCGCGTCCACCGTCAGCCCCGCCTGGGCGGCCAAGGGCAGGCCCGTGGTGCCGGTCGTCCAGAGGGTCGCGTCGGAGTAGATCAGCTCGCCGTCGCCCAGCTCGACGCCGCCGGGCAGCACCTTGGTGATGTCCGCGCCCGCGCGCACCTCGACGCCGAGCCGCTCCAGCGCCCTGTCCAGGTACGCGCGGGCGGCCGTGCCCATCATCGACCCAGGCCGTCCCCTGGTCAGCAGGACGACGTGCAGGTGCGGGCGGGCCTCGGCCAGCTCGGTGGCCGCCTCGACGCCCGTGAGGCCGCCGCCTGCGACGACGATCGTGCCGTGGGTGAGGGTGTCCAGGTGACGCGCCAGCCGGACGCCGGAGGTGTGGTCGTCGAAGACGTGCGCGTGCTCGGCCACGCCGGGGACAGTCGCGTCGGTGACGGTGCCGAGGGCGTAGACCAGCTTGTCGTAGCCCAGCAGGTCATGACCGGGAGCACCGTCGAGGCGCACCTGCCGCCGTTCGGGGTCGATCGCGGTCACCCGTCCCAGCACCAGCTCCACCCCGCTGCCCGCCAGCACGTCCGTGAGCGCGTGGTCCTTCAGCCGCTCGCCCGCCGCCGTCTGGTGCAGGCGCAGCCGCTCGGTGAACCGCGGGGAGGCGTTCACCAGCGTGACGCGCCCGCCCGTCTTCCGGGTCAGGCGCGCGGCCCTGATGGCCGCGGTGACGCCGGTGTAGCCTCCGCCGAGTACCAGGATGTCCGTCATGTTCGTCGCCTCCTCGATTCGTGCTTGCAGACGAATCCAGGAGGCGCGGATGTGACATCGGGCGCGGAAAAACCTCTAGGGAACCTGCCAGCCGCGCTCGTGCAGGGCCTCAGTGAGCGCGCCGGCCGCGTCGGGCTCCACCGACAGCTCGGCGATGCCCAGCGGCAGGCCGGGGGCGTGCTCCAGGCGCACGTCCTCGACGTTGACGCCGACCTCGTCGCACGCCTGGAACAGCCGGGCGAGCTGCCCGGGACGGTCGCCGATCACGACCTGGACGACGGCATAGGACGAGGCGGGGCCGCCGTGCTTGCCGGGGATGCGGTCGTGGCCGACCACGCCGCGCTTGAGCAACTGGGTGATCTCGTTGGTGGCGGTGCCGTCGCCCTCGGCCAGGGCCCGCAGCGCGCTGGCCGCGTCGGCCAGGTCGTTGGCCACGGCCTCCAGCACCTCGGCGACCGGGGACGCGTTGCCCGACAGGATGCCCAGCCACAGCCCGGGGTCGCTGCCCGCGATCCGGGTGACGTCGCGCACGCCCTGCCCGGCCAGCCCGAGCGCGACGTCCGTGGCGTCGGCCAGGCGGGCGGCCACGGCGGAGGCGGCCACGTGCGGCGCGTGCGAGACCACGGCGACGGCGCGGTCGTGGTCGACGGCGCTCACCTCGACGGCGTTGGCGCCGCACAGCTCGATCAGCCGCAGCACCGCCGCCTTCGCCTCGGGGTCGGCCTCATCCGTCGGGCACAGCGCCCAGGGCCGGCCGAGGAACAGGTCGTCCCTGGCCGCTCCCGGGCCCGACTTCTCGCGGCCGGCCAGCGGGTGGGAGGCGACGTAGGTGCCCAGGTCGCAGCCGAGCTGCGCGGCCCGGTGGATGGGCTCGGCCTTGACGCTGGCGACGTCGGTGTAGAAGCGGGCGGCGTCGATGCGCTGCAGCTCCAGCAGCTCGGTCGCCACGTGGGCCGGGGGCACCGCGATGATCGCCAGGTCCACCCGCTCGGACGGCTGCACCGTCGCCTGCCCTGCGGCCTCTCCCGCAGCGGGCGTGGCCTTCATCGGGTGCCACTCCTCGCCCGCGCCGAGCTCGCGTGCCAGCCGTACGGCTCCCGGTTCGCGGTCGGCGAGCAGCACCCGGACGCCGCGCTTGCGCAGCGCCAGCGCCGCTGAGGTGCCGATGAGACCGGTGCCGACGACGAGCACGGTACGAAGTTCCATCTCGATGTCCTGATTTATCGGGCCGTACGGGCTAGTAGTGTCGCGCGGCGGGCTTGCCATCCGCTTGACGGAAAGAGCACGGTGCCGGCTACTGGGCGATGTCCTGTCTCAATGCCACCGCGCCGCGCAGATAGACGTGCTGGATCTCCGAACGCGGCCGGTCGGACTCCACATGGGCCATCAGACGTACGACGCGGGGCAGCGCGCCTGGCACGTCGATCTCGGTGCAGCAGATCAGCGGCACCTCGTGAAAGCCCAGCTTACGCGCGGCGAGCGCGGGGAACTCGGCCGTCAGGTCGGGCGTGGCCGTGAACAACACGCTGATCACGTCGTCCGGGGACAGCCGGTTGCGCTCCATGATCGCGCTGACCAGCTCGGCCGTGCCGGAGATGACCGAGTCGCGGTCGTTGGCGTCCACCTGGATCGCCCCACGGATCGCCCGCACCATGTGGTTCGTCCCCTTCCATAACCGGAGAGCCCGTGCGGAGGTTTTCGCACGGGCTCCTTCGTCCGGCCAGATTACAGCTTCACGGCCGCGTACAGCTCGCCGACTTCCTTCAAGGTCAACGCCCTGACGGTGCCAGGCTTGGTCCTGCCCAGCTTGACCGGCCCGAACTCGATCCTGGCCAGGTCGATCACACGGTGACCGGCCTCCTCCAGCATCCGCCGCACGACGTGCTTGCGGCCCTCGTGCAGCACCACCTCGACCAGCGCCTGCTGGCCGTGCTCCTGCACGATCGAGAACGCGTCCGCCCTGGCGAGGCCGTCCTCCAGCTCGATGCCCTGCTTGAGCCTGCGGCCCAGGTCGCGCGGGATCGGCCCCGGCACCTTGGCCCAGTACTTCTTCTGCACCCCGTAGCTGGGGTGCGTCAGCCGGTTGGCCAGCTCGCCGTCGTTCGTGAGCAGCAGCAGGCCCTCCGTCTCGGTGTCGAGCCGGCCCACGTGGAACAGCCGCGGCGCCAGCTCCTCGACATAGTCGGCCAGGCACGGACGGCCCTGCGGGTCGTCCATCGTGGACACGACGCCGATGGGCTTGTTGATCGCGTAGTAGACGAGGTCGGGCGCGGTCGGGATGCGCTTGCCGTCCACGTGGATAATCTGGGTGGCGGGATCGACCTTGGCGCCGAACCTCCGCACCACCTGGCCGTTCACCGTCACCCGGCCGTCGCCGATCATCTCCTCGCACGCCCTGCGGCTGGCCACGCCCGCCTGGGCGAGCACCTTCTGCAGGCGGACGCCGCCCGGCACCTCGGTGGTGTCGCGCTCGTCGGTGTAGCCCTCGGGGAAGAGGTCGCGGTCGCGCAGCGGCTGGCGGGCGGCCTTCACCCGGTTGTGCTGCGGGCTGTTGTAGGACGGGCGCCTGGCGCCGCCCCCGATGGTCTGGACGTCGTCGCGGCGCGGCGCGCGGCGGTCGGCACCCCTTCCGGGCTGCCGGTCGTCGGCGTCGTCGCGCCTGCCGTAACGGGAGCGGGACGAGCTCGTCGGCCTGGGGGCGACGTCCTCGCGGCGGCCGCTCCGTCCGGCCCGGAAACCACCGGTCCTGACGTCGCCACGGTCACCCCGCCGGTCGTCACGCCGGTCGTCACGGCGGGCGTCGGGACGCCCGTCGTGGCGGTCATCCGGGCGACCGTCGCGGACGGCGTCACGGCCCGCGTCGCGGCCGTAGCTACGGCGGTCGTCACGGCCCGCGTCACGGCCGTAGCTACGGCGGTCGTCACGGCCCGCGTCGCGGCGGTCGTCGCGGACGGCGTCACGGCCGTAGTCACGGCGGTCGTCACGACCTGCCTCGCGGCGGAAGTCACGGCGGTCGTCGCGGCCCGTGTCACGGCGGAAGTCACGGCCTGCGTCGGGGCGGCGGTCACCGGCCTCTGTGCGGTAGGCGCCGCGGTCCCCACCACGGGCGGGGCGCTCGTCACGCCCGTAACGGCTGTCACGGTCGCCGAAGCGGTCACTCCGGCCCCCGAACCGGTCGTCACGACCTGAACGCCCATCGCGGCCGGAGCTGCCCGCGCCGCCGGAGCGCTCGTAGCGGCCAGCGCCGCCCGAGCGGTCGTCACGGCCGGAACGCTCGTCACGGCCGAAGCGGCCGGCGCCACCCGGGCGCTCGTCGCGGCCGGTGCGGTCGCCGCGACCGCCGAAGTCGCGGGCCGGACGGCCCTCGTTCTCGCCGTCCCGCCTGCCTCCGTACCGGGCGCGGACGCCGCCCCGGTCGGCGCGGAGGGAGTCGCGCGAGGGCCGGTCACGGAAGCCGTCACGACGGGAGTCGTCGCGGAAGCCACCATCACGGCGGGAGTCGTCGCGGGAACCACCGTCGCGGCGGGAGTCGTCGCGGAAGCCGCCGTCGCGGCGCGGGCCGCCGGTGCTTCGGAAGTCGTCGTCGCGGCGGAACCCGCCGCGGCCACCGCCGCGGGAGTCGCCACGGGTGTCGTCGGAGCGGAAGGCGGGACGCCCGCCACGGCCCGAGCCGCCGGTACGTCCACGACCGCGTCCATCACCGGACGGGGTGCTACGCCTGTTGATCACTTTGTCGTCTCCTCGAGATTCTCCAGGTCGTCGGGGAGGAAGGGCGCGAGCTCGGGAAGCTCGCTCAGGTCCCTCAGCCCCAGACGTTCAAGGAAGTATGAGCTTGTCCGGTAGAGCACTGCCTGGCTCTCCGGGTCGGTGCCGGCCTCCTCGACCAGCCCCCTGGCGACGAGCGTCCGCATGACGCCGTCGCTGTTGACGCCGCGCACCGCGGCGACGCGGGCACGGCTCACCGGCTGCCGGTAGGCCACGACCGCGAGTGTCTCCAGCGCGGCCTGGGTCAGCCGCGTCTGCTGGCCGTCGCGGACGAACCGCTCGACCAGTTGCGCGCAGTCGGCTCGCGTGTAGAAACGCCAGCCACCCGCGACTTCTCTCAAGTCAAAACCCCGACCGGCCGCGGTGTATTCCGCTGCCAGCGAGCGCAGGGCGGCGCTCACCTCGTGGGTGGGCCGTTCCAGCACCTGGGCGAGGGTCACCTCGGCGACGGGCTCGTCCACCACCAGCAGGATAGCCTCCAGCGCCGCCTCCAGGGTCGGCCCTGCGCCGGTTGCCGGTGCCTCGTCGAGCCCGGGTGACGCGTCGGGCCCACCGGCCAAGGTCACATCAACCTCAACGGCCTCCACCGCCACACCGCCATCCGCCGGTCCGGCGTCCCACACCGGCACGTCAGCCCGGTCAGCGGCGGCTTCCTGAAGCTCCACCGGCTCGGCGTCAGGCTCCCCGAGGTCGGCCGCAGCCTCGGCGGGCTCGGCCCGAATTGGGTCGGCGTCGCGCTTGCTCGGCTCGGCAGGACCCGGGTCGATGTTAGGCGCGCTCAGCTCGGCCGAAACCGGGTCGGCGTCAGACGCGTCCCGCTCGACCGAAACCGGGTCGGCGTCGGGCGCGCTCAGCTCGTCCGGAACCGGGTCGGTGTCAGGCTCGCTCAGCTCGGCCGAAACCGGGTCGTCCTCCACCTCAGGCGCCCCCGCCTGCGCCATCGACCCCGGCAGCGTCATCCAGGCGGGCAGCGGCGGCCCGGAGTCGGGCGAGCGGCGCGGGTTGGGCAGCGGGTTGTCGTCATTCATCGGCAGGTCTCTCCGCGGATTCCTCGTAGTCGTCCCCCACCGACACGTCGCCCTCGTCGGTGCCCGTCCACGTCACGTGCAGATCGCCCAGCGGCTCGACCTGCTCGAACGTCACCGCCGACTCCCGGAAGAGCTCCAGCACGGCCAGGAACCGGGCGATGACCTCGAAGGTGCCGTCGCAGTCGGCCACGAGCGCGCGGAAGGTGGCCCGCCGGAGCCGCCGCAGGTGCATGACGAGGATGGCCGCCTGCTCCTTGACGCTGGCGAGCGGCTGGTAGACGTGCCCCAGGTTGACGGTGGGCGGCAGCTTGGGGGTGAAGGCCTTGGCGGCGATGCGGGCGAGTTGTTCGGGGCCGATGCCGAGGATGAGCTCGGGCAGCAGGTTGGCGAACTGCTCCTCCAGCGGCGCGGTACGGGGGAAGCGCAGCGCCTCCTCCGCCATCCGCCCGGCGAAGACCTTGGCCACCTCTTTGTAGGCCTTGTACTGCAGCAGCCGCGCGAACAGCAGGTCTCTGGCCTCCAGGAGAGCCAGGTCCTCTTCGTCCTCGACCTCGCCGCTGGGCAGCAGCCGGGCCGCCTTGAGGTCGAGCAGGGTGGCCGCGACCAGCAGGAAGTGGCTGGTCTGGTCGAGGTCCCATTCGGGGCCGCGGGAGCGGATGTAGGCGATGAACTCGTCGGTGACCTTGGACAGCGAGACTTCGGTGATGTCGAGCTTGTGTTTGGCGATGAGGCCGAGGAGCAGGTCGAACGGACCCTCGAAGACGTCCAGGTGGACCTGGAAGCCCTGCGGGGGCGACGGCTGCTCGGTGGTCACCTGGCCATTGTCGCAGGCGCCGGCCAGCGCGAGAGCACCTCGCGGGCCAGCTCACGGTAGGCGTTGGCGCCGAGGGACGACGGGTCGAAGGTGGTGATCGGCTCACCGGCCACCGTCGCGTCGGGGAAGCGCACCGTGCGGTTGATGACGGTGTGGAACACCTTGTCGCCGAACGCCTCGACGACGCGGGCCAGCACCTCGCGGCCGTGCAGGGTGCGCGCGTCGTACATGGTGGCGAGCAGGCCTTCGATCTCGAGGTCCTCGTTGAGCCGCTCCTGGACCTTGGAGATGGTGTCCATGAGCAGGGCGACGCCGCGCAGCGCGAAGAACTCGCACTCCAGCGGCACCATGACGCCGTGGGCGCAGGTGAGGGCGTTGATGGTGAGCAGGCCGAGTGACGGCTGGCAGTCGATGAGGCACACGTCGTAGTGCGGCAGCAGCGGCTTGATGACGCGGCCGAGCACCTGCTCGCGGGCGACCTCGGTGACGAGCTGCACTTCCGCCGCGGACAGGTCGATGTTGCTGGGCAGCAGGTCGAGGCCTTCGACGCCGGTCTCCAGGAGCACTTCCTCGGCGGTGACGCCGCGCTCCATGAGCAGGTTGTAGACGGTCAGGTCGAGCTGGAGCGGGTTGATGCCCAGGCCGACGGAGAGCGCCCCCTGCGGGTCGAAGTCGACGAGCAGCACCTTGAGGCCGCACTCGACGAGCGCGGCGCCCAGGTTGATGGTGGTGGTGGTCTTGCCTACGCCACCCTTCTGGTTGACCATCGCGACCACGCGCGCCGGGCCGTGCACCGCGGGCGGCACCGGTTCAGGGAACACCGGGCGGGGCCGCTGCGTCGGGCCGAGATTGACGCCGTTGGAAGGCGCGTTGGTCTTCGTGTCGCCCCAGGGGTTGTCGGGGGTCCCCGGGGTCGAACCCTTGGTCGTCACAGTCACCAGCTCGAACCTCCCTGACGATCCCGAACCGGACCGTCCGGACGGACACTATGGCGTCACCACTTAACGCGGCAAGGCGGCACGCCGTGGGCCGGCGCACGTCCCAAAAGACTATAGATCACTGCCGGGCGCGTGGATGCGCTGCGGCGTAGACCTCGCGGAGCTTGTCGACGGTGACCAGGGTGTAGACCTGAGTGGTCGTCACAGAGGCGTGGCCGAGCAACTCCTGTACCACCCTAACGTCCGCGCCACCGTCGATCAGGTGAGTTGCGAAGGAATGCCGGAGTACGTGCGGGCTTATCCCGTCGAGTCCGGCTCGTTCGGCGGCGGCTTGGAGCACTTCCCAGGCTCCCTGCCTGGTCAGGCGGCCTCCGCGGGCGTTGAGGAAGACGGCGGGGGTGCCGCGCCCGTGGGCGAGCAGCCCGGGCCGGGCGCGTACGAGGTAGGCGTCGAGCGCCGAGCGGGCGTAGCGGCCGAGGGGCACGACGCGGGTGCGGTTGCCCTTGCCGTGCAGGCGCACCTGGTCGTCCTCCAGGTCGTCCACGGCCAGCCCGACGGCCTCGGAGATGCGGGCGCCGGTGCTGTACAGGACCTCCAGGAGGGCGCGGTTGCGCAGCGTGAGGGGCGCGCCGTCGGGGCCTGAGGCGGCGATGAGGCGTTCGACCTCGGCCACGCCGATGGCCTTGGGCAGCCGGCGGAGCTGGCGCGGCGGGCGTACCTCGTGGGCGGGGTCGTGGGCCGTGACGCCTTCGCGCAGGGCGAAGCGGTGCAGCCCGCGCACGGCGGAGACGGCGCGGGCGGCGGAGCTGGCGACCAGGGCGGGGTGCTCGCCGTCGCCCTCGCGCAGCGCGGCGAGGAAGGCCAGCACGTCGGCCTCCCCCACCTCGCCGAGCTCCAGGCGCCCGCGCGCCTGGAGATGCTCGAAGTATCGGCGCAGGTCACGACGGTAGGACGCGAGCGTGTTGGCGGCCAGGCCGCGCTCCACGGCCAGATGGGCGAGGTAGCTGGAGAGCACCGCCTCCACGAACTGGTCCTTCCGTCACGCCTCCGGTGCGTCGGCCGGGCGCAGCAGGTGGTGCCCCTCGACCGAAGCCGCATATGCGGCGAGGATACCGGCCACGGTCGAGGAATTGTGGATCATTCCCATGAGCGCCTTCTCGACCGCGTCGGCCAGAGGGACCCATTCGACCGGCATGTCGATTTCCTCGTGCCGGTGTTCGAAGCCGTTCTCCTCGTCGGGGATCCTGCTCAGGCCCCTGGCCAGGAACACCCGTACGCGCTCGTCGGTCATGCCCGGCGAGGAGCGCAGGTCTACCAGGGTGTACCAGGTGTCGGCGCGGTAGCCGGCCTCCTCGGCGAGCTCGCGGGCGGCGGTGGTGACGAGCGGTTCGCCTGCCACGTCGCGGATCCCGGCGGGCAGCTCCCACATGAGGTGCCGCGTGGGGTGGCGGTACTGCCTGATCATCAGGACCCGGTCGTGCTCGTCGAGCGCGAGCACGGCGACGGCTCCTGGGTGGACGACGTAGTCGCGGTCGGCGACCTCGTCGCGGGGCATCTTGACGGTGTCGGTGACGACCTCGATCACGTGGCCCTTGAACCGGTGCCTGGATTCGACGACGTCCCACGCCTCGGGCGTGTCTTCCACGTTCATGGGCCCACCTTCGCACCGACGCGGGCGTCGGCGTACACGAGGGCGGCGTTGATCAGGCCCTTGAACATCGGGTTGGCCCTGGTGGGCCGGGAGCGGAACTCGGGGTGCGCCTGGGTGCCGATGAAGAAGGGGTGCACGTCGGTCGGCAGCTCGGTGTACTCGACCAGGCGGCCGTCGGGCGACAGGCCGGAGAAGACGAGGCCGACCTGTTCGAGCTGCTCGCGGTAGGCGTTGTTGACCTCGTAGCGGTGCCGGTGGCGCTCGTCGGCCTTGGCCTTGCCGCCGTAGAGCTGCCTGGCCAGGGTGCCCTCGCCGAGCTTGGCGGTGTAGCTGCCCAGGCGCATGGTGCCGCCCATGTCGCGCTCGCCGGCGACGACGTCCTCCTGGTCGGCCATGGTGGAGATGACGGGGTGCTTGGTGTCGGGGTCGAACTCGGCGGAGTTGGCGTCCTCGATGCCGGCCATGTTCCTGGCGGCCTCGATGACCATGCCCTGCATGCCGAGGCAGATGCCGAGCAGCGGGATCTTGTTCTCGCGGGCGTGGCGGATGGCGCCGATCTTGCCCTCGATGCCGCGTACGCCGAAGCCGCCGGGGATGAGCACGCCGTCCACGCCGTCGAGCTCGCGCCCCGCGCCCTCGGGGGTCTCGCAGTCGTCGCTCTTGACCCAGCGGATGTTGACCCTGGCGTCGTTGGCGAACCCGCCGGCGCGCAGCGCCTCGGTGACCGACAGGTAGGCGTCGGGCAGGTCGATGTACTTGCCGACGAGCGCGATCGTGACCTCCTTGGCCGGCCGGTGCACGCGGCGCAGGAGCTGCTCCCACTCCTTCCAGTCGACGTCGCGGAAGGGCAGGCCGAGGCGGCGTACGACGTAGGCGTCGAGGCCCTCGGAGTGCAGCACCTTGGGGATGTCGTAGATGGAGGCCGCGTCCACGGCGGAGACGACGGCGTCCTCGTCGACGTCGCACATCAGGCTGATCTTGCGCTTGATCGCCGTCTGCACGGGGCGGTCGGAGCGCAGCACGATGGCGTCGGGCTGGATGCCGATGCTGCGCAGCGCGGACACGCTGTGCTGGGTCGGCTTGGTCTTCAGCTCGCCTGAGGGGCCGATGTACGGCAGCAGCGAGACGTGCAGGAAGAACACGTTGTCGCGGCCGACCTCGTGCCTGATCTGGCGCACGGCCTCCAGGAACGGCAGCGACTCGATGTCGCCGACGGTGCCGCCGACCTCGGTGATGACGACGTCCACGTCAGGGCCGGCCATCCCCCGGATCCGGTCCTTGATCTCGTTGGTGATGTGCGGGATGACCTGGACGGTGTCGCCGAGGTACTCGCCCCGCCGCTCCTTGGCGATGACGTTGGAGTACACCTGCCCGGTGGTCACGTTGGCCGAGCCGTGCAGGTGGGTGTCGAGGAACCGTTCGTAGTGGCCGACGTCGAGGTCGGTCTCGGCGCCGTCGTCGGTGACGAACACCTCACCGTGCTGGAAAGGGTTCATGGTGCCGGGGTCGACATTGAGGTAAGGGTCGAGCTTCTGCATGGTGACCCTGAGACCGCGCCCTTTGAGCAGGCGACCGAGGCTGGATGCCGTGAGCCCCTTGCCGAGACTGGAGGCGACACCGCCGGTGACGAACAGATGCTTGGTTTGCGATGCGCTGCGCAAAGGGGCTCCCGTGGCTCGAGGTGTGGTCGAAGTGTCCACGGGCTCTCAGGATATCAAACAACGCCCCTCACATGCCTGAACGGCATGACCTAGCGGTAACTTTGGTCCCTATGTCACTAGTTCGGCGGGCTCTGGGCGCGTTGATTCACCGTGCCTACGGGGCGATCCGCGCCGCCGGTGAGATTTCTCCAGGCAGTCCGGCCGGCTACCGATTCCGCTCGCTCGGCCCCGGGGTCAGCATCGCGTTCCCGCCCGGCGCGATCTTCGGCGAGCAGTGGATCGAGATCGGCGACCACACGCTCATCGGCGAGCGGGTGTCGATGTCGTGCGGCATGGTCCCCGGCCCGGACCTGGGCCCCGACTCGATCCTGCGGATCGGCGCGAGCTGCTCGATCGGCCGGGGCTCGCACATCGTCGCGCACCAGTCGGTCGACATCGGCGACGACGTCTTCACGGGCCCGTACGTGTACATCACGGACCAGAACCACGTCTACGACGACCCGGACATGCCGATCGGGCGGCAGTGGCCGCGCAACAGCCCGGTCTCCATCGGCTCGGGGTCGTGGCTGGGCACGGGCGCGATCATCCTGCCGGGCACCACGCTGGGCCGCCAGTGCGTGGTGGCGGGCGGCGCGGTGGTGCGCGGCGAGTTCCCCGACCACAGCGTGGTGGCGGGGGTGCCCGCCAGGCGGGTGCGCGGCTACACGCCCGAGCAGGGCTGGCACACGCCCGTCACGCTGGACAGCATCCCCTGAGGTCACCCTCTGGACCGAACAAGGTTCTGACAGTTAGCGTCGTTCCATGCGGACCGCCATCTGTGAGCGTTTGGGCATCGAGTTCCCGCTGTTCGCCTTCAGCCACTGCCGCGACGTGGTGGCCGCCGTCACGAACGCGGGCGGTTTCGGGGTGCTGGGCGCGATCGCGTACTCACCCGAGCAGCTCGACACGGAGCTGACCTGGCTGGACGAACGGGTGGGCGGCCGCCCGTACGGCGTGGACGTGCTCGTCCCCGGCAAGATCGACCCCTCGGCGCTCGACCGCCGCACGCAGCTCTCGGAGGCCGTCCCCGACCGCCACCGCGACTTCGTCATCCACCTGCTGAACAAGTACGGCGTCAGCTCGCCCGGCCAGCCGATGACGGCGGTGGCCGACGAGTTCGGCAGGCGCGTGACGGCGGCCGGGGCGACGGGGCTGATCGACGTGGCGCTCAAGCACCGGATCGGGCTGATCGCCAGCGCCCTGGGGCCGCCGCCGCCCGAGATGGTCTCCAGGGCCAGGGAGGCGGGCGTGCCGGTGGCCGCGCTGGTGGGCACGGTCGAGCACGCCCGCAGGCAGGTGGCGGCGGGCGCCGACCTCATCGTGGCGCAGGGCACCGAGGCGGGCGGGCACACCGGCGAGGTCTCCACGATGGTGCTGGTCCCCCAGGTCGTGGACGCGGTCGCGCCGGTCCCCGTGCTGGCGGCGGGCGGGATCGCGTCGGGGCGGCAGATGGCGGCGGCCATGGCGCTCGGCGCGCAGGGCGTGTGGTGCGGCTCGGTGTGGCTGACGACCGAGGAGGCGGAGACGGCTCCGGCGGTCAAGGCCAAGTTCCTGGCGGCCTCGTCGCTGGACACGGTCCGGTCCCGGTCCCGTACGGGCAAGCCGGCCCGTCAGCTCAGGTCCGCCTGGACCGAGGAGTGGGACTCCGGCCAGGAGAGCCCCGGCGCGCTGGGGATGCCGCTGCAGATGCTGCTGGCCGAGGGCGCGATGGCGCGCATCGGGGCGGCGGCGGAGAAGGGCGAGCCCGGCGCGGTGGAGCTGGTCAACTACTTCGTGGGGCAGGTCGTGGGCCAGCTCGACCAGGTGCGGCCGGCCAGGGACGTGGTGTACGACATGGTCAGCGAGTTCGGCGAGGCGATCGAACGGCTGCGCCGCCTGTCGGAGGAGTGAGCCCCGGGCGTTTTCCGAGTCTTGTCCAGAAGGTAACCTGCGCCTGTGGTCGGGACCCCGCCTGAGCTGGAACGCGGCACCGGCGTCCCCGCGCACGTGCAGATCGAACGCTGGCTGCTCGCCTCGATCGCCGGCGGCGAGCTGACGCCGGGCGACCGCCTGCCCGGCGAGCGGGAGCTGGCCGGGCGGCTCGGCGTGAGCAGGATGACGCTGCGGCAGGCGCTGGCCTCGCTGGAGCGCGACGGCGTGCTGCTGCGCGTGCCGGGCCGGTCGGGCGGCGCGTTCGTGGCCGAGCCGCGCCCCGCGCCGCGCATCGACTGCGACCTGACCGGGCTGGCCGGGTTCACGGAGCAGATGCGCCGCGCCCACCTGCGGGCCGAGGCGCGGATCCTGCGGGCCGCGACGGTGCCCGCGCCCGCCGCCGCCGCGCGGGCCCTGGGGGTCGCGCCGGGCGAGCCGGTGCACGAGGTGGCGCGGGTGCGCTCGGCCGGGCCGTCGCCGGTGGCGCTGGAACGCTCGTACTTCCCCGGCCTGCCCGGCCTGCTCGACGAGGACCTCACCGGCTCCCTGTACGCGCTCCTGGCCGCCCGCTACGACCTGGAGCCGCGCACCGCGACCGAGCACCTCGACCCGGTCATCGCCCAGCCCGCCGAGGCCGCCGAGCTGGGCATCGAGCCAGGCGCGCCGCTGATGCTGATCGAGCGCACCGCCTACGCGGCGGACGGCACCCCGGTCGAGTACGCCCGCGACCTGTTCCGCCCCGACCGGGTCCGCATCACGGTGCGCAGCGGCGTCACGGCACCAGAGGGCTCTTGACCACCGTCCCCGGCACCCACCGGCCCTCCACCTCGACCTCGACCGGCGTGCCGGGCTCCGCCTCCAGGTAGGCGTAGGCGATCGACTCGCGCGCGGTGTACCCGTACCCGCCGGACGTCACCCGGGCCCGCACCCGCCCATCGACCCGCACCGGCTCGTTGCCGAGCGCGATCGCGCGCGGGTCGCTCAGCGTCAGGCAGCGCAGCCGCCGCGCGGGCGCGGGGTCGAGGGCGTCCCTGCCGAGGAAGTCCTTGTCGTTCTTGACGCAGAAGCCCAGCCCTGCCTCGTACGGCGTCGTCTCGGGCCCGAGGTCGGCCCCCCACACCCGGTAGCCCTTCTCCAGCCGCAGGCTGTCGATGGCCCGGTACCCCCCGGCGACCAGCCCGTACGGCTCCCCGGCCCGCCACAGCGTCTGCCAGAGCCCCAGCCCGTACTCGCTGGAGCAGTACAGCTCCCACCCGTGCTCCCCCACGAACGTCACCCGCAGCGCCAGCACCGGCACGTCCCCCACGGTCAGCTCGCGCGCGGACATGAACGGGAAGTCCAGCGGATCGGGTGTCAGGCCGCCCAGCACGTCGCGGGCGCGCGGCCCCCACAGCGCGAAGCACGCGTACTGCCCGGTCACGTCCGCGATCCTGGCCTTGGAGCCGGTGCTCGCCGCCTGCTTGCGCAGCCATCCCAGGTCGTGCGCGCCGAACGCGGTGCCGGTGACGACCAGGAACTCCTCCTCGCCGCGCCGGGTGACGGTGAAGTCGCACTCGATGCCGCCGCGCCGGTTGAGCGCCTGCGTGTACGTGACCGCGCCGACGTCCCTGGCGACCCGGTTGTCGCACACCCATTCCAGCAGCGCGGCGGCGTCGGGCCCGGTGACCTCGATCTTGGCGAACGAGCTCTCGTCGAACAGCCCGGCGGCCGTGCGCGTGGCCCGGTGCTCGGCCCCGATCGCGGACGACCACAGCCGCCCGGCCCACCCGCCGGGCCGCTCCTCCTCGCCCGGATGTTCGTTCGCGGCGTAGTAGTTGACCCGCTCCCAGCCGGACTTCTCGCCGAAGACGGCCCCGTTGGCGGCGTGCCAGCCGTAGGCGGGCGAGACCCGCAGCGGCCGGCCCGCCGACCGCTCGTGGCCCGGGTAGCGGATGTCGTAGTACGTCTCGTAGTTCTCGACCGCCCTCTTGATCGTGTACGCCGGCGAGCGGTAGTGGCGGCCGAAGCGGCGCACGTCCATGTGCCACAGGTCCATGCTGGGCTCGCCCTCGACGATCCACTCGGCCATCACCTTACCGATGCCGCCCGCGCCCGCGATGCCGTGCGCGCAGAAGCCGGCGGCCACGAAGAACCCGGCGACCTCGGTCTCGCCCAGGCAGAACTCGTTGTCGGGGGTGAACGCCTCAGGCCCGTTGATCAGCTTGCGGATGCCGACGTCGGCCATGGCGGGCACGCGGATGCGGGAGTTGTCCGAGATCTCCTCGAACCTGGGCCAGTCCTCCGGCAGCAGGCGGCCGTTGAAGTCGGCGGGCACCGCGTCGTAGGAGTCGTGGCCTGCCGTCCAGGGCGCGCAGTTACGCTCGTAGCCGCCCATGACCAGGCCCTGGACCTCCTGGCGGTAGTAGACGAGCAGGTCGGGGTCGCGCAGGGTGGGCAGGCCGGTGTGGTCGTGAAAGGCGTCGCTGACCACGTACTGGTGCGACATCGGCACGATCGGGACCCGCACGCCGGCCATGCGGCCGATCTCGGCGGCGAACATGCCGCCGCAGTTGACCACGATCTCGCAGGCGATGTCGCCCTGGTCGGTGCGCACGCCCGTGACGCGGCCCCGCTCGACGGTGACGCCGAGCACGCGGGTGCGGGTGCGCACGGTGACGCCGCCCTCGCGGGCGCGGCTCGCCAGCGCGTAGCAGAGCTGGGACGGGTCGATCTGCCCGTCCGTCGGCAGGTACGCCGCCCCGACCACGCCCTCCGGGTCCATCAGCGGGAACAGCTCCACGGCCTCGGCCACGGAGATCTCCTCCAGCGGCAGGTCGAAGGTGCGCGCCCAGCCGATCTGGCGGCGGATCTCGGCCATCCGCTCGGGCGTGGAGGCGAGCTTGATGCCGCCGCACTCGGTCCATCCGGCGTCGAGGGTGCGGTACAGCTCGACGGAGTACTGGTTCATCCGGGTGAGCGTGGGGTCGGCGCGCAACTGACCGACGAGCCCGGCGGAGTGGAAGGTGGAGCCGCTGGTGAGCTCGTCCCGTTCCAGCAGGACGACGTCGCGTTCGCCGAGTTGGGTGAGGTGGTAGGCGACGGACGCGCCGCCCACCCCGCCGCCGATGATCACGATCCGGGCCGAGTCGCTCATGGTCGCGAGGTTAACCGGCGCGCCCCTAAAGGTCTAGACCGTTTAGTGCGGCGGGGCTAGCATCGAGCATGGCCGCGCCCGAGGTCCTCGATCGCATCCCGTTGCTGTCCGGCGTGCCGCGCTCCGTGGAGGAGCTGCCCGGCGGGCTCACCAACCACAACTACAAGGTCACCACGCCGTCCGGCGTGTACGTGGTGCGCCTGTGGGCCAGCGACGGCGAGCTGCTGGCCATCGACAGGGACGCCGAGCACGCCAACTCGATCGCGGCGGCGAAGGCCGGGGTCGGCGCGCCGGTCCACGACTACCTGCCGGAGCTCGGGGTGCTCGTGGTCGGCTTCCTGCCGGGGTGCCGGACGTACACGGAGGCGGATCTGCTCGACCCGGCGAACCTGCCGCGCGTGGCGCGGGCGTGCCGGCGACTGCACGCGGGGCCGCGGTTCGTGCGCGACTTCGACATGTTCGAGGTGCAGCGGCGCTACCTGGAGATCGTGCGGGATCGCGGCTTCCGGCTGCCGCCCCGCTACCTCGACTTCATGCCCGCCGTCGCCCAGATCCGGAAATGTCTGGCCATCAGGGCCGAGGGGACGGTTCCGTGTAACAACGACCTGCTGCCCGGCAACATCCTGGACGACGGCGAGCGGCTCTGGCTGATCGACTACGAGTACGCGGGCAACAACGATCCCTGCTTCGAGCTGGGCAACATCTGGAGCGAGTCCGACCTGCCGCCCGGCCACCTGGACGAGCTGGTCACCGCGTACTACGGCCGACGCCTGCGCCACAAGATCGCCCGGGCGCGCCTGCTCGGCCTCATGTCCAAGTACGGCTGGACGTTGTGGGCCTCCATCCAGGACGGCGCCAACGACACCATCGACTTCGACTTCTGGTCGTGGGGCATGGAGAAGTACGAGCGGGCGATGACCGAGTTCACCGATCCCGCGCTGACACGCCTCATGGACGAGGCCGCCCGGGCAGACTAGGGGCATGCTGGCCGCTTTGACCGGTCTGGGGCTGTCCACGGCCGCCGGGCTGAACGCATACATCCCGCTCCTGGTCGTGGGGGTGCTGGCGAACGTCACCGACGCCGTGCGGCTGCCTGACGGCTACGCGTGGCTGTCCAACTGGGGCGTGCTCGCCATTCTCGCGGTGCTGCTGCTGGCCGAGATGGTCCTGGACAAGGTGCCCGCCGTCGACAGCGTCAACGACGCCATCCAGACCGTGGTGCGCCCCGCCTCCGGCGGCGTGGTCTTCTCCGCCACCAGCGCCGCCGCCGAGCTGGAGAACTCCTCCTGGATGACGCAGAACCCGTGGGCGGGGTGGCTGCTGGGCATCGTGATGGCGCTGGCCGTGCACGCGCTCAAGTCCGCCGCCCGCCCGGTGATCAACGCGGGCACGGCCGGGGTCGGCGCGCCGGTCGTCAGCACGGTCGAGGACGCCGGGTCGTTCGGGATGAGCCTGATCGCGCTGTTCCTGCCCGTCCTGGTGATCGTCGTGCTGCTGCTGTTCGCGGTGCTCGCGTGGTGGGTGCTGCGCCGGGCCCGCCGCTTCCGCGCCCGCAGGAGGGCCGCACGGGGGCATCACCCGCCAGGGTGACCCGCGATCCGCCCACGGGGTGACGCGCCGGTGGCCGGCGGACGCCTACCGTGGGTCCAGAGGTAGCGAACAAAGGGATCGAAAGCGTGTGGGCGGCAATCCGTGGCCCCCAACCCTGGCACGCTCACACGTCGTTGGCGCCCGGCGGGACATCCCGTGCCGCCGGGCCCATCACATCGCGTGCTTTTTTGGGCCGTCACAGGCGGCGTAACCAGCCTTTCACGGCGCTGACGAAGTCGTCCGGGCGCTCCTCGTGCAGCCGGTGGCTCGCGCCCTCCCACGACAGCACCACCGACGCCGGGTCCTTCAGCAGCCCCGCCTCCCAGCTCGCCCGCCCGGCGTCCGCCCAGATCGACAGCACCGGGCACCGCCTGCGGGCCAGGTAGTCGTCGCTCGCCGGACGCACCCCGATCGCGCCTGGCGCGGTGAACATCGCCTCGAACGCCTCCACCAGAACGTGCGGCGGCATCCCGTACAGCCTGCGCTTGTGCCAGCGCCTGATCACGGCGGGGGTGCCGGCGTTCGTGCACCACTCGTCGATCCGCTCGGCCGCCCGGTGCGGACGCTCGCCCCGCAGGCCCGCGATCATGCGGGGGAAGCCTGCGGCGATCTCCGCCGACATGCCGTAGCCGGGGTCGAGGGTGACCAGCGCCCGCACCCGCTCGGGATGCTCGACGGCCAGGATGGAGACCACCTGGCCGCCCATCGAGTGCCCGACGGCGACCACCTGGGGGATGCCCAGGCGGTCGAGCAGGACGTCCAGGTCGCCGGCCATCGCATGCGGCGTGTTGCCGGTCTCCGGGACCGAGGAGTAGCCGTGGCCGCGCAGGTCCACGGCGAGCACGCGGTGCGCGGAGGCCAGCGCGTCGATGTGCCACGACCACTGGTGCGAGTCGGTCCCCCAGCCGTGCACGAGCAGCAACGGCGGATCGCCCGTGCCGTCGTCGGTGTAGAAGAGCCGCACGCCCTCGCCGACCTCCGCGTACGGCATCTAGGCCTCCTGATTTTTCGGCGGAACCTTGGGTGGAGGCAGCAGCGAGCCCTCCCCCGCTGTCCAGCCGCCGTCGATCGCCAGCTCGGCGCCGGTCACGTACGAGGCGGCGTCCGACAGCAGGAACGTGATCGCCTCCGCCACCTCCTCCGGCTCCCCCCAGCGCCCGGCCGGGGCCAGCCCGAACGTGCCCTCCCCCGAAACGGCCCCGAGTCCCTGCGTCATCGGGGTGACGATCATCCCGGGATGGACGGAGTTGACGCGGATCCTGTCCCGCCCGAACTCCAGCGCCGCGATCTTCGTCAGCCCGCGCACCCCCCACTTGGAGGCACCGTACCCGCCGGTCAGGGGCAGGGCGAACAGGCCCGCGACCGACGACAGGTTCACGATGGCGCCGCCGCCCTGCTCCCGCATCGGCCCGACCACGGCCTTCAGCCCCAGGAAGGTGCCGACCAGGTTCACCTGGAGGACGTTCTGGAACTCCTCCAGCGGCTGCTGCTCGATCGTCAGCATGGTGGCGATGCCGGCGTTGTTCACCAGGCCGTCCACCCGTCCGTACGCCTCCAGGGTCTCGGCGACGACGGCCGCCCAGGCGTCCTGGCTGGTCACGTCATGCTGAATGAAACGGGCGTCCAGCTCCTTCGCGGTCGCCGTACCCTCCTCCACCAGCACGTCGGTGAGCACGACCCGAGCCCCGGCCGCGACGCAGCGCCGCGCGGTGGCCGCCCCCATGCCGCGAGCGCCACCCGTGATGATCACAACCTTGCCGTCAAGCACCCTGTATGCCCTCTCTAGGGGTGGGTTGGGAAGACATGTGCACTGAAACACACCGGTCAGATCTGATCAAGAGCTTGCTTGCCCACGACCTCGGCCACGAGCGCGCCCCAACCGCCCGAGCCGACTATCCTTCAAGTCACCAACACCAACAGGAGGTGGCGAAGATCGGCGAGTTCCTTGTCATCGTGCTGGTGATCCTGGCGTTCCTCCTGTTGCTGGGCGGCGTCGGCATCTACGTCCTGGTGAAGCTGGGCAAGAAGGCCGCCGTCAAGGCCAGGCAGGCCACCGCCCGCATCAGCACGCACGTCAACGCGATGGGCACGGGCGACGCCGCCGAGGTCGAACGGCTCCGCCTCGACCTGCGCCGCGAGGTCACCCTCACCCGTCAGGCCGTCGAGCACGCGCAGAGCCTCGGCTGGGGCCTGGGCGACCTGCCCCGCCTCCTCGCCGACCTGACCGCGCAGGCCGACGTGCACGACGGGCAGCTCGGCATGTACGCCCAGCAGCGCCGCCTGTCCCCGTACGTCGACCACGCCACCCTCGACCGGCTCAGGGAACACCAGGCCAAGCTGACCGCCATGTGCGCCCGCATCCGCGCCGACCTCCTCGGCGACCAGGTCCAGCACACCTCCACCGGCATCGCCGACCTCACCTCCCGCACCGACCTGGAGATCGAGGCCCGCCGACGCGCGCCCGACCCGCTGGACGAGATCGACGAGCTGTACCGGCGGTCGATGGAAGAGCGCAGGGACCGGCCCTGACGGTCATGTTGAGCGGTGTCGCATGATCTTGTCGAGGTGGTTCCGCCCCGGGCCTTCCGGCGGGTGGACCGCTGACATGCTCGATCACCTTCCCCCTGGCGCGTCCCGGCACGTCGAGCTGATCGACGGCTCACTCGTCACGAGGCCGCCGCAGACCGGCTTCCACATGCTCGCGCTCCGCCTGCTGGAGCGGTCACTCCGCCCGCCGTGTGAGCTCATGACGGTCCGGGAGATGACGGTGACGCTGGGCCCGCACCAGCGGCCGGAGCCGGACGTCCTCCTCGTCAAGAGCGCTGCCTTCACCGCGAAGGTGACCTCGTTCAAGCCCGAGGATGTCCACCTGGTCGTCGAGGTCGTCTCGGACGAGTCCAGCGAGCGCGACCGCACCACGAAGCCGATCAAGTACTCGGCCGCGGGAATCAAGCATTTCTGGCGGGTGGAGCAGGAAGACGGCGTGCCCGTCGTTCACACGTTCGAGCTTGAGCCCGCCGTCAGTGCATACGTCCCCACCGGCATCCACCGCGGGCGGCTGCGCACCGACATCGGCTTCGACGTGGACATCGACCTCGACCTGAGGCCACCGCGCTGAGCGGTAAATGAGTTGCGGCGGCACCAGCCGCATCGCCATACTCATGGCGCGTATCGATCACCGCTGCACGAAGGGAGGCTGAGACCGTGACAACGACTGTCCGCGTGCCGTTTTCCGCGTCCTCATCCCCTCCCACCGAGCGTCAGCCGACCTGATCGCAACCCGCCGGTGGGCCTCAGACCTGGAGTCACCCCACCGTGCCGAAGCACTCGCAACACCGCCGCCGTGGCAGGAACGCCCTCGACGCCGACGACCTCGAATGGCTCGACAACGCCCCCGAGACGCTCGACGGCCCGCCTGAGGGCGACCGCTGGTCCACCTGGGACCAGAGCACCCCGACCGAGAAGGGGCCGCGGCCCCACCCCGGCTGGCTCGTCACCGAGCTGGCCGCCGTCGACACCGAGCACGGCATACTCAAGACCGGCAAGGAAGCCGACGTCCACCTGATCTCGCGCGGCGTGCCCGGCACCGACCGGGTGTGCCTGCTGGCCGCCAAGCGGTACCGCTCGTCCGAGCACCGCCTGTTCCACCGCGACTCCGGCTACCTGGAGGGCCGCAGGACGCGCGACGACCGCATGAACCGGGCCATGGCCAGCCGCACCGCCTTCGGCAAGCAGGCCATCGCCGCGCAGTGGGCGGTGGCCGAGTTCTCGGCGCTGTGCCGGCTGTGGGAGCTGGGGGTGCCGGTGCCGTACCCGGTGCAGATCGTCGGGACGGAGATCCTTCAGGAGTTCGTCGGGACGGCCGACGGATATGCGGCGCCGCGGCTGGCGCAGGTGGCCGAGGGGCTCGACGGGCTGTGGGAGCAGCTTGTGGCGGCCATGGTGACGCTGGCCCGGGAGGGGCTCGCGCACGGTGACCTGTCCCCGTACAACCTGCTGGTGCATGACGGCAGGCTGGTGGTGATCGACCTGCCGCAGATCGTGGACGTGATCGCGCATCCGGCCGGGCCGTCGTTCCTCGATCGCGACGCCCGGAACGTGGCGACGTGGTTCGCCGCCAAGGGCGTGGCCGCCGCCGACCCCGACGACCTGCCCACCCTGCTCCGCAAGGAGGCCGGGCTCGGCTTGTGACGGATACGAGCCCAGCCGCCCCGCCCCGTAAGGACGCCCATGCTCAACCTTGGGCCGATCCCCGCCCGGCCGACCCGCGCTCGCAAGAGCGCCAAGCTCAACTTGGGGCCGATCCGACCGGTGGCCGCTTCGGAAGGACGCCAGGCTGTACCTGGGCCGATCCCCGCCCGGCCGACCCGCCTCGCGAGGGCGCCGGGCTCAGCCGGTGACCGATTCGAGGGTGGCGATGGTGTGGTGCAGCCAGGCCAGCTCGGCCTGGCTGGTGGCGTGGGCGATGGTGAGCAGGCCCTGACGGAACGGGTCGGCGAACTCCTCGGCGCCCATCGGCCTGTCCCCGTCGTAGAAGAAGCTCGTCGGCTCCTCCAGGAACGTCAGCCGCCTGCGCAGCACCGCCGCCTGCTCCTTGGGCTCGTCCAGGTGGCGGAGGAAGGCGAGCAGCATGAACCAGCGGTTCTCGTCGCTGATATCGAGCTCGTCCGGGTCGCGCAGCCGGCGTTCCATCTCGGCGCGGCCCTCGGGCGTCAGGTAGAGGGTGCGCCGGGGCGCGGCGGCGACCCCCGGCTCGTCCTTCCTGACGAGCCAGCCGGCCGCGGCCATCCGCTTGATCGCCGGGTAGAGCGTGCCGTCGGCCACCGGGCGCACGTGCCCCATCAGCGCCGCCACTCTGCGGCGCAGGTCGTAACCGTGTAGGGGCCGATCTCTGAGGAATCCGAGTATGGCCAGCTCCAGCATGACTGTCATCATACCTCGGATCCGATATATATTGGTGCCGATATACGAGGAGATCCGTCATGCACGATGCCATCGTCCATCACAGCGGCGCTCGCATGCGCTGGGTGGAGTTGCCAGGCGAGGAGCCGGCGCGTGTCTACGTCCACGGACTCGGCGCCACCTCGGCCCCCTACTACGCGGAGGTCGCGGCCCATCCCCTGCTGCCCCGCCACCGGTCCCTGCTGATCGACCTGCTCGGGTTCGGGATCAGCGACCGGCCGCGGGAGTTCTCGTACACGCTGGAGGAGCACGCCGAAACCCTCGCGGAGGGGCTGCGCAAGGCCGGGGTGGCGGGGGCTTCGGCGATCGCGCACAGCATGGGCGGGGCGGTGGCCACGGTCCTGGCCGTGCGCCATCCGGAGCTGGTCGCCCGGCTGGTGCTGGTCGACGCCAACCTCGACCCCTACCCGCCTACGCCGGTCCCGCCCGGGAGCAGCGGCATCGCGGCGTTCGGGGAGGAGGAGTTCCTGGCGGGAGGGTGGAGGCAGGTGCGCGACCGGGTGGGGCCGCACTGGTGGTCCACGATGCGCCTCGCCGACCTGCGCGCACTGCACCGCACCGCGGTCAGCCTGGCCAGGGGGACGGAGCCAACCGTGCGCGAGTTGCTGGCCGGGCTGCCGATCCCGCGCGCCTTCCTGTACCCGGAGGGGGACGAGCCCGCCGGGGCCGCGGAGTTGCGGGAGGCCGGGGTGCGGGTGCTGGAGGTGCCGGAATCTGGGCACAACATCATGCTCGACAACCCCGAGGCCTTCGCCCGCACCCTCACAGCCCTGCTCCCCTGACCTCAGGCGGCCCCCGACCCAAGGCGTCCCCCTCCCCAAGGCGTCCCCTGACCTCAGGCGTCCCCTGGCCTGGGGGCTCCACCGCACCCTCGGCTGCACACAGCGGCCCCGTGCCCGCGTGCGATGGCCCGCCCCCACACGGTGGCCCTGGCCGCATGTGATCACCCTGGCGCGTGCGGCGGCCCTGGCGCGTGCGGTAGCGCTGGCGCATGCGGGGCCCTACCGCGCGGCGGCGCTGGCCGCGTGCCGTGGCGCTGGCCGCGGGCCGGGGTTTGTCAGGACGTGGCGGCGTTGTTCCTGGTGACCGCGCCCGTAGCCGCGTCCACCGCCACTTCGTGTTTGACCCCGTCCGCCCCCACCACATCCGCCTCCCACACGGTCTTGCCCTGCTCCGTGTCCAGGTTCAGCTCCGTGACCCGCCCCTCAGGCACCGCGGCGACGATCTTGTCGGCCGCCTGGGCGTAGTCGAGCTTGGCCGCCGAAACACGGGCCCGGTGCTTGGCCTTGTCGTCGGCGTCCTCCTGCTCGGTGGTGGGCCCCGCGACGACCTTGCCGGACTCCACGTCGAGCTGGTGCTCGGTGCCGTCCTTGCCGACGACCTGCACCTCCCACAGGCGGCCGTTCTCCTCGGTCTCGATGGAGACGAGGGTGGAGCCGGGCACCGCGCCGAGCGCCGCCTGGGCGGCCTGCTTGAGGTCGCCCGCCCCCGGCGAGCCGGCCGGTGAGGACGCGAACGTGGGGGTGCCGATGGTCGGCGAGGTGCGGACGGCCAGCCGCTCGACCTCGCGGACGACGGCGCCGCAGCCCCCCGCCAGCACCGACGCACCGACCAGGGCCCCAATGATCGTCTTGTTCATACCCTGGACGCTGCCCACCCACGGGTGAAGCATTCGCCCAGGTCAGAAGGCATACGACCTATTGAACCCCCGCCTCGCGCATGTCGCGCAGCTCGCGCTTGAGCTCCTTGATCTCGTCGCGCAGCCGGGCCGCCACCTCGAACTGCAGGTCGGCCGCCGACTGGTGCATCTGCTCGGTCAGCGACTCGATCAGGGACTCCATCTGGGCGCGCGGCATCTCGCCGGCGATGGCCTTGGCGTGCTGGCCGGCCTGCCGGGCGGCGAAGCCGGGCACGGGGGCCTTGCCGCGCGACTGCTGCCGGCCGCCGCCCATGAGCTGCTGGGTGTCGGCGTCCTCGCGGGACAGTGAGTCGAGGATGTCGGCGATCTTCTTGCGCAGCGGCTGCGGGTCGATGCCGTTGGCCTCGTTGTAGGCGATCTGCTTGGCCCGGCGCCGGTTGGTCTCGTCGATGGCCCGCTCCATGGACGGGGTGACCTTGTCGGCGTACATGTGGACCTGGCCGGAGACGTTTCTGGCCGCGCGGCCGATGGTCTGGATCAGCGACGTCTCGGAGCGCAGGAAGCCCTCCTTGTCGGCGTCGAGGATGGACACCAGCGACACCTCGGGCAGGTCGAGGCCCTCGCGCAGCAGGTTGATGCCGACGAGCACGTCGAACTCGCCGACGCGCAGCTCGCGCAGCAGCTCGATGCGGCGCAGCGTGTCGACCTCGCTGTGCAGGTAGCGGACCCGGATGCCGAGCTCCAGGAGGTAGTCGGTGAGGTCTTCGGACATCTTCTTGGTGAGCGTGGTGACCAGGACGCGCTCGTCGCGCTCGGCCCGCTCGCGGATCTCGTGCACCAGGTCGTCGATCTGGCCCTTGGTGGGCTTGACGACGATCTCGGGGTCGACCAGGCCGGTTGGGCGGATGACCTGCTCGACCACGTCGCCCTTGACCCGCCCCAGCTCGTACGGGCCCGGCGTGGCCGACAGGTAGACCGTCTGCCCGATGCGCTCCAGGAACTCCTCCCACTTCAGCGGCCGGTTGTCGAGCGCCGACGGCAGCCGGAACCCGTGCTCGACCAGCGTGCGCTTGCGGGAGGCGTCGCCTTCGTACATGGCGCCGATCTGCGGCACGGTCTGGTGGGACTCGTCGAGGACGAGCAGGAAGTCTTCGGGGAAGTAGTCGAGCAGCGTGTTGGGCGCGCTGCCGGCCTCGCGGCCGTCCATGTGCCGCGAGTAGTTCTCGATGCCGGAGCAGGTGCCGACCTGGCGCATCATCTCGATGTCGTACGTCGTGCGCATCCGCAGCCGCTGCGCCTCCAGCAGCTTGCCCTGCCGCTCCAGCTCGGCCAGCCGGTCGGCCAGCTCGGCCTCGATGCCGGCCACGGCGGCGGCCATGCGCTGCTCGCCTGCGACGTAGTGGGAGGCGGGGAAGATGTAGAGCTCTTCGTCCTCGGTGATGACCTCGCCGGTCAGCGGGTGCATGGTGGAGAGCTTCTCGATCTCGTCGCCGAACATCTCGATGCGCACGGCGAGCTCTTCGTACTTGGGGATGATCTCGATCGTGTCGCCGCGCACGCGGAAGGTGCCCCTGGTGAAGGCCAGGTCGTTGCGGGTGTACTGCATGTCGACGAGGCGGCGCAGGAGCTGGTCGCGGTCGGTCTCCATGCCGACGCGCAGCCGGGCCATGCGGTCGACGTACTCCTGCGGGGTGCCCAGGCCGTAGATGCAGGACACCGAGGCGACCACGATGGTGTCGCGGCGGGTGAGCAGCGAGTTGGTGGCCGAGTGGCGCAGCCGCTCGACCTCGTCGTTGATCGAGGAGTCCTTCTCGATGTAGGTGTCGCTCTGCGGGACGTACGCCTCGGGCTGGTAGTAGTCGTAGTACGAGACGAAGTACTCGACCGCGTTGTTGGGCAGCATCTCGCGCAGCTCGTTGGCGAACTGCGCGGCGAGCGTCTTGTTGGGCTGCATGACCAGGGCGGGCCGCTGCAGCCGCTCGATCAGCCAGGCGATCGAGGCCGTCTTGCCGGTGCCGGTGGCGCCCAGCAGGACGCTGTCCTTCTCCCCGGCCTTGACGCGGCGCTCCAGCTCGGCGATGGCCGTCGGCTGGTCGCCGGATGGAGTCATCTCGGTGACGACCTCGAAGGGCGCCACCTTCCGCTGCAAATCAGTGACCGGTCGCATGCTGCCACTGTAGGCGGCCCGACCGACAGAAACCGTCAGGCCGTGCGCTCGCCTATCCGGGGGAAGGGCGTGGTGGAGAAGACGACCTCGACGGGCACCTCGAAGTACTCGGCGATGCGCAGCGCCAGGTAGAGGCTGGGGCTGTACTCGCCGCGTTCGAGATAGCCGATGGTCTGGTAGTGGACCCCCAGGGCGTCGGAGAGTTGCCGGCGGGTCACGTTCCGCTCTGCGCGCAGCAGCGCGATGCGGTTGTAGACGTTCTCGCTCATCACGCGTAGTTTCTCAGGTCACCCGCTGCATCGCCCGGTGACGCCGCTCTTCCATCGCCGAGCCCGACTCGCGCCCGGCCATCCTGCGCAGGATCGGAGGCGCCGCCAGCAGCCCGGCGACCGCCCAGACGAGCAGCACCAGAGTGGTCTCCACCGGCCGCCACGAGCCGCCGATCTCCGCGGCGGCGGCCGCGTCGGGCAGCAGCGCGGAGCGCATGCCCAGGCCGAGCCAGTAGAGCGGGAAGGCCTGGGCGAGCACCTGCAGCCAGCCGGCCAGCGCCGAGATCGGGTAGAAGATGCCCGAGATCGCGGTGAGCCCGCTGACGGTGAGCATGGACAGCCCTGCCGCGCCCTGCGGGCTGCGGGCCAGTGAGCCGATGATCGCGCCGATGGTGAGCGACGACAGCAGCCCGAGCAGGCCGACCCAGGCGATGGTGAGCCAGTCGCCCGGGCCGATCCCGAGCACTCCCGGCACGAGGAGCAGCCCGGCGGCGAGCATCAGCACCGCGGCGCCGAGGGTGCTGATCGACAGGCTGACGATCCGGCCGGCGAGGTAGCCGATCATGCCCTGGGGCATGGCCTTGGCCCGCAGCAGGGTGCCGTCCTCGCGCTCGACGGACAACGCGCCCACCGCGCCCATGAGCGCGTTCACCGGCAGCATCAGGGCCACCGTGCCGGGCAGCGTGGCGGCCGCCAGGGAGAGTTCGGTGCCGGGCAGCTTGGCGTCCCGCTGGAAGTAGAGGACGACGATGAGGGCCACGGTGCTCACCACGGTGAAGCCCATGTCCTGCGCGCTGGTGAGCTGCTGCTTGAACTCGATCCAGCCGCGGGAGCCCCCGAGGCGGATCGCGTGCAGCACGGGGTTCACGTTTCCTCCCTCTTGACGATGGTCATGTAGGTGTCCTCCAGCGAGGCCCTGCGCACCTCCAGGTCGCCGATCGCGGCGCCGTGCTGCTCGAACAGCTCGCGTACGAAACCCGTGGCGTCGTGGGTGGCGTGCACGAAGTGCTCGCCGTCGCGGCTCCAGCGCACCTGGGCGTCGCGGGAGTACTCACGGGTGAGGCTGTCGGGGCTGCCGTCGGCGACGATCCGGCCGCCGGACAGGATGAGGATGCGGTCGGCGAGCTTCTCGGCCTCGTCGAGGTCGTGCGTGGTGAGCAGGATCGTGGTGTCGTCCAGGTCGGACAGGCGGTGCACCAGGTCGTGGAAGTCGCGTCTGGCCTGCGGGTCGAAGCCGGCGGTCGGCTCGTCGAGGAAGAGCACCTCGGGCCTGCCGACGATGCCGATGGCGACGTCGAGCCTGCGCCGCTGGCCGCCGGAGAGCTGCTTGATCCGCTGCCCGGCCTGCTCGGCGAGCCCGACCGCCTCGATCAGCTCGCCGGTGTCGAACGGCGGCCGGTGCGGGTCGGCGTACGGCTCGTAGTAGCGGGCGAGGTGGTGCAGGAGCTGGTGCACCCGCCAGCGGCCGTGGTCGCGCCACGACTGCAGCACGACGCCGAGCCTGGCGCGCCACCGCTCGTCGCCGCGGGCGGGCTCCACGCCCAGCACCCGTACGTGACCGGCGGAGGGCTTCCTGAACCCCTCCAGGATCTCGATCGTCGTGGTCTTGCCCGCGCCGTTGGGCCCGAGCAACGCGATCACCTCGCCTGGGCTGATCGTGAAGGCGACGTCCCGCAGGACCTCCTTGTCGCCGTATGCCATCCGCAGCCCGGCGACCTCGACGGCGGCGGCGTCCTTCCCGAGGTCGAGGCCGCCTGCGAGCTCTTTTACCGCTCCCATCAACCCTCCAAGTAGTAGGACTACTACATACATAGCACATCTACTACAGGTGGCAATACATATATGACACCACATTGCAAGCGAACAGTAAGTCGCACCCGATACGGTCGGAATCGCCTGTAGCGGAAAAGGAAGGTTCGATGTCACGACCCAGAGAGGCACTGATCCAGGCAGGACGGGGCATGGCCCAAGCGGTGGCCCAAGGGGGTGACGTGAGGCAGGCCATGGGGCAGGCCGCCGGGCAGGTCATCGACCAGGCGGGGCAACTGGCCGGCCAGGCGCCTGGCTTCAGGCTCAACCCGCACGACTTCGCGGCGGCCCGTGACGGCGGTGTCTCCGTCGGCACCGTCATCGAGGCCAAGTCCGCGTCGCTGAACGAGGCCGGCGAGATCGTCAACCGCAGCTTCGCCGAGAACGGCATGCACGTCATCTCACCCGTGGTGATCCCCAAGGGCAGCACCGCCAAGGTGATCGTGCCGCTGGGCATCCTCGTGGTGCTCGGCCTCATCGGCGCGCTCGGCAACATCGTGCCGAACGCCGAGGTGATCTTCGGCCCGCACTACTGGGTCGTTCTCGTGCTGGCCGCCGGGTTCCTGTGGTGGCGGCGCAGCGTGGTGATGGTGCCCGAGGGCTGCAAGGCGCTCATCACCCAGTTCGGCAAGCTGGTGCACATCGCGGACCCGGGCCGGGTGACGCTGTTCAACCCGTGGAAGCGGGTCAGCTACATCGTCAACACCACCCGCGAGTACCCGTTCAACGCGCCGATCAGCGAAGCCCCCACCCAGCAGGGCGTCAAGGCCAGCGTCGACCTGTTCCTGCAGTTCAGGATCGAGAACCCGGCGGAGTTCATCTTCGTGCTCGGCTCGGTCAGCGGCTTCCAGTCCAAGCTGCAGAACGCCATCAGCGAGGTCACCCGCTCGCTGATCTACGCGCAGCGGGCCGAGGACATCTACGACCTGGTGGGCGAGAGCACGCTCGGCATGCTGGAGAGCCTCAACCAGCAGTTCCTGCCCGCCGTACGGCTCACCGACGTGAACATCACCCACGCCGAGCCGTCCAGCCAGGAATACCGCATGGACCTGGCCGCCCCCGAGATGGTCAGGGTCGCCAAGGAGGCCTACACCTACGAGTACGAGCTGCAGCTCCGCAAGGAGCAGAACGAGGGCGACCTGGTCAAGGAGCTGGCCGGCCTCCAGGAGACGCTGAGCGCCATCCAGGCCGAGATCGCCGGCTACCAAGCCCGCATGGACACCGCGCTCGAACGCGCCAGCCACCAGGCCACCGCGCAGGCCAGGCAGCGCCTGGTCGAGGCCGAGTCCACGGCCAACGCCAACTCCGCGCTCCTGGAGGCGCAGGCGCTGGACATCAGGGCGCTGTCCGCCGCCGAGGCGCCCGAGATCCTCGACTACCGCTTCCAGCAGGACCTCCTGGCCAAGCTGGAGTCCGTCGCCACCAGGCTGCCGCAGGTGGTGCAGGTGGGCGAGCAGACCGACATCGACTTCCTGGCCCTGGCCCAGCAACTCGTGGGCGGCAAGGACGCGGTGCTGTTCTCCGCCGAGGACATGGCCGCCATCCGCGGCAGGCTCGACGAGATCGCCACCCGCGTGCGCGGGCGCGAGAGCGAGATCGCCGCGCTGCTGCAGAAGGCCGCCGCCGACGTGGAGGAGCCGCCGCAGGTTCCGTCCGCGGCGCCCGAGCCGGACAACCTGCTGGAACGCACCGTTGAGCGCCTGCTGCCCGGGAAGGGGGAGATCTGAGATGAGCCGCGAGTTCTCGAAGATCAAGGAGTCACTGGCCTCCTGGGGAGAGATCCGCCAGCTCCTGCGCGGCGGCGAGCAGGGCCAGCTCGTGCCCGTCGTCATCCCCAAGGACCGGCGCGGCTTCGCCTGGATGACCCTGGTGTTCCTGGCGCTGTACTTCGCCGGCATGGCCGCGCTGACCGGCTTCCGGCTCGTCGGGACGTTCGGGGCGCTGCTGTTCGTCCTGCTGGCGCTGCTGACGATCTGGCGCAAGGCCATCATCGAGATCGAGGAGGGCACCACCGGCGTGCGCAGCCGCTGGGGCGCCATCACGGGCACCCTGCCGCCGGGCCGCCACTACCTCTGGCTGCCGTGGGACCGGGTGGACGCGGTCGTCGACACCTCCACCGAGATCCCGTACTCGGCCCCGATCGTGGCCTGCCCCACCGCCGAGAACGTGCCGCTGAAGTCGATCGAGTTCTTCCTCAAGTTCCGGATCGTGGACCCCGTCGCGTTCGTCCGCACGATCGGCGCGGGCAACTTCGACCTCGTGCTGTCCAGCGCGGTGCAGGACGCGATCAGGCAGCGCAGCCGCAGGGTCAACACCGAGCGGGCCTACGACCTGCGCGGCTCCGACGTCGGCGACATGCAGGACGCGCTCAACCGCCAGCTCGGCCGCTACGGCGTGCGCATCACCGGCGCCAACATCCCCGACGTGCAGCTCCCCGACCAGTACCAGCAGCACCTGGCCACCCGCGAGAAGGTGGCCAAGGAGCTGTCGGCCTACGAGCGCGAGTGGGAGCTGACCCGCAAGCGCCGCATCGACACGCTGCTGATGGAGATCGAACGCTCCAAGAAGACCCGCGACGCCCGCGTCGTGGAGGTCAAGGCCGCCCACAACACGGCGCGCAAGGACGTGGCGCGCATGCTGGAGGAGCAGGAGACCGAGGCGCAGCGGGTGACCTGGGAGATCGAGGCGCGCGGCAGGGCCGAGCTGACCGCCGCCGAGAACGAGGCCAAGGCGCTGCGCCGGCTGGCCGAGTCCTACCGGGACAACCGGGCCGTGCTGCAGTACGAGCTGGCCCGCAGGCGCCTGGACGTGGGCGCCAAACTGGCGGAGAACGCACCCCAGCCGCTGGTCGTCCGCACCCAGCAGGGACAGTCGGACTCCGCGCTCTCCACCCTTCTCCTGGCCCAGCTGCTCCCCCGCATCTCGGGTTCAGGCCAACTGAACGGTCACACACCTTCCGCTTAGGAGAACCCCATGGTGTTCCGCAAGTTGATGGCCGCCTTCGGCGCGGGCGTCGAGGTTGACACGGTGCTGACCAACACGGGCGTGCGCCCGGGCGAGCCGCTGCGCGGCGTCGTGCACTTCCGTGGCGGCAACTCCGACTACAAGGTCGAGGGCATCTACATCGACCTCACCGCCGTGGTCGAGGTCGAGTCCGGTGACAACGAGTACAAGACGTCCTACAGCTTCCTGCGCCAGCAGGTGGCCGGGACCTTCCAGCTCGCGGCGGGCGCGCAGCACCAGCAGCAGTTCGAGATCCCGATCCCGTGGGAGACGCCGATCAGCGCGATCGCCGGGCACCCGCTGCACGGCATGAAGCTGGGCGTCCAGACGGAGCTGGCGCTGGCGGGGGCGCTCGACAAGGGCGACCTCGACCCCCTGTTCGTCAGCCCGCTGCCCGCCCAGGAGCACGTGATAGGCGCGCTCGACCGGCTGGGCTTCCAGTTCAAGAAGGCCGACCTGGAGCGGGGCACGCTGTACGGCTCGACCATGCCGTTCTTCCAGGAGATCGAGTACTACGCGGGCGGCCAGTGGCGGCGCTACTTCAACGAGCTGGAGCTGACGTTCATCGCCGGGCCGCGGCAGATGGACGTCATCCTGGAGGCCGACAAGCGGGGCGGCTTCCTCAGCTCCAGCCACGACGCCTACAACCGCTTCACGGTCCGCTACGACCAGCCGCCGCACGAGGCGGACGCGGCGCTGCAGCGCGGGCTGGAGCAGATGGCCCGCCACCGCGGCTGGTTCTGACGCCGGGATGGCGGGCGGTCCCGCGCCCGCCATCACCTGCCGCCGGGGCTCGATAGGTCTAGGCAATAGTGCGGGGCATCTTTCGCCAGTAGATCGTGTGCTGACAGTAGCGTGGCGCTCTCGTTACCATGACCTCGAAAGACCGGGAACTGATCGTCGAACGGCGGGGCGAACGATGGCACGGTTCATGGCGGCGTTGAAGAGGTCCGCCCCATGGGCGGCGCGCAACGCGGACGGCGCCATCGCACTCGGCCTGGCGATCGTCGTGGGCGTGCTCGGCATCATGCCCGACGAGATCTTCGGCACGCAGGGCGACGAGATCCAGCGCCAGCTCGTCACCGCCGCGACCCTGGTCATCCTCGCGCTGGTGGCCACGGCGCTGCTGCGCGACCGCGCCCGCCAGGCGCCCGTCGAGAAGACGATCACCTCAGGGGCGCTGGCCGAGCTGCCGGTGCGGCTGGCCCGCCTGGAGGAGATCGAGACGCTGGCCCACAGCACCCGCAGGGCCCTCGACTCCCTGCAGCTCGTCAGGGTGCTGGGCAGCAGGCAGGAGATCGCCCAGTCGCACGCCGAGGCCCGCAGGGACACCACCCGGTGGAGCTTCAAGGGCGGTACCGGCACCTACCTGCGCGCCGTCACGCTGCCCGAGTGCGTGGCCGCCGCGCGCAAGGACAAGCGGCACCTCAGGGTCAGCGTCGAGATCATCGACCCGGCCAACGCGGAGGTGTGCGAGACCTACGCCCACTACCGCCGCTCGCTGTCCGACGCCCCCGACGGCACCGGCGAGACATGGACGACCGACCGGGCCAGGAAGGAGTCGTACGCGACCATCCTGGCGGCCTTCTGGCACCGCCA
This sequence comes from Nonomuraea monospora, assembly GCF_039531895.1. Classification (NCBI taxonomy): domain Bacteria; kingdom Bacillati; phylum Actinomycetota; class Actinomycetes; order Streptosporangiales; family Streptosporangiaceae; genus Nonomuraea; species Nonomuraea monospora. The sequence continues at coordinate 205,943 of NZ_BAAAQX010000005.1, forward strand.
GCGCTACGGCCTGCTCGACATCGAGGTGGGCCTGTCCTCGACGATGACCACGTTCCGCTGGGACCTGTCCTCGACCCGCCTGATCATGACGGTCGAGGACCCGAACATGGCGATGACCGCGCTGGCCGACACGTTCTACTACGAGAACTGCGACACCGAGCTGCGGCTCAGCATGGAGCAGGCGCGGCGGGTGCCGCTGGAGATGTACAAGAAGGTGCCGCTCGGCGACGAGCCCACCATCGAGGAGGTGCAGGAGCTGTTCGAGCGGATCGGGGTGCCGCTGCCCAGGTCCTACAACGGCCGCGACGTCGTCGACATCGCCCGTAAGGCCCTGCGCGCGCTGGATCCGTACGCATGAGCCTGAGCAGCGTGCGCGAGGTCCTGCGAGCCGGTGAGGCGCGGGCGTGGGCCCTGGCGGAGCTGTCACGGCCGGGCCTGACGGCCGTACGCCATCCGCTCGGGTTCGTCTGCCTGCCGCTGGAGCGCCAGGGCGGCGAAGGGGTATGCCTCCACCTGTGGACCGACTCGCTCGCGCACGCGCGCAGCACCACCTCGCAGATCCACTGCCACAGTTGGGACCTGGTCAGCCACGTGCTCTACGGCCAGGTGCGCAACGTGCACGCGGTGGTCTGCGACGCGCTCGCCGAGGCCACGCACCGGGTGTACGAGGTGGTCAGCGCCGCCGACGGCGACCGCATCTCGCCCACCGCCCGCACCGTGCGGCACGCCACCGGCCTGGTGGAGATCTTCGGCCCCGGCGACACCTACACGCTGGCCGCCGACCGCTTCCACAGCAGCGTGGTGCCCGAGGGCGGCGAGGCGGCCACGATCGCGCTCGGCCGGGGCCGTCCCGGCAGCCACGACCTGTCGCTCGGCCCGCTGGCCGGCGGCCCGCACCACGTGTCCAGGCAGCCGCTGGACTCGGCGGAGACGGCCCTGGCCATCCGCATGATCACCGCGCACCTGACCTGAGAGGCACCCGATGGACCTGGATCACGCTCGTACGGTCGCCGTCGAAGCCGCCGAGGCCGCGGGCGCGCTGCTCCTGGAGGGCACCAGGGGCGCGCTCGGCACCAGGGCCAAGGGCGAGGCCGGCGACGTGGTGACGGACCTGGACCTGGCCTCGGAGAAGCTGCTGCTGGAGCGGATCCTGACGGCGTACCCGTCGCACACGGTGATCGCCGAGGAGTCGGGGCTGGTCGGGGCGGCGGGCGGCGAGTGGACGTGGCTGGTCGACCCGCTCGACGGCACCAACAACGTGGCCATCGGGCTGCCGACGTACGTGGTGGGCGTGGCGCTGTGCCGGGGCGGGCGGCCGCTGCTGGGCGTGGTGCACGACCCCGTCTCCCGTCAGACGTGGTCGGCGGTGCGCGGCAGGGGCGCGGTCACCTCCTCGGGGCTGCGCCTGGCGCCGCCGTACGCGCCGAGCCCGCACGGGCCGCTGCTGGCCTGGACCCAGGGGTACGGCATCGCCAGGGACGACGCGACCGTGCGGCGGCTGAAGACGGCGCTCGACCTCGGCGCCCGCCGGGTGCTGCAGCTCTGGGCGCCGCTGCTGGCCTGGGCGATGCTGGCGCGTGGCGACATCGACGGCATCGTGGGCTATCGGGCCGGGGTGGTGGACCTCCCGGCGGGGGCGCTGCTGGCGCAGGAGGCGGGCATCGAGATCCGGCGGCTGGACGGCGGGCCCTACGAGGAGTGCGTGGACGGCCCCGGCGACGAGCGCAGCTTCGTGGCCGCCCATCCGCGGGCCCTGCCGGGGCTGCTCTCGCTCCTGAAATGAGGAAAAGTCCACAGATGGTCTGTGTCCTTTGTCGATGAGTTCCGCCGCCGTTCGACGTCTATTTAGAGGGTGCCGGACAACGGCACCACGGTGGAGGGAGCCCGACATGATGACCACGACCGAGCTGGCGCAGGTGCTCTTCGTCACCGCGCTGCAGCCGTCCGAGGAGCTGTCCCCGTTCCAGATCCGCGAGGCCGTGGACGAGCGGCTGTGCGCGTGCGGCGGCGACCCGTCCTGGTGCGCGGCGCTCGTGGCGCAGGAGGCCGGCGACCACCCCGAGACGTACGTGCGGCGGATGCGCTGGGCCCTGGACGCGGTCGCCGGCGCCTACGCCCTGGCCGCCGCCTGACGGCTCACCCGAAGGTCACCAGGGCCCAGACCGTCGCGGGAACCCCCACGACGGCCAGCCCGGCCCCGGTGAGCAGGAAGCGGCGCATCGGCACCCGGACGTCGTGGCGGCGGCACGACTCGAACCACAGCAGCGTGGCCAGCGACGCCCACGGGGTGATGACGGGCCCGACGTTGGTGCCCACCAGCAGGGCCAGCAGGAGGTCCTGGTCGGTGGCCGGGATGACGGTCTCGACGGCCTTGTAGGCGGGCAGGTTGTTGATCACGTTGGACAGCCCCGCGCCGACGGCGGCGGTGCGGTAGGGGTCTCCCTCGGTGCCGATCATCCAGGTCATCACGGTGGACAGGCCGTGCAGGCTGAGCGTGGGCACGACCAGGAACAGGCCGGTCACGAAGATGACGAGCTGCCAGGGGATCAGGCTCCACGTCAGGCGCTCGCGGGAGCGCAGCGCGAAGGCGGCAGCCACGACGACGGCCGCGGCGGTGGCGGCGATCGCCACGTGCGTCTCCACCAGCAGCAGCGCGATGAACAGCACGCACGCGGCCGACGCGGCGGAGAACAGCGCCCGGTCGGCGACCGGTTCGAGCACCGGCGGAGTGTAGCGCAGGTCGCGCCGCTCGCCGCGCCGCCAGTAGAACACCCACAGGAACACCATCGTCACCGCGATGGCGGCGAGCTGGGGCGCCCACATGCGGGCGGCGAACTCCTGGGCGTCCAGGCCGATCTTCCGCATGCCGAGCAGGTTCGTCAGGTTGGAGACCGGCAGCAGCAGGCTCGCGGTGTTGGCCAGCCAGATGGTGGTCATGGCGAGGGGAAGGGCGGCGATGCGGGCGCGGGGGGCGAGGGCGAGCATGACGGGGGTGAGCAGCACCGCCGTCGTATCCAAATTCAGAAATATCGTGACAAATGACGCAAAAATGACACAAAGAAAAAAGAGGGCCGCGTAGTTGCCACGGCCGAGCACCGCCATCCTGGCCGCGATGGCGTCGAAGACCTGCGCCTCCTTGGTCAGCTCGGCCAGCACGATGACCGCCACCAGGAAGATCAGCAGCGGGCCGATCTCACGCAGGCTGGTGACCGCGTCGTCCCACGGCAGCAGGCCGGTCGCCACGAAGACCAGCCCCAGGACCAGCAGCCCGACCCTGATCCAGTCGAGTACGCCAAGACGCTGCCACACCCGAAGATGATCGCACACCGTCGGCGGGGCAAGGGATACTGGGCGAATGGCACGTGACGGCAGGCCGACCGACATCTTCGTCAGCTACTCCCCGGCCGACACAGCCTGGGCGACCTGGATCGCCTGGGAGCTGGAGGCGGCGGGATACCGCACCATGATCCAGGCGTGGGACTTCGTGCCCGGCACGAACTTCATCGACTTCATGGACCGCGGCGTCAGCGAGGCCCAGCTCGTCGTGGCCGTGCTCTCGCGCAACTACCTGGGCTCCCGCTACGGCCGGATGGAGTGGCAGGCCGCGCTGCGCGCCGACCCCGACAACCCGTCCAACAAGCTCGTCACGATCAGGCTGGAGGACGTGCCCCTGGAGGGGCTGCTGTCCACCATCACCTGGGTCGACCTGCTGGGCGTCACCGACCCCGGCCAGGCCAGGGCGCTGCTGCTGGGCAGGGTCAGGGAGGCGCTGGCGGGCCGGGCCAAGCCGGAGGCCGCGCCCGCCTTCCCCGACGGCACCCTGGTGCCGCCGCCCGCGCCGACCCTGCCGCCGCCCGCCGAACGCGCCAGTGCCCGGCGCGCGCCCGTCACGCCGCCCACGTTCCCGCCGGTGGCCGGCCCGGGCAGGCCCCGCGACTCGATCAGCGTGCTGCACATCGGCGGCCCCCGCTTCGGCCGGGCGCTGCCCGACCCCGGCGACCCGTTCACGCCCGAGGACATGCAGGCCCGCATCTGGGCCGACCTGACCGCCCTCTACGACCGCGGCATGCCCCGACCCGACCTGATGGTCGTCAGCGGCGACCTGACCGAGTCCGGCAGCCTGGGGCAGTACGCGCAGGCGACGCGGTTCGTCACCGACCTGCGGCTGCTGCTCGGCCTGGAGCCGCACCGGCTGGTGCTGCTGCCCGGCCCGCGCGACGTCACCAAGGCCGCCGCCAGCGCGTACTTCCTGACCTGCGAGGCCGACGACGTCAGCCCGCAGCCGCCCTACTGGCCCAAGTGGCGGCACTTCGCGACCCTGTTCGGCGAGCTGTACCAGGGGCTGGACGACCGGGTGTTCGACGGCGGGCAGCCGTGGACGCTGTTCGAGGTGCCCGACCTGAAGGTGGTGGTGGCCGGGCTGAACTCGACGATGGCGATGAGCCACCTGGAGCGCGACGCGTTCGCGATGCTCGGCGAGGCGCAGGCGGCCTGGTTCGCCGAGCGGCTGCGGCCCTACGAGGAGCGCGAGTGGCTGCGCCTGGGCGCGATGGGGCATCCGCCGGAGGAGCTGAGGGACGCGCCCGCCTACGAGCGGCTGCTGGGCCACCGCGTCAACCTGCTCTTCCACGGCGGCTCCGGCCAGGCGGCGGAGGGGCGCGTCGCCGCGCCGCGCTCCGGGCGGCACCAGGTCGTGGAGATCGGCCCCGGCTGGCTGCGCACGTGGGTGCCCGACGGGGAGCGTCCCGAGCCGGTACGCGCCCGCTGGCGGGCCGCGCGAGCCACGTTCACCGGCGAGAGCCCGCCCGTCCAGCCGCCCGCCGCCAAGCCGGAGGAGCGCGAGCCGAGCCCGGTGGAGCTGCTGCTCGACCGGATCACCGAGGTGTGCGAGGCCAGGCACGAGCACACCAAGATCCGCAGGTTCGGCACGCACCTGGTGGTCACCCAGGCCGAGGACGGCTTCGTCCGCCAGACGATGATCGGCGCGCACGTGGGCGCGCTGGACGAGGAGGCCGCGGCCGGGTTCGTCCGGCAGGCGCACGCCGGCGGCCTGGCCGCCGAGCTGGTCTACCAGGGCCCGCCCGCGCCGCGCGCGCTGCGCGACGACCTGATGCGCATGGGCGTGCGGCTGCGCAGCTTCACCGAGTTCCAGGGGCTGCTCGACCTGAGCGGCTACGTGGCCGAGCAGACCGCCAGGCTGACCTCCGACCGGCGCTACCCGCCCGGCCTGTACGTCCCGCAGCGCTACCGCGAGCTGGATCGTCCCGGCGGCCGGACCCGCCAGGGCCTGACCGACGAGCTGATGCGGCTGCTGGCCGCCGACCACGGCCGGTTCCTGCTGCTGCTGGGCGACTTCGGCCACGGCAAGACGTTCGCGCTGCGCGAGCTGGCCCGCCGCATCCCCGCCGAGCTGCCGCACCTGACGCCGATCCTCATCGAGCTGCGCGCCCTGGACAAGGCGCACTCGGTGGACGCGCTGGTCGCCGCGCACCTGGCGGGCCACGGCGAGGAGGTCATCGACCTCAAGGCGTTCCGCTACCTGCTGCGCCAGGGGCGGATCGTGCTGCTGTTCGACGGGTTCGACGAGCTGGTCACCCGGCTGACCTACGACCGGGCGGCCGACCACCTGGCCACGCTGCTGGCGGCGGCCGAGGACAAGGCGAAGATCGTGGTGGCCAGCCGCACCCAGCACTTCAAGTCGACCAGCCAGGTGCTCACCTCGCTGGGCGAGATGGTCGGGGTGCTGCCGCAGCGGCGGGTGCTCAGCGTCGAGGACTTCACGCCCGACCAGATCCGCGCCTACCTGGCCAACCGGTTCGGCGCCGGCGAGGAGGCCGGCGCCCGCATGTCGCTGATGGGGGAGATCGAGGACCTGCTGGCGCTGGCCCAGAACCCGCGCATGCTCAGCTTCATCGCCGACCTCGACGCCGACCGCCTGCGCACGGTCGCCGACGCCAGGCGCGCGGTCAGCCCTGCCCTGCTGTACGAGGAGATCCTCACCTCCTGGCTGGTCTTCGAGGAGCGGCGGGCCAGGATCCCCGGCTCCCCCTCCGGGCTGACCGTCGACGACCTGTGGCGGGTGGTGACGGCGCTGGCGGTGCGGCTGTGGGAGTCCGGCGAGGCGCTGCTGGCGCTCGACGAGCTGACCGAGATCGGCGAGACGCTGACCGACCTGGCCGACGGGCAGCTCACGGCCGCGCACGCCGCCTTCCGGATGGGCTCGGGCAGCCTGCTGGTGCGCACCGATGAGGGGATGTTCGGGTTCATCCACGCCTCGGTGATGGAGTGGCTGGTCGCCCGGCGCATCGCGATGACGCTGGACCACCCTGTCCTGCTGTCGCGCAGGCCGCTGTCGGCGCTGACCGTGGAGTTCCTGTGCGACCTGGCCGACGTACGGGCGCTGCGGGCCTGGGTGAACGACCCGCCGCCCGACGACGTCCCCAGGGCGAACGCGGTCAAGATCTCCGCCAGGCTGCGCACGCCCGCCCACGCCGACCTGCGCGGCGCCAACCTGAAGGGCGAGGACTTGTCGGCCAGGGACCTGCGCGAGGTGGACCTCACCGGCGCCGACCTGTCGGAGGCCACGCTGGCCGGCACGAACCTGTCCAGGGCCGTCCTGCGCGGCGCCCGGCTCGCCGGCGCGCGGCTCGACGGCGCCCAGCTCACCGGCGCCGACCTGCGCGACGCCGACCTGTCAGGGGCGCGGCTGGCGCAGGTGGACCTGAGCGACGCCGCCCTGGAGGGCGCCCGCTGGCACCGCGCCTCCCTCATCGACGTGACCGGCACGCTGCCGCACCTGCCCGGCGCCGCCGTGGTGCCGGGGCAGCCGGTCGAGGTGCAGTTCGCGCCGGCGGGCATCGGCGTCCCGTACGGCTACCACTTCCAGACCAGCCGCCTGCCCGAGCCGATCGCCTACAGCCCCGACGGGGCCACGATCGCGGTCGGCAACGAGGACGGCGGCGTGCTGCTGTGCGTCGGCGGCGCGCCGGTGCGCACGCTGCAGGGCCACCGCGGCCGCGTGTACGCGGTCACGTTCGCCGGCGGCCTGCTGGCCACAGGCGCGAGCGACGGCTTCGTGCTGCTGTGGGACGCCCTGAGCGGCGAGCTGCTGCGCAGGCTGGAGTGCCACCCCGGCGGCGTCTGGCCGGTGCGGCTCGACCCCTCAGGCGCGCTGCTGGCGGCGGGCGGCGCCGACGGCGTGGTGCGCGTCTGGGAGACGGCCACCGGGCGGCTCGTGCACGAGCTGGCCGGGCACCGGGAGCCCGTCTACACCGCCTCCTTCGGCGCCTCGGCCCTGGTGACCGGCGACTCCGCGGGCGTGGTGCGCGTCTGGGACCTCGGCTCGGGGCAGGTCAAGGAGACGCTCGGCGAACACCGCGGCAGCGTCTACCGCGCCGTGCACAGCCCCGACGGGCGGCTGCTGGCCACCGGCGACGAGGCGGGCACGGTCCGGCTGTGGGACACCCGCACCTGGCGGCTCGCCCACGAGCTGACGGGGCACCTGGGCAGCGTCTACTGCGTGGCGTTCGCGCCCGACGGCTCGCTGCTGGCCACCGGCGACACGGCGGGCAGCGTCCGCGTGTGGGAGACCTCGGGCGAGGCGCGCGGCGTGCACACCACGCACGCCGCCGCCGTCTACCAGGTGGCGTTCGGCCCCGACAGCTCTCTGCTGGCCACCGGCGACGCCAACGGCATGGTCCGGCTGCAGCGCCTCGGCTCCGGCCAGCGGGTCGAGCTGACGGGGCACCGCAGCTCGGTGTGGCCGTTCGCGTTCAGCCCCGACGGGCAGCAGCTCGCCACCAGCAGCAACGACGGCACCGTGCGGCTGTGGGACCCCGACAGCGGCCAGTGCCAGCGGGTGCTGCGCGGCCACGGCCGGCGCATCTCCTCCGTCCGCTTCAGCGCCGACGGCACCATGCTGGCGACCAGCGGCAACGACGGCGTCGTACGGGTGTGGGAGGCGCGCACCGGGCGGCGGCTGCGCGAGTTCACCGGCACCGCCGACCGGCTCGTCTCCGCCTCCTTCTCCCCCGCCGGGCCGCTGCTGGCCACCGCCAGCAACGACGGCGGCGTGCACTTCTGGAACGCCGCCACCGGCGACTACGAGCGCGAGCTGAACGCCGAGACCGACCACGTGTGGGCCGAGGCGTTCAGCCCCGACGGCACCCTGCTGGCCACCGCCAACGACGACGACAGCGTGCGCATCTGGTACCGCCCGACGGGCCGGCTGGCCGGCGAGCTGATCGGCCACCGCGGCCGGGTGCGCTCCATCGCCTTCAGCCCCGACGGCGCGTACGTGGCCACCGGCTGCGACGACCACGGCGTGCGCGTGTGGGACGTCAGCACCGGCCTGCGGACCGCCAGGCTGGAGGGGCACCACGACCGCGTCTACTCCGTCGCCTTCTCCCCCGACGGCCGCTACCTGGCCAGCGCGGGCAACGACGGCCTCGCCCTGGTGTGGGAGCGGCGCGCCGGCCGCCTGGTGCACACGCTCGACCTGCACCAGGGACGGCTGTGGAGCCTCGCCTTCGACGCCTCAGGCGAACGCCTGGCCACCGGCGGCGACGACACGCTCGTCCGCGTCTGGGACACCGCGAGCGGGCGGCTGCTGCACACCCTGGCCGGGCACGCCCGCAGGGTCTGGTCGGTCGCCTTCAGCCCCGCCGAGGACCTCCTGGCCAGCGCGGGCGACGACGGCACGGTGATCCTCTGGGCGGGCGGCGAGCGCCGGGCCACCCTGCTCGGGCTGCCCGAGGGGTGGGCGGCGCTGGCGCCCGACGGGCGGTACAAGGTGCAGGGGGATCCCGGCGGGCAGTTCTGGCACGTGGTGGGGATGTCGCGGTTCGAGCTGGGGGAGCTGGATCCGTACCTTCCGGGGGTGCGGCAGGTGCCGCTCGACTCGCCGTTCTGAGCGGCATACCGGCGATATACCGGGGCTCAATACGCTGACGGGCCTGTATCCGATCATGCTCTGAAGGAACTCCCGTGATCCGCCTCGCGCTCGTGACCGCCTTGGCCATGTCCCTGTCGATGATCCCCGGCGTGTCCCGCGCCGAAGCTCCAGGCGCCCTGGGCACCGCGGGCAACCTCATGCGTGAGGAGCAGCCGCGCGCCGACGGGATCAGGCACGTGGACACCAAGGCGATCATCGCGGGGCTGAAGGCGCTCAACGCGAACACCTACGTCTATCCGATGGCCGGCGACGACGTGCACTGGACCGACCTGCGGGACGAGTTCCTGCCCGCCGCGTCCACCGCCGGGATCGACGTCTGGGTGCTGGTGTACTCGCCCAGCCAGCAGGGCTGCTGCGTGTCCCGGCCGTACAGGCACGACTACGTCGCCTGGTCCCGCGAGATCGCCACCCTCGCCAAGGCCCACCCGAACCTGGCCGGCTGGACCGTGGACGACTACGCCTACGACCTCAAGACGTTCACCCCCGCCTACGTCGGCCAGATGCGGTCGGCGGCCAAGGCGATCGCCCCCGCGCTCAAGTTCGTCCCGACCGTCTACTACGCCCAGGTCACCGACGCGTTCGTCGCCGAGCAGATCCCGCTGATGGACGGCGTGATCTTCCCTTTCCGCGACGAGCCCTACCGGGACACCTCGTGGCCGTGGAGCCTGTCGTACCAGGTGCGGCAGCTCGCCGAGCGGCTGCCCGGCACCGGGATCTACCTCATGCCGTACGCGTACCCGCTGAGCCACGCCGCCCAGAAGCCGACGGTGTCCTACGTCGAGGCGGTCACCAAGAAGGCGGTCGAGCACGTCCGCAGCGGTGAGCTGGCCGGGGTCCTGCAGTACAAGCTCCCGTTCGTCCCCCGCGACCAGGCGTGGACGCGCCCCGCGGCCGACAACCTGGCCCGCACCGGTGACGGGCGGCTCAGCTTCGTCGTCCAGCAGCAGACCGCCACCAAGGCGGGCATGTCGTGCGGCGCGGCGCGCAACACCGTGCTGACCTCCGGGGCGGCCAGGCGAGTGGTGAGCTTCTGGCACCGCGACGCCCGCGGGCCGTCGCATCCGGCCGGATACCACGTCAAGCAGCTCCTGCTCAACGGCAAGGTGGTCTGGGAGCGGGACGTCACCGCCGACGCGGCGAACACCTGGGTGCGGGCGACGGTCGACCTCACGGCCAAGCTGAGCGGGGCGACCGGCGCGACGCTGCAGTGGCGCCTGTACGAGCGCAAGGGCGTGAGCGACTACTTCATCGACGTCAGCGTGGACGACATCGCACTCACCGGACTGGCGATGAGCGACCCCGGCGTCGAGAACGCCGCCGTCTGGACGCCCGCCCTGGCCCGCACGGGCGGCGCCGTCTACTGCTCCGCCCAGGTCTACCACCAGAACTACGGCGCCGACCTCGGCGCGCGCATCGCCAGGCTCTACGCTGCCGGCTAGAACACCTCGATCCGGTCCATGCTGATCACCGTGCTGCCCGACGCCGGGTTGCGCTCGCCCGTCACCCGCACCCGCAACGTGTGCTGCCCGCGCGGCAGCACCGGGCTCAGGTAGTTGAGCTGCTCCCCCACCCGGATGCCGCTGTAGTAGTCGACCCGCTGCTCGGCCCCGCCGTCGATCGAGACGGCGGCGATGCCGTTGCCCCGGTCGCGCACGCTGAGCAGGGCCACCCGGCTGCCGTTGAAGGTGACGGTCGCGGTCGCGCCTGCCTGGCCGCTCCAGTGGTCGTTGCTCCAGAAGCACTGGTTGCCGCAGCCCGAGCCGGACTGCCAGGCGCCCGCGTACGCGACCTGCGCGTCGAAGTCGTTGATCACGGACGTGGCCGCGCCCGGATCGCCCGACGGGAGTTGCTGGGTGGCGCCCGCGGCGAGAGGGCGGCCGAAGTTCGGGGTGCCGTCGGCGTTCCAGGTGAACCTCTGCACCCGCGTGGTGCGGAAGTCGTAGGTGTAGGCGCTGGTGTTCTTGCCGTGGTAGGCGATCCAGTCCTCGGTGCCGTCAGGCGAGCGGAAGAACGAGTGGTGCCCCGGGCCCCACACTCCGGTCGCGTCGTTGCGCGAGAACACCGGGCCCGCGTGCTGCGTCCAGTTCGCGGCCACCATCGGGTCGGCGCCGTTCGCGATGCTCTTCATCCAGAGCTGGTAGTCGGGCTTGCCGGTGTCGCAGGAGGAGTACGTCAGGAACGTCCTGCCGTTGCGGTAGAGCGGCGTCGGGCCCTCCCGCACCTCGGTGCAGCCGCCGGAGGCCGGGATCGCGACCCGGCCGCCGGTGACCGTCCACGGGTTGCTCATCCTGGCGATGTAGAGCTGGGCGGGGCCGCCGAGGCCGCGCCCCGGGCCGCTCCAGACGAAATAGGACTGGCCGTTGTGGGTGATCGGCTCGCCGTCGATGGCGTACTCGCCGAAGTCGGCGATCTTGGCCTTGAACGTGTACGGGCCCATCGGGTCGTCGCCCGCCGACTCCAGGACGTACATGCGGTGGTTGGCGTCCACGCCGTCGGAGGCCGTGTAGTACAGGTACCAGCGGGAGCCGACGTGGCGGAAGGCGGGCGCCCACATCTGCTGGTTGCGGCTGCTGTCGCTGTCGCGCCAGACCACCTGCTCGGGGGCCGCCAGGAGGGTGGCGAGGCTGGGCGAGCGCCAGACGCCGATGCGGTCGCCGCGCGTGGTGGCCACGTAGTAGGCGCCGTCGTGGTGGATGAGGCTGGGGTCGGCGGACGGGTTCACCGGGTTGCGGAACGACTGCGTCGCCGCGCTCGCCTCTCCGGCGGGGGCCAGGGTGGTCAGGGCGACGATCAGTGCGGCCAGGGTGGCACGCCAGGGGCGCGGCATCGGCGGTCCTTCCGGGGTGATCCTGTCGGGCGATCTTTCCGATCGTCACGGATACTGGTCAGGCCGTCAACCGCTCGTCTCGGACGGGACGTGACCGGGTCCCGAGGTCAGCCCACGGGCGGCGCCACCGAGCCTGGGGTCGGCCTCGGGCGACATGGCCGAGCCTGGGGTCAGCCGCGGGCGGCGCGACCGAGCCTGGGGTCAGCCGCAGGCGGCGCGGGCGAGTTCGGGGTCAGCCGCAGGCGGCGCGGGCGAGTTCGGGGTCAGCCGCGGGCGGCGCGGGCGAGGAGTTCTCGCCAGACCTCGTCCACCCGCCCGTCCAGCTCCTCCAGCGGGCCGTCGTTCGGGATCACGATGTCGGCCGCCGCCAGCCGCTCCTCCCGGGTCGCCTGCGCCGCGATGCGCGCCTTGGCGTCGGCCTCGGGCATGCCGCGGTGCTCCGACAGCCGCCTGATGCGCAGGTCGTCCGGTGCGTCCACGACGATGACGACGTCGTACATGGGAGCCAGGTTGTTCTCCACCAGCAGCGGCACGTCGTACACCAGGATCGTGTCGTCGGCGGCGGCCCGCTGCAGCTCCGCGACCCGCTCCCCCACCAGGGGGTGCACGATCGCGTTCAGCGCCGCCAGCTTCTCGGAGTCGGCGAACACGAACGAGCCCAGCTTCTCCCTGTTGAGCGAGCCGTCCGCCCGCAGCACCTCCTCCCCGAACGTGGCCACCACCCTGGCCAGGCCGGGGGTGCCGGGCTCCACCACCTCACGCGCGATCCTGTCGGCGTCGATCACCATGGCGCCCTTGGCCGAGAGCCGCCTGGCCACCTCGCTCTTGCCGGAGCCGATGCCGCCGGTCAGTCCGATCTTCAGCACCCCAGCAGCCTATCCAAGGTGCATCATCGGAGGCATGGTGAGCTGGATCGTACGGGCCGCCCACGAGCAGGCGGCGGCCGCCGGCGACGACTGGGTGGGGCCGTGGCACGTGGTGCTCGCCCTGCTGAGCGGCGACTGCCTCGCCGCGCGGGTGCTGAACGAGGCGGGGCTCGACCATGAGCGCGCCCTGGAGCTCCTGCCCCGCCATGGGCGGCCGGGGCACCACCGGGGCGGCGGCTTCGCCGGCCCGGCCTTCCACAAGCTGGACGGCATCGCGACCGGCCTGGCCCTGGCCGAGGGCGAGCGGGCGCCGTCGCCGGAGCACTGGCTGATCGCGCTGGCCCACGACGCCGAGGCGGAGCGGGGCGCGACACCGCTGCAACCGTTCGGGCTGCGGCCGGAGGACGTGCTGGCGGGGCTGCGCCGCCACGGCGTGCGGGTGCCGCCGCTGGACGCGCCCGAGCACGTGCCGTGGCGGGGCCGCCATCAGCTCGTGGTGCCCGCCGCCGAGCTGCAGGCCGTGCTCGACCGGCTGAACGCCGAGCATCCGGCCGGGTCCGAGTGGCGGTGGGGCTGGAACTGGGTGGACGACGACCTGGGCCGCGCCATGATCATCGCGGAGGAGGGGATCGATCTGGCGTCCTGCGCAGGTACACAACTGTCAGGTGATCGTCCATCCGCTCCCGGCTCGTCTCCCGGTAGCCCAGCCGGCGGTAGAGCCGCAGGTTCCCCTCCGACAGGTGGCCCGTGAACAGGTCGAACGCCTCCGCCTGCGGCACCGCCTCGTGCAGGGCGCGCAGCAGCGCCGTGCCCAGGCCCTGCCCCTGCCGGTCGGGCGCGACGACCAGGCGGCCCACCAGGCAGGCGGTGCCGGACAGCCGGCCGCGCACGGCGCCGACGATCCGCGTGCCGTCGAGCGCCTTGAGCACCAGCGCGCTTTCGATGACCTTGCGGACCTGCTCCAGCGACTCGACGAGAGGCGGGATGTACGGGTCGCCGTAGAGCTGGGCCTCGGTGAGGTAAGCCGCGCGTTGCAGGGTGAGGATCTCGCCCGCGTCGGCGGGCTCCGCTCGTTCGATCACCACCCTCGGCAGCCTATCTCAGCGAGACCGTCAGCTCCCCTGGGCAGCGGGTGCGCGCCCGGGGCGGGGTGCCGTTGACGAGGAAGTCGTGCACGCGGGAGCGCAGGCAGGTCGCCCTGAGCTTCGCGGCGCCCTGCTGCAGGTACGCGCCGTGACCGTCGCCGTGCCACAGCACCGCGGCGCCGGGGATCCGGGCGGCCACGCGCGCGGCCCCGGTGGCGGGGCTTTCCGTGTCCAGCCGCCCGATCCCCACCAGCACCGCAGGCCCCTTCCCGACCCGCGACGCGGAACGACAACCGGCGTCGGCTCCACCGCGTGCCACCTCAGACGAAGCCGCTCCACCGCGCGCCACCTCAGACGAAGCTGCACCACCGCGCGCCACCTCAGACGAAGCTGCACCACCGCGCGCCACCTCAGACGAAGCTGCACCACCGCGCACCGCCTCAGGCGAAGCCTCGCCACCGCGCGTTGCCGTGGACGAGCCTCCGCCCGCCGCCTCGGACGAAGCCTCACCGCCGCGCGCCACCGCAGCCCCGCCGCGCGCCGCCTGGGAAGGACCCTCGCCACCGTGCGCCACCGCAGAAGCGCCTTCGCAGCGTCGAGCCGCGGTGGAAGGTCCGTCGCCGCGCCGCGACGCAGCGGAAGACCCCTCGCCGCCACGCCCCGCCGCGCGAAGGTCGTCTCCGCCGAGCTCCCCCGTCCGGGGCGGCCAGCTCGGACGCCCGCCGATGCCCAAACAGCGCCCGACCTCGTACCGTCCGGTCAACCACCCCACGCGGGGCGCGATCGTCCGCAACCTCGACTCCATCGCCAGAAACCGCCGATACCCAGGCACGACAGGCATGAAGTCATGACAGTGCAACGCCCGTGTCACCATCGCCGGCGCCACAGGCTGCCCCGGAGCCGCCATGGCCGCCAGCCCGCTCGCATCACCCGCCTCGGCCGCCGCGAGGGCCCTGGCCAGCTCGGGCCAGCGCTGCGGGACGAGCCCGGCGAGCACGGCCACCACGACCTCCCGCCCGTCCACCCGGCGGCCGGGACCGGCGGCCAGGGGCGCCCGTTCGAGCAGCCCGTCGAGCACCTTCACGGCGTCGTCACCGCCGAGCGGGCAGCCCATCCGCCCCGCGCACCAGGCCCGGAAGGCGGCGAGCTGCCGCTCGGCCGCCCTGGCGTGCGCGATGAGCCGCCGCCCGACGCTGGTCTGGCCGTGGTCGGGCACCCCTTCCAGGTACATCCGCTCCACCCGTCGCGGGAACAGCTCCAGGTAGGCCTGCCCGTACACGGCCCCGTAGGCGTTGCCGAAGTACCGCAGCCGCGACTGCCCGAGGGCGGCGCGGACGGCGTCGAGGTCGTGGGCCACCTGCCAGGACGTCAGGCCCGCGTAGGCGGGTCCGGCGGCGATCCGGCAGCTCCGGTCGTAGGCGGCGTTGTCGCGGGCGTAGGCGCGCCAGGTGGCCGCTCCAGGGGTGAGCTGGAGGCGGCGGGGGTCGGGCTGGGGCACCGAGCAGCGTACGGTGGCGGCGCTCCCGTGATCGCCGATGCCGCGCGTCTCGACGAACACCACGTCGAACCAGCGCGCCAGCTCGCTCACGGCGTCGGGCCGCGCGCGCACGCCCTGGATCACGGGGCCTGAGCCGGTGCTGACGACGAGGGGGCCGAGGCTGCCGTGCGAGTCCCGCGCGGGCATTCTGGCCAGGTCGATCTCGGTACGCCGTCCGCGCGGCCTGGCCCAGTCGACGGGCACGGACAACTTCGCGCACTCCAGCCCATGCCCGCACCCCTGCCACACCGGAGCTGCCGCCGCCGGGACCGGAGCGGTGTGCCTCGCCGAAACCGCCGAGACCGAAGTGGTGAGCCCCGCCCAAAACGCGGGGGGCCGAGCGGCGGGTCCCGCCGGAACGGCCGTTCTCGGTGCGGCGAGCCCCGCCGGGGTGGACGGGACGAAGACGGCGAGCGCCGCCGGGGTGGAGGGGACGGAGGCGGCGAGCGCCGCCGCCAGCACGGCCGCCGCCTGGATCACCCGTTGAACCATGCCCACTGCGTCACCCCTGAAAAAGAGTCGCGACCACCAGCCGCCGCTCAGTCTCCCAGCGCCCAACCCAGCAGGTCAGAGCCTTGGCAAAGCCCCTTGGGTAAAATCTTTGCCCCCTCGGCGAAGCATCCCGAAAAATTCGCGTATGCCGGTCACCAGCGTGTCGGGCGCCGCCATCCCCACCATGTGACTGGGGCTCTGCGCCTGCCCCCAGTACACGAGATCGTTCCCCCGCTCGGCGACCCGCCGCATCACCTCGGGCCCGCCGTGCGTCACCCCGGTGGGCACGGCGCGCTGGGAGATCGGCAGCCCGGCCGCGCCTTCGTAGTACGTCCAGGAGGAGGAGCCGCCGGTCGCCGTGAACCAGTACAGGCTGGCGTTGGTGAGCACCAGGTCCCGCCCGATGGGCTCCTCCTCCGACCCCCACCCGTCGAACTCCTTGAACCTCTCCACCAGGTACGCGAGCTGCGCCACCGGCGAGTCGGCGAAGCCGTGGGCGAGCGTCTGGGGCCTGGCCGCCAGGTAGGGGCCGTATCCGCTGCCGCCGGTCATCCAGTCGGACATCTCCTCCAGCTCGGCGAGCTCCTTCTCCCCGAGCCCGTCCAGCTCGCCGGGCTGCCCCGTGGGGATGCCGAGCCCGGCGGTGATCAGCGAGCCCACCACGTGCGGGCTGTCCAGGGCGGCCAGTTGCGGGGTGACGAGCGCTCCTGCGTCGTTGCCGTGCGCGCCGTAGCGCTCGTACCCGAGCCTGCGCATCAGCTCGGCCCAGGTGCGCGCCACCCGTTCGACGCTCCACGGCCGCTCGTCTGCGGGCTCGGGGAACGGTGAGAACGCGAAGCCGGGCAGCGAGGGCGCCACGACGTGGAAGGCGAGGCGGGGGTCGAGCCCGTGGCTGCGCGGGTCGGTGAGGGGGCCGATCATCTCCAGGTACTCGGCCACGGAGCTGGGCCAGCTGTGCGTCATGATCAGCGGCAGCGCGTCCGGCTCGGGCGAGCGCACGTGCAGGAAGTGGATCTGCTGGCCGTCGATGACGGTGGTGAACTGGGGGAAGGCGTTGAGCCTGGCCTCCTGGGCGCGCCAGTCGAAGTCGCCGGCCCAGTGTTCGGCGAGTTCGCGCACGTACCGGACCGGCACGCCCCTGGTCCAGCCGCCGGGCAGTTGCGCCGCCCACCTGGTGCGCCGCAGCCGGGCTCGGAGGTCGTCGAGGTCGGCCTGCGGAATGTCGATGCGGAAGGGCTTGATGTCGTCCATGAGCTCGAAGGTAGACCGCAATGCGGCAAGGATCGTTCCGCATTGACCGGGTCTTGAAGGCGGGAGGCCCTCGTACGGCGAGATTGAGCAGGCGGGAACGCGGAAGGCCCCGCACGGCGAACCGTGCGGGGCCTTCCGGACTATCTGTGCCTCAGGCGGCCGAAGTCCTCAGCGAAGCGAGGAGGACTTCAGCTCTGGCCGCCCGCGAGCTTCTCGCGCAGAGCCGCGAGCGCCTCGTCAGAGGCGAGCGCGCCGCTGGCCGGAGCCGACGAGGAGGAGCTGCCGGACTGGGCCGGCGTCTCGCCCTGGTAGGACGAGGGAGCGGCCTCGCCGGCCTCCGCCTCGGCCTTGCGGGCCTCCTCGATCTGCTTCCTGTGCGCCTCGAAGCGGGTCTGAGCCTCGGCGTACTGCCGCTCCCACTCCTCACGCTGCTTGTCGAAGCCCTCGAGCCACTCACCCGTCTCGGAGTCGAAGCCCTCGGGGTAGATGTAGTTGCCCTGGTCGTCGTACGTGGCCGCCATGCCGTAGAGGGTCGGGTCGAACTCGACCTCGGTGCCGACACCCTCGTTGGCCTGCTTCAGCGACAGGCTGATGCGGCGACGGTCGAGGTCGATGTCGATGATCTTCACGAAGATCTCGTCGCCGACCTGGACGACCTGCTCCGGGATCTCCACGTGGCGCTCGGCCAGCTCGGAGATGTGGACCAGGCCCTCGATGCCCTCCTCGACCCGGACGAACGCGCCGAACGGCACCAGCTTGGTGACGCGGCCCGGCACGACCTGGCCGATCTGGTGGGTGCGGGCGAACTGCTGCCACGGGTCTTCCTGAGTGGCCTTGAGCGACAGGGAGACGCGCTCGCGCTCCATGTCGACGTCGAGGACCTCGACCGTGACCTCCTGGCCGACCTCGACCACCTCGGACGGGTGGTCGATGTGCTTCCAGGACAGCTCGGACACGTGGACCAGACCGTCGACGCCGCCGAGGTCCACGAACGCACCGAAGTTGACGATCGAGGAGACGACGCCCTTGCGGACCTGACCCTTCTGGAGGGTGTTGAGGAACGTCTGGCGAACCTCGGACTGCGTCTGCTCGAGCCAGGCGCGGCGCGACAGAACCACGTTGTTGCGGTTCTTGTCGAGCTCGATGATCTTCGCCTCGAGCTCACGGCCGACGTACGGCTGCAGATCGCGGACACGGCGCATCTCGACCAGGGACGCCGGGAGGAAGCCACGAAGGCCGATGTCGAGGATGAGACCACCCTTGACGACCTCGATGACGGTGCCGGTGACGATGCCGTCCTCGTCCTTGATCTTCTCGATCGTGCCCCAGGCGCGCTCGTACTGAGCCCGCTTCTTGGACAGGATCAGGCGCCCTTCCTTGTCCTCCTTCTGGAGAACCAGGGCTTCGACGTGCTCCCCGACCTCCACGACGTCAGCGGGATCGACATCGTGCTTGATCGAAAGCTCACGCGAGGGGATGACACCCTCGGTCTTGTAGCCGATATCGAGAAGAACCTCGTCTCGATCGACCTTGACGACGGTGCCCTCGACGATGTCGCCGTCGTTGAAGTACTTGATGGTCTCGTCGATCGCCGCGAGGAAGGCTTCCTCGGACCCGATGTCGTTGACCGCTACCTGCGGGGTGCTCGAGGTGGCCTCAGTGCTGGACGTCATGTGTGGAATTGCTCCGAACGCGGACAGGATGTCGATGTGGCGGATGCGCGGCAGGCCCTCTTCCGCATCAAGCCGAGGAATTACGACATCGACGTGACCGAGCGCGAGCCCGCTCCGTCTGAGGCGCGCGCGAGCCCACAGCGCAGCGATCAGCATATGAGACCTTCGCCACTGGGTCAATCCGGGGAGACATCAGTAGGCGATGACCTGGAGCCCTCGCTTGGTCACGATATTACCTCGGAGCTTCTCCGGTATGGAGATCCGCTCCGGGTCGCCATCGCTGACGTAGCGCTCGCCAGGGTGTTTGTCCAGCCACTCCAGCCAGTACTGCGAGCACCACTTGCGGCACTCGCCCTTCTTGCCGTTGCTCTGGATGCGCTGGATCGCCCCGCGGTCGAACTTTTTCGCGTAGGGCGAAAGCGAAGGCTCGGCCCCAGCGAGGAACACGCCCGCGAAATCATACCGCGTTCCGTCCCAAGATCCGCTCCGCGCGGCGCCCTTGTTCCTGGGCATCGATCCGTACGGCAAAGCCATGGTCTGTGACGGCGGCGCGCCGAGCTTCTTGATCAGGCGTTCGATCCTGACGATCTGCTCGCTGACCTTCTTGCGCTTGAGCGTCCGCAGGTTCGGATGGGCCCAGGTGTGGTTGGCGACCTCGTACCCGTGATCGACCAGCCACCGCACGGCGGCCTCCTGCGCAGCCCTGTCGCGCAGCCCGAACGGCTCCCTGTTGATCCAGAACGTGGCCGTGGGCCGGAAGCCGGGGTGCCGGCTCGCCACCTCCTGGATCACGGCCACGGCGGTGCCGGGCAGCGGGGCGCCGTTCGCGTCGAGCCCGAAGTGGCTGGGGTGCCCGTCGTCGAAGGTGAGGACGACGGGATACTTCCCGGCCGGGACCCGGATGTCGCCGGTGGCGAACTCCCTGGCGGTGATCGGCACGTAGCCCCGCTCGGCGAGCTTCTCCAGCTCCTTCCTGAGCTGGTCGGGCGTGCGGTCGAGCGAGGCGTGCCGTTCGGCCAGGATGCGGTGGTACATCAGGACCGGCACCAGCCCCGCCTCGTTGGCCCGCACCTGCCTGGCGAAGTCGGGCGTGGCCACGACCCCGGGCGGCTGCCCCACCGGGCTGGTGGCCGGCTCCGCGGCGCCGGACGGCCCCGGGGAGCCGGGCTGCGCGGTGCTCCCCTGGACCTTGGCGACGCCCTTGGGCCCGGCCTGCGGCGGCGGCTCGCCCGGTAAGAGGCTCAGACCGACGACGGCCACCGTGATCACCACGACGTTGGTGACGCCGATGAGTCGCGGTAGTGCCCCTGGTGCCCGCACGAAACCCCCGAGCCGCTCGGTGAAGCCGGTTTTCCCAGGCTAATGGAGAACCAGGACACAAGCCGCCCGGGACGGCTCAGTGGCCCGCGTCCTCCCAGGTGCGGCCCACGCCCACGGAGACCTCCAGCGGCACCCGCAGGTGGTAGGCGGCGTTCATCTGGTCGCACACGAGCTGCCTGAGCTGCTCCAGCTCGCCCGGCGCCACCTCGAACACCAGCTCGTCGTGGACCTGCAGCAGCATCCGCGAGCCCAGCCCCTCCTCGCGCAGCGCCTGGTGGGTGTTGAGCATGGCGACCTTGATGATGTCGGCGGCCGAGCCCTGGATGGGGGCGTTGAGCGCCATCCGCTCGGCCATCTCGCGGCGCTGGCGGTTGTCGCTGGTGAGGTCGGGCAGGTAGCGGCGGCGGCCCATGATCGTCTCGGTGTAGCCGTCGGTGCGGGCCTGGGAGACGATGGCGTTGAGGAAGTCGCGCACGCCGCCGAACTCCTGGAAGTACTCCTCCTTCAGCGCCCGCGCCTCCGAGACCGCGATGTTGAGCTGAGTGGAGAGCCCGAAGTCGGACAGGCCGTAGGCCAGGCCGTAGTTCATCGCTTTGATGCGGGCCCGCAGCTCGCCGTCGATCTGCTCGGGCGGCAGGTCGAAGACCCTGGCCGCGGTGGCCTGGTGGAAGTCGTGCCCCGACTCGAACGCCTCGATCAGCGACTCGTCGCCCGACAGGTGCGCCATGATGCGCAGCTCGATCTGGCTGTAGTCGGCGGTCAGCAGCGTCTCGTAGCCCTCGCCGACCGTGAAGCCCTGCCGGATGCGGCGGCCCTCGGCGGTGCGGATCGGGATGTTCTGCAGGTTGGGCTTCTCCGACGACAGCCGGCCGGTGGCGGCGATGATCTGGTTGAACGTGGTGTGGATGCGCCCGTCGTCGGAGATCTCCTTGATCAGGCCCTCCACCGTGGTGCGCAGCTTCTGCTGGTCGCGGTGGCGCAGCATGATCGTGGGCAGCTCGTGCTCGGTCTGGGTGGCGAGCCAGGCGAGCTGGTCGGCGTCGGTGCTGTAACCGGTCTTGATCTTCTTGGTCTTGGGCAGGTTGAGCTTGGTGAACAGGATCTCCTGGAGCTGCTTGGGCGAGCCCAGGTTGAACTGCTCGCCGACCGCGCGGTGGGCCTCCTCGACGGCGTGCTTGACCGCGGCGCCGAACTCGGCCTCCAGAGCGGCGAAGTACTCGCTGTCGACGGCGATGCCGGCGCGCTCCATCCCGGCCAGCACCGACAGCAGCGGCAGCTCCACGTCGGCCAGGAGCTGGGTGCCGCCGCGCCCGGCCAGGAACGCCTCCAGGGCCTCGGCCAGCTCGCGCACGGCGTGGGCGCGCAGCGCGAGGTCCTTGGCGGGGGCGTCCTCGTCGTCGCCGAACAGCGCGGCCTGCCCGCTCGGCTCCTCCTCGGCCCGTAGGTCGCGGTGCAGGTAGCGCCTGGCCAGGTCTTCCAGGGCGAACGTGCGCTGACCCGGCATGGCGAGGTAGGCGGCCAGCGCGGTGTCGCAGCTCAGGCCGCGCAGCTCCATGCCCTGCGCCCAGAGGGCCAGGATGGGCCCCTTGGCGTCGTGCACGGCCTTGGGCTTGGTGTCGTCGCCCAGCCAGGCCCGTAGGGCCGCCTCGTCGCTCTCGGTGAGCTTGACGGGGTCGATGTGCGCGGCGGTGCCGTCGGGCGAGGCCACGGCGATGGCGTCGATGCGGCCGGTGCCGCTGCCGTAGGCGCCCTTGAAGGCCAGCCCCGCGCGGCCCTCGGGCAGCGCCGACAGCCAGCCGGCCACCCGGTCGGGGCCGAGCAGCACGGTCTCGACCTCGAAGCCCTGCTCGGGCTCCTGCTCGCCGGTGCCGAGCACCTTGAACACCCGCTCGCGCAGCTCGCCGCGGATCTGCAGGGTGTCGAACAGCTTGTTGATCTCCTCGCGCTCCCAGGTGCCCTGCTGGAGCTCGCCGATCTCGACCTCCAGGGGGACGTCGCGCAGCAGCTCGGTGAGCCGGCGGTTCATCAGCACCTGGGCGACGTGCTCGCGCAGCTTGTCGCCGACCTTGCCCTTGACCTCGTCGACCCGGTCGACCAGCGCGGTCAGCGAGCCGAACTCGCGCACCCACTTGGCGGCGGTCTTCTCCCCCACGCTGGGGATGCTCAGCAGGTTGTCGCTGGGGTCGCCGCGCAGGGCGGCGAAGTCCGGGTACTGGGCGGGGGTCAGGCCGTACTTCTCCTCGACCGCCTCGGGGGTGAACCTGGTCATGTCGCTGATGCCGCGCCGCGTCATCAGGACGGTGACGTTCTCGTTGACCAGTTGCAGCGCGTCGCGGTCGCCGGTGACGATCAGGACGCTCATGCCGTCGGCGGCGGCGCGGGTGGCCAGGGTGGCAATGAGGTCGTCGGCCTCGAAGCCCGCCTTGGACAGCCGCGGGATGCGCATCGTGTCGAGCAGCTCGAAGATGAGCTGCATCTGACCGCGGAAGTCTTCCGGGGTCTCGCTCCTGTTGGCCTTGTACTCCGCGTACTCCTCGTGCCGGAACGTCGGCTCGGAGCGGTCGAAGGCCACGGCGACGTGCGTGGGCTGCTCGTCGCGCAGGATGTTGGTCAGCATCGAGGTGAACCCGTAGACCGCCTCGGTGTGCTGACCGTCGGTGGTCATCAGGTTGGCGTCCTTGAGCGCGTAGAACGCGCGATAAGCCAGGGAATGCCCGTCAAGCAGCAGCAGGCACGGGCGGCTGGGGGTCACTTCACTCTTCGGCACGTACGCAGCCTAGTCTGCGTCTCCGACAGAAAACCCGAGCTCGGAAGAGTGGAGGCGTCACTTTGACGCAGACCGACCCCATAGACGTCTCGATCTTCGGCGACCTGCACAAAGGCACGCTCGCCGACAGGATGGGCATCGAGTTCCTGGAGGCCTCGCCCGAGCGGGTGGTGGGTCGGATGCCGGTCGAGGGGAACACGCAGCCGTACGGGCTGCTGCACGGCGGGGCCTCGGCGGTGCTCGCCGAGACGCTGGGCTCCGTGGGGGCGGCCGTGCACGCGGGGCCCGACCGCATCGCCGTGGGCATCGAGCTGAACGCCACGCATCACCGCTCGGCGACCGCCGGTTACGTCACGGGGGTCGCGACCCGGTTGCACGGCGGCCGCACTCTGGCGACGTACGACATAGCGATCACCGACGAGCAGGGCCGCCGCGTCTGCACCGCGCGGCTCACCTGCATGCTGCGCGACCGCTGAACGCCCCTTCGGTCACGTCCGTCACTTTCGCCGACCCTTTGCGCATGGCCCCCGGGGGTCGCTACCGTGGTCGCAACAGAGCCCGCGGGGAGGCCCAGTAGAAAACGTGTTCGGCCCCAACGACTGCGAGGGTGCTCTCGCATTCGCCGAGGGGTCCTTACATGGCCCCAAAGGTCGCCCCCGCGGGCTCGTCCACGTTTCGCCCTCATCGTTATTGATTCGTTCCCTCAAGCGTCAGGCGTCTCCCCTCATTTAGCCCCTGACCAGGCTTGTTGATTCCTCACATGAGCGACACGCAGTTGTCACTAATTGGTGACGAACGATACTGAACCGGGCGCGGCCGGAATAAGCTCCCGCCATTGCATCCCAGTTGTGCCTGCGATGCGCGCGTGTCGAGATGGAGGGGCACAACCCCGCCTTGACCTACTTTTGAGGGAGCACCATTGCGCAGAGCCGTGATCGCGTTCACGGCCTTCCTGGGTGGACTCATCTTCCTGCTGGCCGGGCCCGCCCACGCGGGTCCCGCCGACTGCCAGGGATTGAGGGGAACACTCAAACTCCAAGGCCAGCCAGTGAACGGCGCCAAAATCGCTGTGACCACAGAGGGCGGACAACCCGTCGAGACGGTCACGACAAACGCGGAAGGCACGTGGGACGTCCAGGTCGACGAGCCGGGTAAGTACAAGGTCACGCTGGACGCCAGCAGCCTTCCGCAGAACGCGGAGGTGCGCGGTGGCAACAACGTGCGCACGCCCACCGTCTACGAGGGCAACTGCTCCACGGTCCTGTACGCCCTGCAGCCCAAGGGGGCCGCGAACCAGCAGCAGGACGGAGACGGTGGCACCAGCTCGTTCTGGGCGCAGGCGGCGCAGCTCACGTTCGAGGGCCTGAACCTCGGCCTGATCATCGCGCTCGCCGCGCTCGGCCTGTCGCTCATCTACGGCACCACCGGCCTGACCAACTTCGCCCACGGCGAGCTGGTCACGCTCGGCGCGATCCTCGCCTACGCGTTCAACATCGGGTTCGGGCTGCATCTCATCCCGGCGGCCGTGATCGCCGTCATCGTCGCCGGAATACTCGGCTACCTCCAGGACCGCCTGTTCTGGGGGCAACTGCGCAAGCGCGGCACCGGCACGATCGCCATGATGATCATCTCGATCGGTGTGGCGCTCTTCCTCCGGTACGTGTTCCTGATCTTCTTCGGCGGCCAGACCGAGGCGTTCGCGCAGTACACCGCCCAGCCCGGCGTGCAGATCGGCCCGATCTCGGCCGCGCCCAAGAACTTCGTCGCCATGGGCATCGAGCTGGCGGTCCTGATCATCGTCGGCATCGCGCTGCTGCGCACCCGCACCGGCAAGGCGGCCCGCGCCGTGGCCGACAACCCGGCGCTGGCGGCCTCGTCCGGCATCAACGTCGACCGGGTCATCAGGATCATCTGGACGGTGGGCGGCGCCATCGCCGCGCTGGCCGGCATCATGCTCGGCCTGTCGCAGAACCTGAAGTTCACGATGGGCCAGGACATCCTGCTGCTCATCTTCGCCGGCGTCACGCTCGGCGGGCTCGGCACCGCGTTCGGCGCCCTGGTGGGCTCCCTCGTGGTCGGCCTGTTCATCCAGGTCTCGACCCTGTGGGTGCCGCCGGAGCTCAAGAGCGTCGGCGCGCTGGCGGTGCTCATCCTCGTGCTCCTCGTCCGGCCGCAGGGCATTCTCGGCCGCCGCGAGCGGATCGGCTGATCGGGGGAGGATCAGAATGGACTGGATCACGATCTTCAGTACCACCATCAAGGCCGCCATCGGCGTCGAGACGGTGCTGTACGCCATCGGCGCCATCGGCCTGAACGTGCACTTCGGCTACACCGGCCTGCTCAACTTCGGCCAGGCCGCGTTCATGGGCGTGGCCGGCTACGGGCTCGCCGTCACGGTCACCGTCATGGGCCTGCCGTTCTGGGTCGGCATCTTCGTCGGCCTGATCGCCGCCGTGATTCTGGCGATCCT
Source organism: Nonomuraea monospora (assembly GCF_039531895.1). Classification (NCBI taxonomy): domain Bacteria; kingdom Bacillati; phylum Actinomycetota; class Actinomycetes; order Streptosporangiales; family Streptosporangiaceae; genus Nonomuraea; species Nonomuraea monospora. Next base: position 231,184 of record NZ_BAAAQX010000005.1, read on the forward strand.
GCTCGGCATACCGACGCTGAAGCTGCGGGCCGACTATCTGGCCATCGTCACCATCGCGGCGGCCGAGATCGTCCGCCTCATCTTCCGCTCCGTGCAGTTCAAGAGCGTCTTCGGCGGCTCCGACGGCCAGCGCGGCTTCTCCGACGGCTTCTACGCGCTCAACCCGTACCCCGACGGGGAGTACGGCTTCAACCTCGGGCCCGTCCCGCTGCTGTTCGGCCACCGCACGATGTGGGTGCTGACCGTCGGCTGGATACTGATCGCCGTCTTCAGCTTCATCGTCTACCTGCTGATGAAGAGCCCATGGGGCCGCGTGCTCAAGGCCATCCGCGAGGACGAGGACGCGGTGCGCAGCCTCGGCAAGAGCGTGTTCTCGTACAAGATGCAGGCGCTCGTCCTGGGCGGCGTCATCGGCTGCTTCGGCGGCTTCATCTACGGCCTCGGCTACGCCTCCGTGCAGCCCGACGTGTTCGGCACCGAGACCACGTTCTACATGTACACGATGCTCATCCTGGGCGGCGCAGCGCGCGTGCTCGGCCCCGTGCTCGGCTCGATGATCTTCTGGGTGCTGCTGGTCCTGTTCTACAACGTGATGACCGAGGCGGTCGCCGCCGGGTACATCGCGTTCCTGGACACCAACCAGGTGGGCGCCATGCGCTGGATCCTGGTCGGCCTCGGTCTGATCCTGTTGCTCATCTATCGGCCACAGGGCATTTTGGGGGACAAGAGGGAGATAGCGATCGATGCACGACGCTGAGACGACTGTGACCGGCGGCCAGGCCCGCGGGGCCGACGAGCGCAAGGCGGCCGCGCTGGCCGCGTTCAAGGACCTGGCCCGCGACCCCGGCGTGCCCAAGCCCGACCCGATCCTCGTGGTGGACAACGTGGTGCGCCGCTTCGGCGGCCTGACCGCCGTCGAGGTCAACCACGTCGAGGTCCAGCGCGGCTCGATCACGGCGCTGATCGGCCCCAACGGGGCGGGCAAGACCACCTTCTTCAACCAGCTCACCGGCTTCGACACGGCCGACTCCGGCGCCTGGACGTTCAACGGGCGGGCCATGAACGGCGTGCCCGCGCACAAGGTGGCGCGGGCCGGCATGGTGCGCACGTTCCAGCTCACCAAGGCGCTGTCGCGGCTGACGGTGATGGAGAACATGCGCCTGGGCGCCCAGCAGCAGAAGGGCGAGAACTTCTGGCGGGCCCTGTTCCCCGGCATCTGGCGCGGCCAGGAGCAGGAGATCACCGAGCGGGCCGAGGACCTGCTGGTGCGCTTCAAGCTCGACGCCAAGCGCGACGACTTCGCCGGCTCGCTCTCGGGCGGCCAGCGCAAGCTGCTGGAGATGGCCCGCGCGCTCATGGTCAACCCCGAGCTGGTCATGCTCGACGAGCCGATGGCCGGCGTCAACCCGGCCCTGACGCAGTCGCTGCTCGGCCACGTGAAGGACCTGCGCGAGCAGGGCATGACCGTGCTGTTCGTGGAGCACGACATGGACATGGTCCGCGACATCAGCGACTGGGTGATCGTCATGGCCCAGGGCGCGGTGATCGCCGAGGGCCCGCCCTCGACGATCATGTCGGACGAGCGCGTGATCGACGCCTACCTGGGCGCCCACCACGACGCGCCGCTGTCGGAGGACGAGCTGGAGGCCCAGCTCCACGAGGCCGAAGCGGCCCTGGAGGCGGAGATCCACGACACCGGCGACAGCGCCGGCGTCACCGCCCCCGAACCCGAGACCGCAGAGGAGAGGCAGAAGTGAGCGCCGACGAAGCGCCCGTCCAGCCCGTCCAGTCCGTTCAGTCCGTTCAGTCCAGGGCCGCCGTCACCGACCGCAGCGCCCACCTGGCGGGCGCCGAGGACGCGGTGCTGCGCTGCGACGAGCTGATCGCGGGCTACCTCCCGGGCGTCAACATCCTCAACGGCTCCGACCTGTACGTGAAGGACGGCGAGCTGATCGGCATCATCGGCCCCAACGGCGCCGGGAAGTCGACCCTGCTCAAGGCCATGTTCGGCCTGGTCAACATCCGCAGCGGCACGGTCGTGCTCAAGGGTGAGAACATCACGAACATGAAGGCGCACTCGCTGGTCTCCCGCGGCGTCGGCTACGTGCCGCAGACCAACAACGTCTTCCCCAGCCTCACCATCGAGGAGAACCTCGAGATGGGCGCCTTCCAGGTGCCGGGGAAGTTCAAGGAGCGCTTCGAGTTCGTGGCCGAGCTGTTCCCCGCGCTCAAGGAGCGGCGCAAGCAGCGCGCCGGCTCCCTGTCGGGCGGTGAGCGGCAGATGGTGGCGATGGCCAGGGCCCTGATGACCGAGCCGTCCGTGCTGCTGCTCGACGAGCCCTCGGCGGGCCTGTCGCCCAAGCTGCAGGACCTGGTCTTCATCCAGGCCCAGCAGATCAACAAGGCCGGCGTGACCGTGATCATGGTGGAGCAGAACGCGCGGCGCTGCCTGCAGATCTGCCACCGCGGCTACGTGCTCGACCAGGGCCGCAACGCCTACACCGGCACCGGCAAGCAGCTCGCCAACGACCCCAAGGTCATCGAGCTGTACCTCGGGACGCTGGCCAAGGCGTAGACACCGGAAAACGGAGAAGGGGCTCCCCTGGGGCCCCTTCTCCGTTTTTTAATGAGCGATGTGAAACGTTTGGCGACAATCGCGCTCATCCTGCCCGCGCTGCTCGTCGGCTGCCAGGAGGGCGCGTCCTCCTCGCAGAAGTTCAGCACCGGCGGCGACCCCACCGACAGCCCCTGCGACCGGGTGGTGTCCGCCATCGGCTACGCGGGCCTGATGCTGGAGCCCAAGGGCCAGGAGGAGCGGCAGAACTTCGAGGACGCCCTCATCGGCCGCCTGGCGGAGGTGCACGGCATCACCCTGCAGTTCGGCCCCGCGCTGCCAGGATCGCTCCAGGAGGACGTGAGGACGGTCAAGGAGACGACGGCGGGGCTGTCCAGCAACGGGGTGCCGAAGGAGCGGCAGGTGGCGCTCCTGAAGCAGTACAGGGTCGCGGCGGATCGGATCGAGGCCGGATGCGCGTAGCGGTGCCCGGACAAAGGCACAGGGCCCGGTCGGTGTGACCGGGCCCTGTCTGTTCAGAACGTCGCTGAGCGATCGTCAGCCGGCGATGTTGCCGGTGCGGTACTCCAGCGCCTTGGTGGCGTACTTGTTGTCGTCGCCGTACTGGTAGATGCCGATGGTGGCGACGGCCGGGTCACCGGCCTCGTTGAACTCGACCGGACCGCTGACGCCGTCGTAGTCGATGTCCGTGCCGGCCTTCAGCAGGTCGACGCACTCCTTGAAGCTCTTGCACTTCGTGCCGCCCTTGCTGACCTCCGCCAGCTTGGCCGCGATGTCCACGCCCGCGTCGCTCTTGGCCGCCTCGGCCGCCAGCGCGATGAGGTTGGCCGCGTCGTAGGACTCGGGGGCGTAGCTGAAGTCCTCCAGGTCGGGGTCGACCCCGGTGAGCTTCTTCTGGAACTCCTCCGGAGCCGCCGCGCCGGGGATGGTGCCCTTGACGCCGTTCAGCGTGCCCTTGGGCATCTTGACGTAGTTGGTGTTCGAGGTGTTGCCGTCGACCATGTACCACTTGTGCTTGTCGGCCGGCAGGCCCTGCTTGACCAGCTCCTGGACGACCTTGGCGGTCTCCTCGAAGCCGATCAGCACGATGCCCTTGGGGTTCTTGGCCTTCAGCTTGGCGACGTCGGCGGAGAAGTCGGCGGCCTTGGGGTCGTAGTCGACGCGCTCGACGACCTCGGCGCCGCCGTCGGTCACCGTCTTCTGGACCTGGTCGGCCAGGCCGGTGCCGTAGGAGTCCTGCATGGCCATGATGCCGACGGTGTCGTTGCCGTCGGCGATGATCAGGTCACCCAGCACGCGGCCCTGCAGCTTGTCCGGAGGGGACGTGCGGAAGTAGAGGCCCTTGTCCTCGATCGTGGTGAACTTGTCGGAGGTGTTGGCCGGGGAGAAGTGCACCACGCCGGCGCCCGTGATCTTGTCGATCACCGACTCCGACACCGACGAGGACGCCGCGCCGATGATGGCGTCGGCCTTCTGCGCCAGCAGCTTGTCCACCGACTGCGAGGCGATGTTGGTGGTGGTGTCGCCCGAGTCGGTGTCGAACTTCTGCACCGGCTTGCCGAGGACGCCGCCGGCCTCGTTGATCTCCTTCAGCGCGAGGTCGACGCCCGCGAACTCGGGCGGGCCGAGGAACGCCAGCGAACCGGTCTGGGGCAGCAGCGTGCCGAGCGTCAGGGTGCCGTCACCCTTCGCCGCGGGGGCGGACGACGCCGGCGCGGCACTCTGGGAAGCCTGTGTGGCGGTGTCACCGCCGCCACCACCGCAGGCTGTCAGGGCGAGGCTGGTGGCAGCCACGACAGCCAGCGCCCGTCCCACGGGAGCAATGCGGATCATGAAGTGTCTCCTCCGATTCCAGGCCGGGATCCTCAGCACCGCCGAGCGTTCCCGATCGAATGACGGAAACGTACAAAATCGCTGCACACTCGAACCAGGTCCCCTGAAGAACTGTCGGCACTTGGATGCGGAGTCGTAATCACTCCTCAACTTACGAGAGCTGCGCGGGGACGCTTAATGTGCGACGGGTGAAGCGCAAAACGCCTCTCCTGCTCCTGGTCGCGTTCGCCGCAGGCTGCGGTTCCCCTCCGCCACCCGCTCCCCCGCCTGCGGGCCCGCCGCCCGGTGTGTCCGTTTCACTGGCTCAATATCGTTCGGACGAGGCGGTGCACGCGCTTCAAGTGGCTGTCCGAAATACTAGTGAAACACCTGTTTATTTTGCGGATGTCCAGCTCGTCACGCCGTCCTTCGCGACGCTTCCGGCGCGGCGGACCGACGCCGTCATCAAGAAGACCGAACGGACGGACCTGCCCGTCCCGTACGGCGCCGCCAACTGCCTGCCCCAGGGCCTGCCCGAGGTGCGGCCCGCCACCGTCGTGGCCCACGTGAGCACCGGCTCCGAGCAGCCCCGCAAGGTGGTGTTCCAGGTGCCCCACCCGGATCCGCTGCTGACCAGGCTGCTGCGGGACGAGTGCTCGGCGTTCCTCGTCAAGCAGGCCGCGAACATCGAGTTCGGCCCCACGTGGACGGAGACGGGGCCCAAGTCGGAGCTGGTGATGCGCGGCAGCCTGGTGCTCACGCGGCGGGGCCAGGGCGCGGTGACCGTCAACGACGTCGGCGGCACCACCCACTACATCGTCACCTCCGACAGCAAGCCGCTGGGCACGCTGGCCGCGGGGGCGCAACGCCTGGAGCTGCCGATCCGGCTCACCCCCGGCGCCTGCTCGGGGCACGCCTTCGCCGAGGCCAAGAAGGCCTTCCTGTTCCCGGTGCGGGCGTCGCTGGACGGGGGCGAGGAACGCGTGGTGATCGTCACCCCGCCCAAGCCGCTCCAGGACCGCCTCATCGGGTACGCCAAGCGCGCCTGCGGCCTGCCCTCCTGACAACGCGGCCGCCCCTCCCCCTCCGCGTCGTACGGGGGGAAGGGGCGGCGGCGGTCAGCCCTCGATCTTGCCGGTCCTGTACTCCAGCGCCTTGCCGGCGTACTTGTTGTCGTCGCCGTACTGGTAGACCCCGATGGTCGCCACGGAGGGGTCGCCGTTGGCGTCGAACTCGACGGGGCCGCTGATCCCGTCGTAGTCGATGTCCTTACCGGCCTTGAGCAGGTCGACGCACTCCTTGAAGCTCTTGCACTTCTCGCCGCCCCCGCTCACCTCGGCCAGCTTGCCCGCGATGGACGCGCCGCTGTCGTCCTTGGCGGCCTCCGCGGCCAGCGCGATGAGGTTCGCCGCGTCGTACGACTCGGCGGCGTAGGTGAAGTCGTCGAGCTTGGGGTCGAGCTTGCGCAGCTTGTCCCTGAACTCCTCGGGAGCCTCGGCGCCCGGGATGGTGCCCTTGACCCCGGTGAGCGTGCCCTTGGGCATCTTCAGGTAGTTGGTGTTCGACATGTTGCCGTCCACCATGTACCACTTCACCTTGTCGGCGGTCAGGCCCTGCTTGACCAGCTCGGCCACCACCTTGGCGCCCTCCTCGAACCCGATCAGCACCACGGCCTTCGGGTTCTTGGCCTTGATCTTGGCCACGTCGGCGGAGAACTCGGCCGCCTTCGGGTCGTAGTCGACCCGCTCCACGACGCTCGCGCCGGCCGCCTCGGCCGTCTTGGTGATCTGGTCGGCCAGGCCGGAGCCGTAGGAGTCCTGCATGGCCAGGATGCCGACGGTGTCGTTGCCGTCCGCGGCGATCAGGTCGCCCAGCACGCGGCCCTGCAGCTTGTCCGGCGGCGCCGTACGGAAGTAGAGCCCGTTGTCCTCGATCGTGGTGAACTTGTCGGAGGTGTTGGCCGGCGAGAACTGCACGACCCCCGCCCCGGTGATCTTGTCGATGATCGACTCCGACACCGACGAGGACGCGGCGCCGATGATGGCGTCGGCCTTCTGCCCGAGCAGCTTGTCCACCGACTGCGAGGCGATGTTCGTGGTGGTGTCGCCGGAGTCGGTGTGCACCTTGGCGACCGGCTTGCCGAGGACGCCGCCCGCCTCGTTGATCTCCTTGACGGCCTGGTCCACACCGGCGAACTCGGGCGGGCCGAGGAACGCCAGCGAACCGGTCTGCGGCAGCACCGTGCCCAGGGTCAGCGTGCCGTCGCCCTTCGCCGCCGGCGCCGAGGAGGCCGCCGTGGACGTCGCGGCGGACGGCGCGGTGGACGCCGCGGTCTCCCCGGCCGTGTCGCCACCGCCGCCACAGGCCGTCAGTGCCAGGCTCGCCGCGGCCGCCACGGCCAGCAGGCGCCCCATCGGAGCAATGCGGTTCATATAAGAGACTCCCCCTATCTCGGCGAAGAGACGATCACCTTCGCCGGGTTTTCCGAGCTCAGCATGCCTGCCGGGCTCGGAGATGGGGAGTTCTTACACGACTTTTATATTGGATCGTAATGTCTTAAATACGCTGAGTAATGGTCTGTTTCATCAGAGTTACGGACACATCCCAAAAGAGGGGTGCCCTGGCCCTAAATAGCGGGGCCAGGGCGGGAATGGTCAGCCGTCGATGGTCCCCCGGCGATATTCGGTCGCCTTGGCGGCGTTGAACTTGTTGTCCGGCCCGTACTGGTAGACCCCGATCGTCGCGACCGACGGGTCACCCACGTCGTTGAAGTCCACCGGGCCGCTGACGCCGTCGTAGTCGATGTCCGAGCCGGCCTTCAGCAGGTCGGCGCACTCCTTGAAGCCCGTGCACTTCGTGCCGCCCTTGCTGACCTCCACCAGCTTGCCCGCGATCGCCGCGCCCGTGTCCGCCTTGGCGGCCTCCGCCGCCAGCGCCACGAGCGTCACGGCGTCGTACGACTCCGCCGCGTAGGTGTACTCGGTCAGCTTCGGGTTGACCTGCAGCAACCGCTTCTGGAACGCCTCGGGCGCCTCGGCCCCCGGCACCGTGCCCTTGACCCCGTCCATCGTGCCCTTGGGGGTCTTGACGAAGTTGGTGTTCGACATGTTGCCGTCGACCATGTACCACTTGTGCTTGTCGCTGGTCAGCCCCTGCTTGACCAGCTCCTGCACGACCTTGGCGGTCTCCTCGAAGCCGATGAGCACGATGCCCTTCGGGTTCTTGGCCTTGATCTTGGCCACGTCGGCGGAGAAGTCGGCGGCCTTGGGGTCGTAGTCCACCCGCTCCACGACCTCCGCGCCGCCGTCGGTCACCGTCTTCTGCACCTGGTCGGCCAGGCCGGAGCCGTAGGAGTCCTGCATGGCCAGGATGCCGACGGCGTCGTTGCCGTCGGAGACCACCAGGTCACCCAGCACGCGGCCCTGCAGCTTGTCCGGCGGAGCCGTACGGAAGTACAGCCCCTTGTCCTCGATCGTGGTGAACTTGTCGGAGGTGTTGGCCGGCGAGAACTGCACGACGCCCGCGCGCGTGATCTTGTCGATCACCGACTCCGACACCGACGAGGACGCCGCGCCGATGATCGCGTCGGCCTTCTGCGCCAGCAGCTTGTCCACCGACTGCGAGGCGATGTTGGTAGTCGAGTCGCCGGAGTCCGTATCGGACTTCTGCACCGGCTTGCCGAGCACCCCGCCGGCCTCGTTGATCTCCTTGAGCGCCAGATCGACGCCCCCGAACATGGGCGGCCCGAGATAGGCGAGCGACCCGGTCTGCGGCAGCACCGTGCCGATGCGCAGCGTGCCGTCCCCCTGCGGAGCCGTCGCGGACGGCGGCTGCGCGGAGCCCGAGGCGGCGGTGCCGGCGGTCGTGCCGCCCGACGAGCACGCCGCCAGCGCCAGAGCCGCCGCGGTGACGGCGAGCGGCGCGCGAAGAATGCGGATCATGGAGTGCGTCTCCGATCGAGAGGAGCGGACCTTCCGTCCGCCCATCAGTTACGCGCCGGGACGCCCTCCGGGTAAGCGGCCGAAGCCGGTTGGATGCTCACTCGTGACCGCACCACAACCCGCCGCCGCAAATCACCTGATAAAGGGATTTTTCAGGATCGCTCCGCGGCGTCGTCGATAACGATCTGGGCAACCTCGCGCATGCTCAGCCGCCGGTCCATCGACGCCTTCTGGATCCACCGGAACGCCTGGGGCTCCGTCCAGCCGTGCTGCGTCATCAGCCGGCCCTTGGCCCGCTCGACCAGTTTCCTGGTCTCCAGCCGCTCCGACAGGCTCGACACCTCGGCCGCGAGCGCCACCATTTCCTCGTGCCTGCTCACCGCCATCTCGATCGCCGGCACCAGGTCGGCCTTCGTGAACGGCTTGACCAGGTAGGCCATCGCCCCCGCGTCCCTGGCCCGCTCGACCAGGTCGCGCTGGGAGAACGCGGTCAGGATGAGGCACGGGGCGATCCGCTCGGACACGATCCGCTCGGCCGCCGAGATGCCGTCGAGCACCGGCATCTTCACGTCGAGGATGACGAGGTCGGGCTTCAACTCGGCGGCCAGCCTGATCGCCTGCTCGCCGTCACCGGCCTCGCCCACGACGACGTAGCCGTCCTCCTGGAGCATCTCCTTGAGGTCGAGGCGGATCAGGGCCTCGTCTTCCGCGATCACTACTCGCCGCTGCGTACTCACGAGCAGAAGAGTACAGACGTCCGGTAGATTAGATCCACGCCGGTGCGGCTCGGGGCGCTACGCTCCGAGATCACAGACCGGACAAATGCCGCCCCGGTAGACCAATCGGCAGAGTCGATGGCCTCAAAATCCATTCAGTGTGGGTTCGAATCCCACCCGGGGCACCACCCGACCGCCGGGCACCATGCCCGGCGGTTTTGTCGTACCGGGGTGCGACACTCTCCGCATGCACGATATCGCACTTCGTGACCTCCGACCGAAAATGCTGACCGAAATTATGGTCACCACGGCACCGGACCACCGTCGTCGAAGAACCCACCCGTCGGCCCGTCTGGGCCCAGCGTGGCCAGCTGGATGATGACGCCCGCCCCCTCCTCGGCCGTGCGCGTAATCGGGAACGGCAGCCCCTTGGTGAAATCCGTGGCGCAGGCACCCGGGGCGGCGGCGTTCACCAGGATGCCGTCCTCACGCAGCTCCTTGGCGTACTGCACGGTCAACGCGTTCAGCGCGGCCTTGGACGGCGGGTAGGCGGCGGAGGCCGGGAGGGCCGACATGTAGTGGGCGGGGTCGGTGTGGTGGTGCAGGGAGCCGACGCCGCTGGAGACGTTCACTATGCGGGGGGCGGGTGCCTTTCTCAGGAGGGGGAGCATGGCGTTGGTGACCATGAGAACGCCGATGACGTTCGTCTCGAAGACGTCGCGGATGGTGGTCGCGGGGGTCCGGCTGGGGGTCAGGTCGATGGGGCCGGAGATGCCGGCGTTGTTGACCAGCACGTCCAGCCGGTCCAGCGAGGCTGCCGCGGCCTCGATGGTGGCGGGGTCGGTGACATCCAGGACGACCACCCGCACCTCCGGCTCAACGCCAGCCGCGTAGGCGACACCCGGCCCTGTGGGAAGGTTGACGGCACCCGGCCGTGTGCCCAGGCTCGCATCCGGCCCCGTGCCCAGGCTCGCGACATCCGGCCCCGTGCCCAGGCGCGCAGCATCCGGCTCGGCGCGCAGGTGTGCAGCATCCGGCTCGGCGGGCATGGAGGTGATGCTCGGCCCAACGCCCATACGCGCGGCGCTCAGTTCGGCGCGGAGGCGGGCGGCGGCCTGTTCACCGCGGTCACGGTCGCGGCAGCCGAGCACCACGGTCATGCCCCGAGCCGCGAGCCCGGCGGCGACCGCGTATCCGATGCCCTTGTTCGCCCCGGTCACCAGGGCGACGGCGGTGGTGTCTGTCATGTCACGAAGCACACCACCGATCCCGGCAACGGAGCCAACACCCGATGGGTCCCGGCCAATACCCTGAGGGTATGGAGACGCGCGAGCTGGCCTACTTCGCGGCCGTCGCGGAGGAGTTGCACTTCGGACGGGCGGCCGCGCGCCTCGGCATGGCGCAGCCCCCGCTGTCCAGGGCGATCCAGAAGCTGGAACGACGCCTCGGCGTCCTGCTGTTCGAGCGGACCAGCCGCGGGGTGACGCTCACCCCGGCCGGCGAGGTCCTCGCCAGGGAGGCCGCCAAGGTCCTCGACGCGGTGTCGGCGGCGACGGCCCGCACGCGCCGGGCAGGGCTGACCGAGCCGCGCCTGGTGGTCGCGCTGAAGCCGGGAGGCGACGGCGGGCTGCTGCCCGGCGTGCTGGCCGCCTACCGCGCGCGGCCCGGCGCGGTGGCGGTGGAGCTGGCGCTGTGCGGGGTGGCGGAACGGGCGCGGCTGGTCCGCGACGGCACGGCCGACGTGGCGTTCCTGCACAGCCCGTACGAGGACCTGACGGGGTTCGACAGCGAGCCTCTGCTGGTGGAGGGCAGCGTGGCCGTCATGACGGCCACCCATCCGCTGGCGGGCCGCGACCACGTGTGCCTGGCCGACCTCGACGCCGACCCAACACCACGCTGGCCGAGGACACACCCGGACGCGACCAGCCTGACCCCGCACCGACCCACGACGCACCCGAACGCAACCGACCCAACGCCACAACCACCCGCAACGCACCCGAACGCAACCCACCCGACGCCACACCAACCCACGACGCACCCGAACGCAACCGACCCGACGCCGCAACCACCCGCGACGCACCCGGACGCGCCCGACCCGACGTCGCACCAGCCCGCGACGCACTTGGACTTGACCGACCCGACGCCGCACCGGCCCGGGAGGCAGCCGGAGGTGAGCGATCTGGCGATGTTGATGCAGCTCGTCGCGCTCGGGCGGCTTGTCGTGGTGGCGCCGGAGTCGGTGCGGGACCAGGTGCGGCGGGACCTGGTGTGCGTGCCGGTGGTCGACGCGCCGCCCACGACCGTGGTGCTCGCCTGGCCCGAGGGGGCGCGGTCGCGGGTGCTGGCGGAGTTCGTACGAACGACGGCGGAGGTCGCGGCCGGTTTTCCGGGTGCGGTGGCGACTTTTCGGGATCGCTCCCACCGGGAATAGCCGTCATCAAGATCGATGACTACGGGGGTGGGCGGGATGCCGTTGAGCGTGGGGGCGCGGGAGGCGTTCCTGGCGGAGTCGCACATCGCCAGCCTGGCGGTGGAGGCGGGCAACGGCCGGGCACCGCTGGTCGTGCCGGTCTGGTACGACTACAGCCCGGGAGGCGAGATCCGGTTCCTGACGGACGGCGACTCGCACAAGGCCAGGCTGATTACCAAGGCGGGCCGGTTCTCTGTGCTGGTGCAGCGGGACAGCCCGACTTATCGGTATGTGTCGGTGGAGGGGCCGGTAGTGCGGTCGGGGCCGACGACGTTGGACGATCTGACCCGCATCTCTGCTCGGTATCTGCCGCCGGACGCGGTGTCGGGGTATGTGCAGGGCTCCGATCTGAAGGTGCTGGTGACCTTCAGAATGCGGCCGGATCACTGGCTCTCGGCCGATTTGGGGGCTCTGGGCTGACACTCCGGCCGGCAGCGCGCAGACGGGCGTGCGAGCAGCCGAGCACCCGGCCGGACGGGCGAGCGGGCAGGGAGGCGCGTAAGCGGGGCGGGCACGCAGGCAGGTATCGGCCCCAGGCGGGTGAGCACGCAGGCGGGCAAACGCGCGGGCGGGCGAGGGCGCGGGCGGGCAGGGGGCTTCGGGTGGTGGCCGTGCCGGGGGTGGTCGATTTGGTGTGGGGGGGCGGGGTTGGGGGCCGTGGGGTGAGCTGAGGACCGGTATTTTTGGGGCCGTGACTGCTATCGATCCCACCTCGACCGGCGCGTTCGGCGTCGGCCTCGCCACCATCGCCGCCGACGGCACCGTACTCGACACCTGGTTCCCCGCCCCCGAGCTGGGCGACGCGCCCCATTCGGGCACTCAGCGGCTCTCCGCCGAAGAGGCCGGGGAGCTGGCCGAGCAGACCGGCCCCGACGCGGCGCGGGGCGTGGAGGTGGTGGCCGTGCGCACCGGCATCGCCAAGCTCTCCGAGGCGCCCGTGGACGCGCACGACGTCTACCTGCGGCTCCACCTGCTCTCGTCCCGCCTGGTCCAGCCGCACGGCGTCAACCTGGACGGCATTTTCGGCCATCTGGCCAACGTGGTGTGGACGAACCACGGCCCCTGCCCCGTGCCGGACTTCGAGCGCACGCGGCTGCGGTTGCGGGCCAGGGGCGCGGTGGCGGTGTACGGGGTGGACAAGTTCCCGCGGATGGTGGACTACGTCCTGCCCTCGGGGGTGCGGATCGCCGACGCCGACCGGGTGCGGCTCGGCGCGCACCTGGCCAGCGGCACGACGGTCATGCACGAGGGCTTCGTGAACTTCAACGCCGGCACGCTCGGCAGCTCGATGGTCGAGGGCCGGATCTCGGCCGGCGTGGTCGTCGGTGACGGCTCCGACGTGGGCGGCGGCGCCTCGATCATGGGGACGCTGTCGGGCGGCGGCAAGCAGGTCATCTCGATCGGCGAGCGCTGCCTGCTGGGCGCCAACTCGGGCGTGGGCATCTCGCTGGGCGACGACTGCGTGGTGGAGGCGGGCCTGTACGTCACGGCGGGCACCCGGGTCACGCTGCCGGACGGCACGGTCGTCAAGGCGGCCGAGCTGTCGGGGTCGGACGGCATTCTGCTGCGGCGCAACTCGCAGTCGGGGGCTGTGGAGGCGTTGCCGCGCAAGGGTGGCGGCATCGAGCTCAACGCGGCCCTGCACGCCAACGACTGACCGCCCCCGTCAAGGGCGAAACGGGCGGCGATGGGGCAGCGTACGGAACGCTGCCCCATCGGTGTTTCTGGCGGTGAGGTGAGGGGTGGACCCCGAAGCTACGGCCGCGCGCGAGAGGCGGTGAGGGGCGGGACCGAGGGGATGTCCGGCGTTCGACCACGCTGACGGCCCACTTGGGCTCGCGTAACGGCGGCCGGCCGGTGAAGGGTCAGAGGCCGTGACATGGAGGGCCACCCGCCGAAGTGCGGCGGGTGGCAGGCCACGGCAGCGCGTAACGAAAAAACGGCAGCGGCGCGCAACGAAAAAATCAGTGCGCAACGAAAACGGTGCGCGGCGAAAACGGTGCGCGGCGAAAAGGTCAGTGCGCGTGGGAGACGGCGGATCCGATGGTGTGGACGCGGAGGGCGTTGGTGGAGCCCGGGGTGCCGGGAGGGGAGCCGGCCACGATGACCACCTTGTCACCCTTCTCCAGCCGCCCCAAGGACAGCAGGGACGCCTCCACCTGCCGCACCATGTCATCGGTGTGGTGCACGAACGGCACGTGGAACGTCTCCACCCCCCACGTCAGGGAGAGCTGACCCCGCACGTGCGGCGCGGAGGTGAAGGCGAGCAGCGGGATCGGGGAGCGGTAGCGGGCCAGCCGCCGCGCCGTCTCTCCCGACATGGTGAAGGCCACCAGAGCCTTGGCACCCACGATGGCGCCCACTTCGGCGGCGGCGCGGGCGATGGCGCCGCCGGTGGTCTCCGGCATGCGCTCCAGGGTGTGGGTGGCGTGCAGGGAGGACTTCTCGGCGGCGCAGGCGATGCGGTCCATCGTGGAGACGGATTCGATCGGGTAGTTGCCGACCGAGGTCTCGCCGGAGAGCATGACCGCGTCGGCGCCGTCCATGACCGCGTAGGCCACGTCGGAGGCTTCGGCGCGGGTGGGGCGCGGGGCGTTCATCATGGAGTCGAGCATCTGGGTGGCGACGATGACCGGGCGGGCCTTCTCGCGGCACAGCTCGATGATGCGCCGCTGCACGATCGGGACCTGCTCCAGGGGCAGCTCGACGCCGAGGTCGCCGCGGGCGACCATGATGCCGTCGAAGGCCTCGACGATGTCGGGCAGGCGGTCGACGGCCTGCGGCTTCTCGATCTTGGCGAGCAGCGGGAGGCGGACGGCCTCCTGCTCCATGATGTTGCGCACCACGTCGGCGTCGGACGGGCGGCGGACGAAGGACAGGGCGATCATGTCGAAGCCGGTGCGCAGCGCCCAGCGCAGGTCGGCCTCGTCCTTGTCGGTGAGCGCGGGGGCGCTGACGTTGACGCCCGGCAGGTTGAGGCCCTTGTTGTCGGAGATCATGCCGCCGATGACGACCCGGGTGGTGATCCGCTCGCCGTCGACGCGGGTGGCCTCCAGGACGAGGCGGCCGTCGTCGACGAGGATCGTGTCACCGGGACGGACGTCCTTCGGCAGACCCTTGTAGGTGGTGGAGACCTGCTCGCGGTCGCCCGGCACGTCTTCGGTGGTGATGGTGAAGACGTCGCCGAAGCCCAGCCTGACGGGGCCTTCCTCGAACGTGCCGACACGGATCTTGGGGCCCTGCAGGTCGGCGAGCACGCCTACACCGCGGCCGAGGTCGGCCGCCACCTCCTTGACCCGGTCGTAAACCTCTCTGTGCAGGTCATGATTGCCATGGCTGAGGTTGAACCGTGCCACGTCCATGCCCGCGGCGATCAGCTCGCGGAGTCGTTCCTTGGAAGAAGTGGCGGGGCCTAGAGTGCAGACGATTTTCGCGCGACGAGTCACGAGTCCTACCTTAATTGGTACAGACCACTTGGCAGTCACTGACGACGGAGAACGTACCCGACGTAGGAGAACAGAACGAGAACGGCGACCCCGAGTCGCGCCAAGTTCGTGTACTCCTCCGGGTAGATCACGCCTTCGATGTAGTGGTCGATGAAGCCGCTTGCGGGTAGCCCCTCCTGGCCCGCGTGGTGGCGCGCCCAGTCCTCGGCGAGGGTGAGGGGGCATTCGACGCCGGTCGCGACCGAGAGCAGGCCCCAGGCGGCGACGGCGAGGTGCGCCCAGATCGTACGCCTCCAGCGCCACGCGAGGAACCCGCCCACGGCCATGTAGAGCAGAAAGACGAAGTGGACCACCATCGCCGCGTCGGCGAGGAGGCGGTACGTCATGGTTCGACGGTAGCCGCCTTCCAGGCGTCCACGATCCCGTGGCCGTAGAATCCGTTGTCCGATGTGCCGCCTTCGCAGTCGTGCGTCTCGGTCTGCCCGAAGACCTTGTACACGTACTGGCGCGGCGTGGGGCACGCCTTCTGCGTGGCCGTCTTGTACAGGAGCTGCTCCGTCGTGGCCGGGGCGAGTTCGAGCCCGCCCTTGCCGGGCTTGCCGAAGCGGCTGACGAGGATCGCGGCGACGCCGGCGGCGTGCGGCGAGGCCATCGAGGTGCCTTCGAGGTACTGGTAGTAGGCGCAGGTGCCGCCGGTGCAGTCCTTGACGACGTCAGCGCCCTTGGGCTCGCCCTTGGCGTCGATGCGTCCTGAGGCGCGCAGCACGTGCTCGGGCGCGGCGGCCAGGATCGACCGGGTGGCCTGGGTGCCCTGCCCGTCGAGGACGTCGCCGCCGGGCGCGGACACGTCGGTCTGCTCGTCGCCGTAGTCGCTGTAGACGGCCTTGCGCCCGGACGGGCCGAGCGCGGAGACGGAGATGACGCCGTTGGACTCGGCGGGCACGTTGAGGCAGGAGTTGTCGACCTGGCGTTCCTTCTCGTCGCCCTTCGGGTATCCGGGGCTCTGCTTGTCCACCTTGGGGTCGCCGAGGTCGGTGGAGCCGTTGCCGAGCGCGGAGATCAGCGTGACGCCGCGCTGGCGGGCGTAGTCGATGGCGCGCTGCATGCCGGTGATGATGGCCCGCTGTTCGAGCTGCTGCTTGTTGGTGTCGGATTTGTTGTTCGCGCAGTTGAACAGCCAGGGGTCGACGAAGTAGCTCATGTTGACCACGTCCACGCCGATGTCGCCGGCGTAGGTGAGGGCGTCGAGGCTGGGCTTGAGGAAGAAGAAGCCGGAGTCCTGGCCGGCCCTGAGGTTCACGATCTGCACGCCGGGCGCGACGCCTGCGATGCCCAGGCCGTTCACCGGGGAGGCGATGGTGCTGGCCACGTGGGTGCCGTGGCCGTCGTCGTCCACGTCCACGGCGTCCTTGCAGCCGGACGCCTCGCAGGGGCCGTCGAGCGTCTCGCCGTACTCGTCCTTGGGCTTGTCGGTGACGAAGTTACGGCTGAGCTCGCGGTTGAAGTTGGGGGCGAGGTCGGGGTGCTTGCCGTCCACGCCGGTGTCGATGACGCCGACGAGGACCTGCTTGGTGCCGGGGGCCTTGGCGTTGGCGCGGTCGGCGCCGATCATGCGCATGTCCCACTGGCGGCCCGCCAGCGGCTCGCCTCTGGTCTTGGTGAAGGACTTCTCGTCGGGGAACCCGGCCGCGCGGGCTGAGGTGTTCTGTCCGGTACGGGCGGGGCGGGAGGTGGCGTAGCCGATGCGGCGGTCCGGGGAGACGCCCACGACGGACGGGTCCGCGCCCACGGCCTCCTCGAACCCGCTGCCCTGCCCGGCGGCCATGAGGTAGCCGAGCTTGGTGTCGGCGGAGACCGCGGTGCCGCCGGCGCGCTCCACGGCGGCCTCGGCCTGCCGCTGCTTGCCGAGGTCGTAGAAGACCAGGAACTCGGCCCGTGGCGTGGCGGGCTCGCGGGACGCGGACGGCGTGCAGGCGCCGAGCGCGACCACGGCGGCCAGCGCCGTCAAGCTCGAGGCGACCCGCCGCATTGTTCCCCCATCCGCCGACTTGCCGCAGAACCTGAATCTTCCCGACAGGAATCCCCTGATGCAACTTAGTGGTGAAATTTCGGTCGATTGGCGACGAAGTGGACCCCCAGGCGAAGCGGGCCCACCTCAAGAAAGGCCCGCTTCGTCCCTCGCCGGTGATCAGCGGGTGTGTTCGAGCGTGACCTCGCCCATGATCACGCTGCGCGGCATCGGCCGCCGCAGGAACTCGTGCGGGAACCCCAGCTCCACCCGGCTGACCTCGTCGAGCGTGGCGCGCTGCTCGCCGGTGAGCCGCACGTCCAGCGCCCCCAGGTTGTCCTGGAGCTGCGCCAGCGTCCGCGCCCCCACGATGGGCGCCGTCACGCCCGGCTCCAGCAGCGCCCAGGCCAGCGCCACCTGCGACGGCGTCGCGCCCACCTCCCCCGCGACCCGCTTGACCGCGTCGGCGACGCCGAGCGTGCGCTCGGTCAGCGAGCCGTTGGCCACCGCCACGTTCTTGCGCGAGCCCGACGGGTCTGCGGAGATCTCGTGCGCCAGGTCGGCACGGGTGTACTTGCCGGTGAGCACGCCGCTGCCCAGCGGCGACCACGGGATGACGCCGAGGCCCATCTCGCGCGCCATGGGGATCAGGTCGCGCTCCCCCGTCCGCTCGATCAGGCTGTACTCGATCTGCAGGGCGATCAGCGGCGACCAGCCCCGCAGGTCGGCGATGGCCTGCATGCGGGAGACCTGCCAGGCGGGCGTGTCGGAGATGCCCACGTAGAGCACCTTGCCTGCCCTGACGAGGTCGTCCAGGCCGCGCAGGATCTCCTCCACGGGGGTGGTGAAGTCCCAGGCGTGCAAGTAGAGCAGGTCGAGGCGGTCGGTGCGCAGGCGGCGCAGGCTGGCCTCCACCGACTGCACCATGCTCTTGCGGTGGTTGCCGCCCGCGTTCGGGTCGCGGGGGCGCCTGGTCGCGCTGTACTTGGTGGCCAGCACGAGCTGCTCGCGCCGCCCCGCCGCGAACTCGCCGACCAGCGCCTCGGACGTGCCGTCGGTGTACTGGTTGGCGGTGTCGACGAAGTTGCCGCCGCGCTCGACGTACGCCTCGAAGACGCGGCGCGACTCGTCCCGGTCGGAGCCCCAGCCCCAGTCGGTCCCGAACGTCATCGTGCCCAGCGCCAGCGGCGAGACCCGCAGCCCGGAACGGCCCAGCAAGCGGTAGGTGTCAAGAGTCGTCATGCTCCCCAGCCTGCTCGGGCCGCGAGCGATGGGTAAGGGAAGGCCCTTCCTGGGACCGGCCTTCCCAGGATCGTAAAATCGAGGCGATGAGCACCGTCGACCCGACCCGCGAGCTCGCCGCCTTCCTGCGGACGCGCCGCGAGCGCCTGCGTCCCGGTGACGTCGAGCTGCCGCCCCGCCGCGCCCACCGCCGCACGCCGGGGCTGCGCAGGGAAGAGGTCGCCGAGCTGGCCGGAGTCAGCGTCGACTACGTGATCCGGCTGGAGCAGGGGCGCGGCCTGCGCCCCTCCCCCGAGGTGCTGGAGGCGCTGGCCGGGGCGCTGCGGCTGAGCGAGGACGAGCGGCTCTACCTGTTCGACCTGGCCCGGCAGCGGCCGGTCAGCAGGCCCGAGCGCGAAGGGCCCGCCGGCGACGAGGCCGGGCCGCTGTCCCGGCTGGTCCTGGATTTGTCGCCGCTGCCCGCCATGGTGGTCAACCACCGCTTCGACATCATCGCCTGGAACCCGGAGATGGCCGGGCTGATGCTCGACTTCGGCACGCTGCCGCCCAGGCAGCGCAACAGCCTGTGGCTGTGCATGCTCCACCCCGGCCTCGACGGCTTCTTCCGCGACAGGGAGCGCACGATGCGCGAGGGCATCGCCGACCTGCGCGCCTCCTGGGCCGCTCATCCCGGCGACAAGGGCCTCGCGGACCTGGTCGAGGAGCTGACCTCCGGGAGCGAGGAGTTCGCCCGGCTGTGGGCCATGCGGGACGTGCGGGTCAACGCCAGGGGGCGCAAGCGGCTGCGGCACGCCGCGGAGGGGCCGCTGACGGTGGAGTACGAGGTGCTGGCGCCGTTGCAGGCCCCGGGCCAGCGCTTGATCATCTACCGGGCCGCCGACGCCGACTCGCAACGGGTGCTGGACGCCATCGCGCGAACCTGTGCGGCCTGACCACGCGGACGGTCAACCATGCGCGCGTAGCGGCGGCCCGCCACGTGCGGGCTCAGCGGGCGTCTTCCTGGAGGCCCTCAGCCCCGTGCGGCGGGTGGCGGTGACGTCGGCTTGCCGTAACGAATGAAAAAGCGAAACGGCCCGGTCACAAAGGACCGGGCCGTTCAGCGCATCAGACGAGCGGACGAGCAGTGGGAAGAATCGGATACGGCAGCGCCGTCTCCCCGGTCAGGAAGCGGTCCACGCCGCTGGCGGCGGCGCGGCCCTCGGCGATCGCCCACACGATGAGCGACTGCCCGCGCCCCATGTCGCCCGCCACGAACACGCCGTCCACCTTGGACATGTACGTCTTGTCGCGCGCCACGTTCCCCCTGGCGTCGTAGAAGCCGTCGCCGGCCGCCTCCGCCAGGTCCTGCAGCAGCGAGCCCTTCTCCGGCCCGACGAAGCCCATGGACAGCGTGACCAGGTCGGCCGGGATCTCCCGCTCGGTGCCCGGGATCGGCTTGAACCCGTTCTGCGGCCCCTCGACCTCGACCAGCCGCAGCGCCCGCACGTTGCCGTCGGCGTCGCCGACGAACTCGGTGGTGGACACCGCGTACACGCGCTGGCCGCCGCCGTCCGCCAGCTCCTCGTGGGCGCTCTCCATCTTGAACAGGATGGGGAACGTCGGCCACGGCTGGCTGCCGGGCCTGGCCCTGGGCGGCTGCGGCATGATCTCGAGCTGGGTGACGGAAGCGGCGCCCTGCCGGATCGCAGTGCCGATGCAGTCGGCGCCGGTGTCGCCGCCGCCGATCACGACCACGTGCTTGCCCTCGGCCGAGATGGGCGAGACCGCGTAGTCGCCCTCCTGGACCTTGTTGGACAGCGGCAGGTACTCCATCGCCTGGTAGACGCCCTTGAGCTCGCGCCCGGTCACCGGCAGGTCGCGCCACTGGGTGGCGCCGCCGGACAGCACCACCGCGTCGAACTGCTCGCGCAGCTCGGCGGCCGTGATGTCGACGCCGACGTTCACGCCGGTGCGGAACTCGGTGCCCTCGGCCCGCATCTGCTCCAGGCGGCGCTCGATGTGCCGCTTCTCCATCTTGAACTCGGGGATGCCGTAGCGCAGCAGCCCGCCGACGCGGTCGGCCCGCTCGAACACGACCACGTCGTGCCCGGCGCGGGTGAGCTGCTGGGCGGCGGCGAGCCCCGCGGGGCCCGAGCCGACGACCGCGACCCTCTTGCCGGTCTTGACGGCCGGGGGCTGCGGGGTGACCCAGCCCTCGGCGAACGCCCGGTCGATGATCTCGACCTCGACCCGCTTGATCGCCACCGGGTCGGAGTTGATGCCGAGCACGCACGCCGCCTCACACGGAGCCGGGCAGAGCCTGCCGGTGAACTCCGGGAAGTTGTTGGTGGCGTGCAGCCGCTCGATCGCCTCGCGCCAGTCGGTGCGGAAGACCAGGTCGTTCCACTCCGGGATGAGGTTGCCCAGCGGGCAGCCGTTGTGGCAGAACGGGATGCCGCAGTCCATGCACCGGGCCGCCTGCTTGGTCAGCTTCTCCTGGGAGAAGTCCTGGTAGACCTCGCGCCAGTCGCTGATGCGGACGTCCACGGGGCGGCGCGCCGGCAGCTCCCGGTCGTGCGTGAGAAAACCCTTCGGGTCAGCCATTCGGTACGCCTCCCTTAGCCCTTGACCGCGGCCGCCATGACGGCCTCGTCGATGTCCCTGCCTTCGATGCGGGCGGCCTCGGCGGCCTCCAGCACCCTCTTGTAGTCGGTCGGCATGATCTTGCCGAACCGGCCGAGCGCCGCGTCCCAGTCGGCGAGCAGCGCCTTGGCGACCGGCGAGCCGGTCTCCGCGAAGTGCTTCTCGACGGTCTCCTTGAGGAACTCGGCGTCCTGCTCGGTGAGCGCCTCGATGGCGACCATCTCGCGGTTGACCCGCTCGGGCTTGAGGTCCAGCAGGTACGCGATGCCGCCCGACATGCCGGCCGCGAAGTTGCGCCCGGTCTGGCCGAGCACCACGACCTTGCCACCGGTCATGTACTCGCAGCCGTGGTCGCCCACGCCCTCGACGACCGCGGTGGCGCCGGAGTTGCGCACGCAGAACCGCTCGCCCACGACGCCCCTGACGAACACCTCGCCGGACGTGGCGCCGTACAGGGCGACGTTGCCGGCGATGATGTGGCCGTCGAGCGGGGCCTCGTCGTGCGGCCGGACGGTGACCCACCCGCCGGACAGGCCCTTGCCGAGGTAGTCGTTGGCGTCGCCGGTCAGCCGCAGCGTGATCCCGCGCGGCACGAACGCGCCGAACGAGTTGCCCGCCGAGCCGGTGAACGAGATGTCGATCGTGTTGTCGGGCAGGCCCTTGCCGCCGTACCGCTTGGTGACCTGGTAGCCGAGCATGGTGCCGACCGTGCGGTTCACGTTGCGGATGGGCAGCTCCAGCGTGACCGGGGTGCCGCCGTTGATGGCGCCCTCGGCGAGCTGGATGAGCGTGTTGTCCAGCGCGTGCTGCAGCCCGTGGTCCTGCTCGACCGTGCGGCGCAGCGGGGTGCCCGCGGGCAGCTCCGGCTGGTGCAGGATCGGCGACAGGTCGAGGCCGCTGGCCTTCCAGTGGTTCTCGGCCGCCGTCATGTCGAGCATCTCGACGTGCCCGATGGCCTCGTCGAGCGAGCGGAAGCCCAGCTCGGCGAGGTACTCGCGGATCTCCTCGGCGATGAACTCGAAGAAGTTGACCACGAACTCGGGCTTGCCGGTGAAGCGCTTGCGCAGCTCGGGGTTCTGCGTGGCGACGCCCACCGGGCAGGTGTCGAGGTGGCAGACGCGCATCATCACGCAGCCGGAGACGACCAGCGGAGCGGTGGCGAAGCCGTACTCCTCGGCGCCCAGCAGCGCGGCGATGACGACGTCGCGGCCGGTCTTGAGCTGGCCGTCCACCTGGACGACGATGCGGTCGCGCAGGTCGTTCAGCAGCAGCGTCTGCTGGGTCTCGGCCAGGCCGAGCTCCCAGGGGGCGCCCGCGTGCTTGAGCGACGTCAGCGGCGAGGCGCCGGTGCCGCCGTCGTGCCCGGAGATGAGCACCACGTCGGCGTGCGCCTTGGACACGCCTGCCGCGACCGTGCCGACACCGACCTCGGCGACCAGCTTCACGTGGACCCTGGACTCCGGGTTGGAGTTCTTCAGGTCGTGGATGAGCTGGGCCAGGTCCTCGATCGAGTAGATGTCGTGGTGCGGCGGCGGCGAGATGAGGCCGACGCCGGGCGTGGAGTGCCGGGTCTTGGCGACCCACGGGTAGACCTTGTGGCCGGGGAGCTGGCCGCCCTCGCCGGGCTTGGCGCCCTGGGCCATCTTGATCTGCAGGTCGTCGGCGTTGACCAGGTACTCGGAGGTGACGCCGAACCGGCCGGAGGCCACCTGCTTGATCGCCGACCGGCGGGCCGGGTCGTACAGGCGCTCGGGGTCCTCGCCGCCCTCGCCGGTGTTGGACTTGCCGCCGAGCCGGTTCATCGCGATGGCGAGCGTCTCGTGCGCCTCCATCGAGATGGAGCCGTACGACATCGCGCCGGTGGAGAACCGCTTGACGATGCTCTCGACGGGCTCGACCTCGTCGATCGGGATCGGCTCGCCCTTGCGCAGCTTGAACAGGCCGCGCAGGGTCATCAGCCGCTCCGACTGGGAGTCCACGAGGTTCGTGTACTCCTTGAAGATCTCGTAGCGGCGGGTCCTGGTGGCGTGCTGCAGCTTGAAGACGGTCTCGGGGTTGAACAGGTGCGGCTCGCCCTCGCGCCGCCACTGGTACTCGCCGCCGACCTGGAGCCTGCGGTGGGGGTTCTCCGCGCGCGGGTAGGCGTGGCGGTGCCGCTGCGCGACCTCCTCGGCCAGCACGTCGAAGCCGACGCCGCCGAGGCGGGAGGTGGTGCCGATGAAGCAGGAGTCGATGACCTCCTGGCTCAGGCCCAGCGCCTCGAAGATCTGCGAGCCGGTGTAGGAGGCCACCGTGGACACGCCCATCTTGGACATGACCTTGATGACGCCCTTGCCGTACGCCTTGATCAGGTTGCGCACGGCCTTGCGCTTGTCGAGCTGGAGGACGCCGGTGTCGACCAGGTCCTCGATCGTCTCGATCGCCAGGTACGGGTTGATCGCCCCCGCGCCGTAGCCGATCAGCAGCGCCATGTGGTGGCACTCGCGGGCCTCGGCCGTCTCGATGACCAGGCCGATCTTGGTGCGGGTCTTCTCCTGGATCAGGTGGTGGTGCACCGCGCCGGTGAGCAGCAGCGCCGGGATCGGCGCGAGCGCGTCGGAGGAGCCGCGGTCGGACAGCACGATGATGCGCGCGCCGTCGGCGATCGCCTTGGACGCCTCGGTCCTGATCTCCTCCAGGCGGCGCAGCAGCGCCTCGCCGCCGCCGGCGACCTCGAACAGGCCGCTGATGACGTACGGGTGGAAGCCCGGCAGGTCGTGCTCGTCGTTGATGTGGATGATCTTGGCGAGCTCGTCGTTGTCGATCACCGGGTAGGGCAGCACGAGCTGGCGGCAGGAGCTGGGCCCCGGGTCCAGCAGGTTGCCCTCCGGCCCGATGGTGCTGGCCAGAGAGGTGACCAGCTCCTCGCGGATGGCGTCCAGCGGCGGGTTGGTGACCTGCGCGAACAGTTGCGTGAAGTAGTCGAACAGCAGGCGCGGCTTCTCGCTCAGCACCGCGACGGGCGTGTCGGTGCCCATCGAGCCGATCGGCTCCTGGCCGGTCTTGGCCATCGGCGACAGGATGATGCGCAGCTCTTCCTCGGTGTAGCCGAAGGTCTGCTGCCGCTTGACGAGCGCCTCGTGGGTGGGGATCTCCCGCCGGCGGGTCGGCAGCTCCTCGAAGCGGACGAGGCCGGCGTGCAGCCAGTCGTTGTACGGCAGCTCGGCGGCGAGCTCGGCCTTGATCTCGTCGTCCTCGATGATCTTGCCGCGGGCGGTGTCGATGAGGAACATGCGGCCCGGCTGCAGGCGGCCCTTGCGGACCACGTCCTCGGGCTTGATGTCCAGCACGCCGGCCTCGGAGGCGAGCACGACCAGGCCGTCGGCGGTCACCCAGAAGCGCCCGGGGCGCAGGCCGTTGCGGTCGAGCACGGCGCCGGCCAGGGTGCCGTCGGTGAAGGTGATCGAGGCGGGGCCGTCCCAGGCCTCCATCATCGTGGAGTGGAACTCGTAGAAGGCCCGGCGCGCCGGGTCCATCTCGGTGTGGTTCTCCCACGCCTCGGGGATCATCATGAGGACGGCGTGCGGCAGGCTCCGGCCGCCGATGTGCAGCAGCTCCAGGGCCTCGTCGAAGCTGGCGGTGTCGCTGCCGTCCGGGTCACAGATGGGGAAAAGTCGCGAAATATCGCCCGGGATGTGGGCGGAGGCCAGCATCGCCTCGCGGGCCCGCATCCAGTTGCGGTTGCCCTTGACCGTGTTGATCTCGCCGTTGTGGGCGATGTAACGGTACGGGTGAGCCAGCGGCCAGCTCGGGAACGTGTTGGTGGAGAAGCGCGAGTGCACCAGCGCGATCGCGGTCTCGTAACGCTCGTCGCTCAGGTCGGGGAAGAACGGCTCGACCTGGTCGGGCGTGAGCATGCCCTTGTAGACGATCGTCCTGGACGACAGCGAGGGGAAGTACACGTCGGCCTCGTGCTCGGCCCGCTTGCGCAGGCAGAACGCGAGCCGGTCCAGCTCCAGCCCCGTGCGGCCCTCCGGGTCGGACACGAAGAGCTGGGCGAAGTGCGGCATGACCGCCCGGGCGCTCGGCCCCGGCAGCTCCCGGTCGACCGGCGTCTCGCGCCAGCCGAGCACGGTCAGGCCCTCCTCGGCCGCGATCTCCTCGATCAGGCGCGTCGCGACGCTCCTGGCCTCGGCGTCGAACGGCAGGAAGGCGATGCCGGCGGCGTACGCACCGGCCTCGGGCAGCGTGAACGGCACGACAGCCCGGTAGAACCCATCGGGGATCTGCGTCAGGATCCCGGCTCCGTCGCCGGTGTCCGGCTCGCTACCCTTGGCCCCCCGGTGATCAAGATTGCACAGCGCCGTCAGCGCCTTGACCACGATGCCGTGACCACGGCGCCCGGCGACGTCGGCAACCATGGCGACACCGCAGGCATCGTGCTCGTTGGCGGGGTGGTACAGGCCCTGGGGCTCGGGGAACCCGAGGTGGGCAGCAGGCATTGAATCCCTCCCGTCGTCTTCGTCTGTCTAGAACTGCTCTACAGGCGGGGACGACGTTGGCCCTGCTGCATATCGTGGGTAGAGATTACCTCACCCTGCCGGAATGGTGCCCGCCGCGTCCGCATTACGAACTTTTGCGCCCATCTCGACATCCGAACTCCCTATCCCAAACCCTGGGCGTGGCCACCGAAATTCCCGATCCACGCTGCGATTTCCGCCAGAGGGAGCGAGTCCCCGCGAGCCGATAGGGTTTGGGCCATGGAGCGTGACGGGGTCGAGCGCCTGCTCACCGAGGCGGGGGCCGACAGCAGGCGGCTGAGGCACGCCCTGAGCCTGCTGTGCGACGGCCAATGGTGGACGTTGCCGGAACTGGTCAGGGATACGGCCACGTCCCGGCGCACCATCGAGGCCCTGCTGCGCGAGCTGCCGCTGGAACGCGACGGCGACCGCTTCCGCGTCCCCCTCACCAGCACCCCCGCCTACCAGGACCTCATCGCCGTCGCCCCACCCCCTGAAAACCCGGTCGCCCACCTCCTGCCCCACTACGGCCCCGCCCTCGACCGCCTCACCACGCTCATCGCCAAGGCGCCGCGCGCCCGCCACGTCCTCGACCACGTCTCTGCCACGCCCGAGACCGTGCTGCGCAGAGCGCTGCTGCTGGGAGCCCGCTTCTGGCTGCCCGGCTCGCGCCTGCTGTGCGTGGGCGACCACGACCTGACGTCGCTGGCGGTCAAACTCGTCCACCCCGCGACCGACGTGACCGTCGTCGACGTGGACGAGCGCATCCTGGCCTACCTCGACGAGCAGCGGCTCGGCGTCCGCACCCGCTGGGCCGACCTGCGCCTCGGCCTGCCCGCCTCGGCCCGCGACCACGACCTCGCCCTCACCGACCCGCCCTACACGCCTGAGGGCACGGGGCTGTTCGTGGCGCGCGCCCTTGAGGGGCTGAAGGAGGGGGGGCGGGTGCTGCTGGCGTACGGGGCCAGTGAGCGTACGCCGTTGCTGGCGTTCAAGGTGCAGCAGGAGTTGTCCGAGCTCAACCTTGCCTACGAAGCGATTTATCCGGACTTCAATCGGTACTTCGGGGCTGAGGCCATCGGGTCTGCCGCCGATCTCTACATCCTGCGGCCAACCAGCAAGACCCGGCCGGCCGTGCAGTCGCGGCTGAGCCGCCAGGCCACGGCCATCTACACCCAGGGGCCGCAGGCGGTGGAAAGCGCGCTCGGCGCGACCCCTGCGACGGGGCCTGCGGCGAACTCTGCGCCGGGCCCTGCGACGGGCGCCAAGACGGCGGCCACGCAAGCGGGCAGCGCGGCGGGCACCGAGACGACGGGCCCCCGGGCGGCAGGCACACCGGCGAGCACCCAGACGGCGGGCGATCGGACGGCGGGCACACCGGCGGACAGCGCGACGGGCACCGAAACGGCGGGCACGCAAGCGGGCGCGGGAGCGGGCGCCGGGGTGGCGGGTCCTGTGGTGGAGGTGCTAGCCGGATTTGAGGCTGAGCTACTCGTGGGCGACTGGCCCAAATCCTTCACCCAGCCCAGGGTCAAGCTCTCGACCTGGCTCGCCAAGCCCTACGCCGCCGCCCCGTCCCGGGTGGCGGTGGCCGTCCCGGCAGGCCTGGAGGCCGCACTCCCCCGCCTCCTGCTCGCCTCCCGCGCCACCCAACTCCGCGTCACAGGCCCGGGGCTCCCGTCGCGCCTGCCCGCCGCCCTGTCGGCCGTCTACGCGGTGGCGGAGGCGCGCGAGGGCGTGCTGGACGTCGTACGCCTGCCGCAACCCGAGGGCGACGTGGACGTGGTGCTGCGCAGGATCCTGGACAACGGGCACGGCAAGCTGGCCAACACGTGGCGGGAGGGCCTCATCGCGCTCGCCAGGGCGCAGGGAACGACGCTGACCAAGAACGAGGCCCGCACCCTGATCCGGGAGGCGGCCGACTGGTCGGACGACCTGACGCCGCTGGACGCGCCCCTGCACCGCCTGACCGGCCTCCGGGACGCGGTCGCCACCACGGTCAAGTCCCTGACCGCCACCATCTGAGCCAGGGCCTGACCAGCGGGAGCGGGTCAGATGGCGGCGATGATGCGGCCCTGGACCACTTTGCCCAGCCCGTCGAGGGCCACCAGCGCCGTGACCAGATCCTCGGCGGGCGCGGCATCCTCGGCGGGCGCGGCGCCGCCCACCCAGCTCACCGTCACGTAATGCCCCATGGCCCGCGCCTGCGCCCGGCTGCCCGCGGCGTCGAACGCGATGTCCTGCCGCACGAACCCATCCGTGCGCAGCGCCGCCACCAGCGCGTCGGCCGCCCGACCGTCCCCGAGGTTGAAGATGACGAACTGACCCGCCACTCCCCCGCCCTGGTACGTGGCCTGCAGCGCCTGCGTGCACCCCGACGCCGTGGCGCCCGAGAGCACCTCGTCGCAGTCGGTGAACTCGCGGGTCGCCGCCAGGTTCATGGTGCCCAGCGTCCGGGTGGCCTGGGTGAAGACCTCCTGGAGGGTCAGCGGGGCGGCGTCGTCGCGGCGGTCGTCGATGGCGGAGTAGAAGGCGGACGTGGGCTCGGCGTGGAAGGTGGCGGGGCGGGGCTGCTCGCGTCCCAGCCACCACCATCCGCCCGCCCCGACGGCCGCCAGCACGAGGACGACGGCGGCGGCGATGGCGAGGAGGCGGAACTTCGGGCGTCCGTCCCGCTCCTCGTCCCAGGCGTCGCCGGCCAGGGTGCCGGAGGCGGCGTCGTCGGAGGCGGGGCGGTCAGAGCCGGGACGGTCAGAGCCAGGACGGTCAGAGCCAGGACGGTCAGAGCCAGGACGGTCAGAGCCAGGACGGTCAGAGCCGGTATGGCCGGAGCCGGGGTGGTCGGAGGCGGGGGTCGTCGGGGGGCGTCGCCTCGGTGCGGGCGCGTGGCATCAGGAGGCCGATCCCGTGATCGCGACGACGCGCCGGTAGACGGCCTTCTCCGCTCCGCGCAGCGCCAGCGTGAGCGAGACGAAGTCGTCCTTGGTGGTGGGTTCCGTGCCGTCCACCTTGCCGAGCCACACCATGCCGACGTAGTGGCCCAGCGCGTAGCCGCCCGCCTCCGAGTAGCCGCCGCCGGGGAAGGAGGCCTTGGTGGAGGTGAGGGGGTTCGCCCAGCCGCCACGGTAAAGGGTCTTCAATGACTCGACCAGCTCGGCCGCCGACTTGCCGTCCTTGAGGTTGAGTAGCGTGTACTGGCCGACGTACCGGCCGTCGGAGCTGGCGTACAGGCCCCGGGCGGCCTGGGTGCAGCCCGCGGCCGAGACCCGTTCGAGGAGGGTGCCGCCCCACAGCGCGGCCGAGCAGTCGGCGTCGAGCTGCTTGGCGACGAGCTTCAGCTTGAGCTTCTTGGTGACGGCGAGCTCGCTCTGGCTGAAGACCTCCTTCTCGGTCAGGGCCTTCGCGTCCTTCGTGCGCTCCGCGAGGGGGTCGAACAGCTTGGGCGAGCCCCACCCATGAAACACCTGCGGCACCGCCGCGTCGGGGCCCAGCACGGCGGCGCCCGCCTGGCGTTCCGGTGCGTACGTGCCCAGGTTGACGATGGCCGCCACCAGGCCCGTCCCGCCTGCCAGCACGGCCACGACCGTGACGATGATGACCATCAGCCGTTGCTGCTCCGGGCGGAAACCCCAGTCGGTGAGCAGGGGGAGCTGCCAGTCGGAGCGTGGGGTCCGGCGCCGCTTCCTGGACGCTGACGCCGTCTGATCGGCGCCGTCGCCCCTTCCCGCACCGTCGTCCCGTGCCGCACCGTCGTCCCGCCCGCCACCATCGCGCCGCGCAACGCCGTCTCGCCGCCCGCCGCCATCGTGCCGCGCAACACCATCGTGCTGCCCAGCGCCGTCGTGCCGCCCAGCGCCGTCGTGCCGCCCGCCGCCATCGCGCCGTGCAGCGCCATCGAGCCACTCGCCGCCATCGTGCGCAGCGCCGTTGTCCCTTCCCGCGCCGTTGTCTCTCCCCGCGCCATCGCGCCTGCCCGCGCCGTTGTCGCGGGCGGCGGCGTCGGCTCTGCGGGATCCACGGCCTCTGCCGGACGTGTCGCCCTGCGAGGGTTCGCCGGGCCATCCGGATGCGTCGGCCCGGCTGGTTCCGTCGGCCCAGCCGGTCGCGTCGGCCCGGGCGGTCGCGTCGGTGCCGCGGGGAGTGTCGGTGCTGAAGCCGTCCCTGTGTGACGATCGGCCGCCGCTGGGCTGGGCCTTTCTGGCCGACCGTACGTGGGGAAGGTCCTTCGGCGGCCAGGTGCCATCGTCGGCGTCTCCCGCCAGCCAGCCCCCCTCGGCGTCCGCCTCCAGCCAGCCCGCCTCGGCGCCACGCGCTCCCGCCCGGCCGCTGCTGTCGGTGCCCGCCGCCTGCCAGTCGACGCTGACCGGCTCCGCGGAGTGCCCGCCACGTGAGCGGGCCGCCCTCCGGCTGCTACGGCTCCCGGACGACCTCCTGCCGCCCTCGCCCTCGGCCCCGGACCGGCCACCGCCGGACGCATGCCAGCCACCGCCGTCCGTGCCTCCCGCAGGCTGGCCACCACCAGCGCCACCACCAGCGCCACCACCACCATGCACGCCGGCCGCAGACTCGTGCGCACCGGCCACAAACTGACCGCCATGCGCACCGGCCGCAGGCTGCCCACCGTGCACACTGGCCGCAGAGTGACCGCCCTGGGGACCGGCCACAGGAGGCCCACCATGCGCACCAGCCACACCGCCATGCGCACCAGCAGCAGGCCAGCCACCGCCGTCCGTGCCACCGCCAGCGTGCCCACCGCTAACGTGACCACCACCGGCAGCGTAACCACCAGGGCCGGCATGCCCACCGGCAGCGTGACCACCACCGCCGGCATGCCCACCGTCAGCGTGACCGCCGCCAGCAGTGTGACCACCGGCAGCATGGCCGCCACCGGCCACGGGCCAGCCGTTGATGTCGGTGCCGCCCACCCCGTGATCGCTCCCGGCACGCGCCACAGGCCACCCGCTGATGTCCGTGCCGCCCACGGACTGGCCACCGGCCGCGGGCCAGCCGCCCGCGTCGGTGCCGGAAGCCCGCCGACCACCCGAAGAATCGGTGGCCGACCAGCCGTCATGCCCCTGAGCCTGGAACCCACGCCCGTCCGTGCCGGGCGTGTGGAAGCCGTCGGCGGCGGGAAAGCCCTGGCCGTCGGTGGCGTGGGACCCCGGAGCGCCCGGCTGGGCCCCCCGGGAACGCCCTGAACGGTCGCCGTTCGACCGCCCGCCCGAACCGGACGGGCCTCTGCGCCGAGCCATCACAGCCCCGCCGCACCGGACGCGGCACCCGCGATGAGCGCGAAGCTCGACACCAGGCCGTCCATCGCGCCGGACACCGGGGGCCGTGACCGGCCTCCGGTGACGTCACGACGTAGGTGGTGGATCTCCGCGCGACCGTTCATCGCGAGTTCTTCTCCTTCGACACGGGTTCGGCATCGGAAAGGTCAGCTTGGTCGCCGACCTGGGGATCCTCGGCGGGATCGGCGGCATCGGCGTGATCGGTGGGATCAGCAGAATCGGCGGGAGCCTCGGCCTTGGGCGCGTCCGGATCCGGGGCAGATTTTCCTGATGCCTCGCCCTCGGGCGTGTCGCCGCCGGAGGACCCGGAGGACTCGCCGGACTCGCCGGAGTCGGCCGGGTCGGCGGATTCCGCGCCGGGCTCGTAGTGGGCCGACGGCGGGACGACGATCTCCACGCCCGTCTTGTTCCTGGTCGCCCAGAAGTACACCACCGCGCCGATGAACAGCACGATCGACGTCCACTGGTTGAGCCGCAGCCCGAGGAACTCGACCGCGTGGTCCACGCCGCCGACCGGGTCGATGCGCAGGCCCTCGATCCAGAAGCGGCCGAGCGTGTAGCCGGCGACGTAGAGCGCGAACAGCCGCCCGTGGTGCAGCGCGAGGCGGCGGCCCAGGTAGATGAGCGCGAAGCCGAGCCCGACGTCCCACAGCGACTCGTACAGGAACGTCGGGTGGTAGAGGACGCCGGGCTCGCCGCCGTGGTCGACGTCGATCTCCAGGCCCCACGGCAGCGTGGTCGGCGAGCCGTACAGCTCCTGGTTGAACCAGTTGCCCCAGCGGCCGATGGCCTGCGCGAAGGCGATGCCCGGCGCGATCGTGTCGGCGAGCGCGGTCATGGACAGGCCGCGCCTGCGCGCGGCCCACCAGACGCCGACGCCGCCGAGCGCGATCGCGCCCCAGATGCCGAGGCCGCCCTCCCAGATGTACAGGGCCTGGATGGGCTCCTTGATCGCACGGCTGCCGAAGTAGGTCTGCCAGTCGGTGATGACGTGGTAGAGCCGGCCGCCGATCAGGCCGAAGATGACCGCGGGGACCGCGATGTCGATGATGGTCCCCGGCTGGCCACCGCGGGCGCGCCAGCGGCGCTCGCTCAGCCAGACGGCGACGACGACGCCGAGCACGATGCATAGCGCATAAGCCCGGATCGGGATGATTCCGAGATACCAGACCCCTTGGGAAGGGCTGGGAATCGAGGCAAGGGGCATGTCAGGTGAGGGTAGCGGAAGCGAGGCTACTTGGCGGCCCCGGAAATCTCATCGCGCAGTTGCGACGGGCTGAACAGTACCTGATTGTCTATTTCTGTGCCGTTCAATTTCACTGTCGGCGTGTGGTCGAGCTTCTGCTCGGTGCTGATCTTCTTGCTGTACGCGAGGTGCGCGTCGGCGTTCTTGCCCGAGGTCACGCACTGGTCGAAGTCGGGCGAGGTGACCCCGGCCTCCTTGCCCCACTGCTTGAGCTGGTCGACCTTGAAGCCCTCCTCGGTCTCGGAGGGCTGGTTGGCGAAGAGCAGGTCGTGGAAGGCGAGCCACTGCTTGCCGTCGGCGACGCACCGGGCGGCGTTGGCGGCGCGCACGGAGTTGGACTTGGTCGGCTCCTGGGAGAAGATCGTGATCGGGTGGAAGACGACCTTGGCCTTGCCCTCGGCGGCGAGGTTCTTGAAGGTCTGGCCGCTGACGCGCTCGAGCTCCTTGCAGGCCGGGCACTGGAAGTCCTCGTAGATGTCGACCACCGGCCCGGTGACGCCGCTCTGGGCCATCACGGCGGTGCCGTCGGCCTGCACGGTGACGGGGGCGAGGGCGCCGGAGGCCTCCTCGGAGCGGGAGATGCTGGCGGCGTACCACCAGCCGAGCCCGACCGCGGCCACCGCGACCGCGCCGGCGGTGATGTAGGTCACCGTCTTGCGGCGCTTCTCCCGCGCTCGCTGCTCGGCCTGCTGGGCCTTGATCTTGTCGCGTGCCGACTGCGACTTCGTCTTCGTACGCTCGCCCTTGCTCATCAGTCGTCCCCCTCGTCCTCTTCCTGAGTGTCGCCCCCGAGCCCGAGGGCCCCGTCGAGCGCGAAGCGGCCCGGCGGGAAACGCGCGACCCACGCGCCGAGCAGCACGAGGCCGAAGTCGCGCACGATGTCGAGCAGGTAGGTCGGCTCCTGCCCTGCCCCGAGCTGGCCGCCGCCGCCGAAGCAGCCGCAGTCGATCCGCAGGCCCTTCGCCCACGCCCAGCCGATGCCGAACACGAACGCGAACATGAGCAGCGCGGCGATCACCGCGGCCACCCTGGTCAGCAGACCGACGACCAGCAGCACGCCGACCACGATCTCCAGGATCGGCAGGGCGTAGCCCACCGCGACGGCGATCGATTCAGGCAGCAACTGGTAGGCCTTGACCGCCACGACGGAGTCGGCCGGGTTACCGATCTTGAGCGCACCCGCCGCGATCAGCACCCCGCCCAGCACCACCCGGGCGACGGTCGTCACCCAGGGTATCGCCGATCTCGCCCAAGGTGACGGTAGTGACGCGGCCACAAGCGTTCTCCTCTTTCTCTGCGCCGGAATGCGCACAGTACCGGGCTTCCATCGGATCACGGGCCGGATAAGCGTCAGCTAAGCGAGTTTTCCGCACGCGAGCTGGGAGGATTGCCGCACAAGGCCACTCACGCGCAGGGGGTCGCGCACGCACAAGGCCACTCCCGCGCAGGAGGTCGCGCACCCACAAGGCCACTCCCGCGCAGGCGGTCGCGCACAAGGCCACTCAGGCGCAGCGGAACAGGGCCGCTCCCCAGTCGGCGTGGTCGTTGCCGATGCCGTCCCCGCCGTCGCCGGCGACGAGGTCCACATGGCGGGCTCCGTTCAGGTCGGCGCTCAGCTCGTACGCCGCGTCGGCCGCCCGCAGCACCGGGCTGCGCGCCTTCTCCACCCCGTCGGCCACCACGCGGAACTCCACGGACCCGCGCGTCGCCTGCACGTCGTCAACACCCACGAAGGCCGTGAACGCCGTACACCGCCCTCCGAGGTGGAAACGCACCGTGGCGGGCGCGTGCGTGCCCAGCCCCTTGGCGTACGCCTGCCCGCCGATGACGATCGGCCCGCCGTCCGACGGCCCGGTGTCGCCGTTGGACCGGTCACGCTCCACCGGGCCCCAGCCGTTGTCCGCGCTGACCCACTCCAGGTCACTGGCGTAGGCGTCGGCAGCGGGCGGCGGCGGCAGCGTGCGCACGGAGGCGGCGGCGGTCAGTGTCCTGGCCGCGCCGCCCGCCGTGTAGGTGACGGTGGCGGCCAGCTCGTACGTGCCGTACGCCGCATCGGCGGGCGGCGTGACCCGCCACGTCGTGGCCAGTCGCCCGCCGGGCTGCACGGGCCCGCCGCCGTCGCCCTCCGCCGTCCAGCCCTCGGGCACGCCGAGCCGCACCGCCACGTCCTCGGCCGTCACGTCTTCGAGGTTCGTGAACGTGACGGTGACCTCGTTAACGGCTCCTTGCTCGAACGCCGGCGAGGCGGGCGTCACCTCCAGTGTCCCGCACGCCTGCGCGTCAGGCGCGGGCCCGAGGTCGGTGACGGCGAAGTCGTCCAGGACGAAGTCGGCCCCGGCAAGCTCCGGCCGGAGCGAGCGCAGCCCCACCCACACGTCGCCGCACCCGGCCACGACCCGCTCGCTGAACCGGGCGGTCCCGCGCTGCTCGGGGATGGGCGTGCGGCGCGTCTCCACGCTCGCGCCGCCCTGGTCGTAGCCGGTGACCCACTGGTAGGTGCCCGCCAGCGCGTTCTGATAGGCGAACGACACCTCGTAGGCGTGCCCCGGCTCGAACAGCGCGGTCTGCGGCACCGTCCGGTAGATCAGGCCCTGCCGCTCCTCGTGCGCCTTCAGCGACCAGTCGCCGTTCAGCACGTCGTCCACCGTCTTGCCGTTCCACCCGGCCTGCGTGTACGGCTCGTGCCGCTCGGCCAGGTGGGTGCGCGCGTCGAACGACCCGCCCGCGTCCCCCTTCACGAACGGTCCCCAGCCCGGCTCCACCGACTCGAACGTCTCCACGTCAGTGGCCGGCTCGCGCTCGAAGACGCGCACGTCGTCCACCCGCACCTCCCCCTCCGCCGCCGCGGCCGTGACCCGCAGCAGGGTGGACGGGGACGCCGCGGTGAACGTCACCTTGACCCGCTGGAAGAAGGTGTCGTGCTTCTCGTCGGAGGCGATGTGGTTCCTGGCGGTGGAGCGCCGCACGGTCACGGCCTGCCCGCCCGCCTCCAGCGTGGTCGCGCGCGTCGCGCCCGGCTGGACCTCGACGAACGCGGACGCCGTGTAGGTGCGGCCGGGTCGCAGGCCCCGCAGCGGCTGCTCAAGCCGCGCCTGCGCGCCCGCCCCGAGCAGCGCCACCCGCCGCCCCAGGGCGTCGCGCTCCACGCTCACAGGCCCGCTGACGCTCCAGCCGCCGAGCCGGTCGTCGTTGAAGCCGGGATCGCGCACGCCACTCCCCTGCCCCCAGCCGGGGTCGGCCTGCCGGGGCGCCCTGCCGGGGTACAGGACGTAAGGGACGCCCGCCTTGGCCGTCAGCGTGATCTTCCCGCCCGACGGGGTGACGGTGCCCGCGGGGACGCGGCCCTGGTCGGTGAGCTCGTACACGCTCATCGCCCGGTCGGCCGCCCACGTGGTCTCGCCGCCCGCCGGGTTGTAGTGGTAGAGGCGGCCCTTCCAGGGCAGCAGGTACGTGCCGCCGTCGAGCACCTTGCGCCCGCCGGCGAACAGCTCTCGCCTGCCGTCCCGGTACGTGCCGCGCACGCCGCCGGTGAACACGATCTCGTCGGCGTTCCAGTCGAGGATCCGCTGCTGCTGGAGGAACTTGGCGGGCAGGTTGTGCTCCCAGATGTTGCGGGAGAACGCGGTGAAGTCGTTCTCCGCCGTCCAGCCCTCGAACTCGACGATGCGGGCGTTGCCCAGGATCGGGTGGGCGTTCCAGACGTCCTTCTCGTGGTTGCGGATGAAGCGGATGAGCTGCGAGTTGAGCCCCTTGTTGGTGACGCCGCCGTAGTTGAGGTCGTTGGCCCAGTGTGACCACAGCGACGAGCGTTCCAGCTTGTCCGACCACTCCGTGGTCACCTGCCAGCCCTGCGCGCGCAGCTCGGCCAGGGTGCGGTCGGCGACCCAGCCGAAGGGCCTGAACACGTCCACGTACAGCACCGCGAGGTTCCTGTCCGTCTCGGCGCGCAGCCGCGCGAACCGATCGGCCAGCGTGCCTCTGGTCAGGTCGCCGCGCTGGTCGATGAGGTAGGCCTGGTCGAGCCAGTTCCAGCCCTTGGCGTCCTTGTTGACGAGCCGCTCGTCGAAGCTCCTGGCCTCCGGGTAGGCCTCGGTGGCGTTGACGTGCACGCCGAACGCGGCGTTCCACGCCCTGCCGGTCCTGAGCAGCGTGTTCAGGTCCTCGAGGCCGCCGGCGCGGCGGTTGTGGTTGCCGCCGTAGTCGGGGTGCGCGGAGTCGTGCCCCTCCGACTGGTAGCCCTTGAGCAGGGCGAGCTGGCCGAGCCCGTCGGTGGACAGCGCGATGCGCTTGACGTCGTCCAGCGTGCGCAGGAACGGGTGCGTGGCCTGGCTGGAGAAGTTGAACGGGATGTGCGTGACCACCCGGTCCCTGGTCTCGTCCGCGCCCAGCGCCTTGGTCGCGATGCTTCTGAACGCGATCGCGCCGTCCTGCCAGTCGAGCGTGCCGTCGCCGTTCGCCTCGGGCGTGACCACGACCTTCGCCCACGGGCGCGCGTCGGTGAACGGCGAGCCGCTGGCGCGGTGGGTCCACTGGCCGCTCCAGACGCCCACCCGCATCGTGCCGTCCTGGTCCTTCCTGGCCTGGTGCCAGAGCCTGGCGGCGTCCCTGTCGGTCGCGCCGGAGGGCTGGTCGTAGGTGGAGTTCGTCTCGACGGCGGCGGCCAGGCGGTCGGTGTGCACGATCGCGTACGTCGCCCCGACCGGCGTCTCCTCCGCCGCCGTCTCCTGGGTGACCCGGGCGAAGACGTCGGCGGTGCGGGTGGAGTTCGGGTCCAGGCGGGTGAACGCGGTGGCCGCGCCCGGCTGCGCGCCCGACACGGACACCAGGTCGTGGCCGGGCAGGTCGATGGTGGTGACCCTGAACGCGTCGGTGTCGCGCACCTCGTCGATCGAGAAGGTCGTCACCCTGCCCTCGACCCCGATGCTCGCCGACAGGGTCACGCCGTCGCCGACGTCCAGCCGGTAGCGGGCCTTCGCGCCGTCGTTGCCGGTCAGCCGCGCCTCGGCGGGCCTCGGCCGGCCGTTCAGCACGACGGCGGGCACGCCGGTGCTGCCGCCGAGCGTGGCGCCGCTCGGCAGGTCGGTGTAGCCGAGGACGCGCGGGAAGGCCGGGTCCAGCTCCACGCGCAGGGCCGCCGACGCGATCACGACCGGCTCCGCCACCCGCGCGGGCGTGGGCGGCAGGTTCTGGGCGGTGGGGGCAGGCGGCGGCGCGCCGGTGGGCCGGGGCTCCGGCGACGGCAGCTCGTAGGTGGGGGCAGGCGCGGGAGTGGGCGGATCCTGCCCGGCCGCCTGCTCAGGGGGTGTGTAGGTGGCCGCGAGGGTGAGGGCTGCCACGAGCAAGAGGGGACGCATGACCCGTCCTTTCGGGACCGTCTGACATAGACGGTAAAGCGCGGCCCCCCGTTGGGGAACCGCGCTTTCAGGTCGGACTCGCCGGGCTCAGCGGCGCACGCCCCTGGCCATGTCGCGGGCCAGCGTGCCGATGGACTCGCGGCCGGCCGCCTCGTCGGGCGCGTCGAGGATGCGGCGGATGAACGCCGACCCGACGATCACACCGTCGGCGTAGGTCGCCACCTCGGCGGCCTGCGCGCCGGTGCCGACGCCCAGGCCCACGCACACCGGCAGGTCGGTGTGCGCCTTGGTGCGCTTGACCAGGCCCTCGGCGGCGACGTTGACGGTCTCCCTGGCGCCGGTGACGCCCATGAGCGAGGCCGCGTACACGAAACCGGTGCAGCAGTCGACGACGGCCTTGATGCGCGCCTCGGTGGAGCTGGGCGCGACCAGGAACACCGTGTCGATGCCCGCCGACTCGGACGCCGCACGCCACGGCTCGGACTCCTCGGGCGTCAGGTCGGGCGTGATGGTGCCGACGCCGCCCGCGTTGGCCAGGTCGCGGGCGAAACGGTCGGCGCCGTACTTGTCGATCGGGTTCCAGTACGTCATGACGAGCGTGGCGGCTCCGGTGGCGGCGACGCCCTCGACCGTGCGCATCACGTCGGCGATGCGGGTGCCGTTGGTCAGCGACCTGTGCACCGCGTCCTGGATGGTCGGGCCGTCCATCAGCGGGTCGGAGTAGGGCAGGCCGATCTCGATGACGTCGCAGCCGGCCTCCACCAGGGCCGCGGCGGCGGCGACGTCACCGCCCTTGGTCGGGAAGCCGGCGGGCAGGTAGCCGACGAGCGCGGCCCGGTTGTCCGCCTTCGCCTTGGCGAAAACCGTCTGAAGAGTCGTCATGTCTGTCCGTTTCGAAGGTCCGAGTCTTCCCATGATGCCCTGCCGCGTACCCGCTCAGAATCCCCCGCGCCGGTGAGGCGAAGGCAGCGCCCGATCCATGGGGTGTTTCAGAGGTTGAAGTACTTCATCGCCGTGCCCATGTCCTTGTCGCCGCGGCCGGACAGGTTGACCAGGATCGTCGCCTCGGGGCCGAGCTCGCGGCCCAGCTCCAGCGCGCCCGCCAGGGCGTGGGAGGACTCGATGGCCGGGATGATGCCCTCGGTCCTGGCCAGCAGCGAGAACGCGGCCATCGCCTGGTCGTCGGTGACGCCGTGGTAGACGGCGCGGCCGGAGTCCTTCAGCCAGGCGTGCTCGGGGCCGACACCCGGGTAGTCGAGCCCGGCGGAGATCGAGTGCGACTCGATCGTCTGGCCCTCGTCGTCCTGCAGGACGTAGGTGCGCGAGCCGTGCAGCACGCCCACCGAGCCGGCGGTGAGCGTGAGCGCGTGCTCGCCGCTCTCCAGGCCGTGGCCGGCGGCCTCGTAGCCGTGGAGCTGGACGTCCTGGTCGCCGATGAAGGCGTGGAAGATGCCGATGGCGTTGCTGCCGCCGCCGACCGCCGCGCACACCGCGTCGGGCAGCTCGCCGGTCAGCTCCAGCATCTGGCGGCGCGCCTCGACGCCGATGATGCGCGCGAAGTCGCGCACGATCTCGGGGAACGGGTGCGGGCCCGCCACGGTGCCGAACAGGTAGTGGGTGGTGTCGACGTTGGTCACCCAGTCGCGGAAGGCCTCGTTGATGGCGTCCTTCAGCGTCTGGGAGCCGTTGGTGACGGGCACCACGGTGGCGCCGAGCAGCTTCATCCTGGCGACGTTGAGCGCCTGGCGCTCGCAGTCGACGGCGCCCATGTAGATGACGCACTCCAGGCCGAGCAGGGCCGCGGCGGTGGCGGTGGCCACGCCGTGCTGGCCCGCGCCGGTCTCGGCGATGACCCGCTTCTTGCCCAGCCGCTTGGTCAGCAGCGCCTGGCCCAGCACGTTGTTGATCTTGTGGGCGCCAGTGTGGGTGAGGTCCTCGCGCTTGAGGACGATCCGCGCGCCGCCGGCCTGCTCGCTGAAGCGCGGCACGTCCGTCAGCGTGGTGGGCCGGCCCGCGTACGTGCGCAGCAGGTGGTCGAACTCGCGCAGGAACTCCGCGTCGTTCTTGGCCTTCTCGTAGGTGGCCGCGACCTCGTCGAGCGCCGGGATGAGCGCCTCAGGGACGTACCGGCCGCCGAAGATGCCGAACTTGCCGTGCACGTCGGGGTCGCCCGCGTACGCCGCGCCGCCGGCCAGGTCGGCGGCGGTCAGGATGCTGCCTTCGTTTGCCACTGCTATCCCTCTGCTGAGTGGTCGGGGCGCGTCGACGGATGAGCGCCGGCGGTCACCAACGCCTCCACTGCCTTGCGCGGGTCGTTGCCGGTGACCAGGCTCTCGCCCACCAGGACGGCGTCGGCGCCGCCCCGCGCGTAGGCGAGCAGGTCGTGCGGGCCGCGCACGCCCGACTCGGCAATCTTGATCACATTATCGGGGATCTTCGGCGCGATCTTCGCGAAGACATCGCGGTCGACCTCGAGTGTCTTCAGATTGCGCGCGTTGACCCCGATGACCCGGGC
This sequence comes from Nonomuraea monospora, assembly GCF_039531895.1. Taxonomy (NCBI): domain Bacteria; kingdom Bacillati; phylum Actinomycetota; class Actinomycetes; order Streptosporangiales; family Streptosporangiaceae; genus Nonomuraea; species Nonomuraea monospora. The sequence goes on from NZ_BAAAQX010000005.1 coordinate 270,921, forward strand.
GCCGGCGGCCATCGCCCGCTCCAGCTCCTCCTCGGTGTGCACCTCGACCAGCGGGGTGAGCCCGATCGACTCGGCCCGCTCGATGAGCGACACCAGTGCCTCCTGCTCCAGGCAGACGACCATGAGCAGGGCCAGGTCGGCGCCGTAGGCGCGGGCCTCCCAGAGCTGGTAGGAGGTGAGGATGAAGTCCTTGCGCAGGATCGGGATGTCGACCCTGGCGCGGACCGCGGCCAGGTCGTCGAGGCTGCCCCCGAACTTGCGCCGCTCGGTGAGCACGCTGATGACGTGCGCGCCGCCCGCCTCGTAGTCGGCCGCCAGTGCCGCCGGGTCGGCGATCGCGGCGAGCGCGCCCTTGGACGGGCTGGAGCGCTTGACCTCGGCGATCACCGAGATCCGGTCGCCGCCCAGCGCCGCCATCGCGTCCCTGGGCGGCTGGGCCCGCTCGGCTCGCTGCTTCAGCTCGTCGATCGACACGGCCTGCTGACGTGCGGCGAGGTCGGCGCGCACCCCGTCGAGGATGTCGTCGAGGACACTCGGCCCTTCCGTCCGCTCACTCACGCGCTGAGGTCCCTCCGGTCGGCTTCTGGGGGTGGCGGAGAGTTCGCGTCGCGTCCGCTCTCTGCCTTGTCCTGCGATGGTATCGGCCCCTGTGGGGTCACCTCACCACCGGTCCCCATGTGGACGCCGCCTAAGGGGCTAGGAACGCCCCGAAAGGCAGATTCCGGACGACCCAGTAGACCAGGACGATCGCCAGGAAGGCCCACAGCCACGCGGGGTGCGCCAGCGTGGTGCGCCTGGGCCTGCCCTGCCACGCCCGCACCACCCATCGGCCCCACCAGAACACCAGGAACGGAATCATGGCGACGGCGAGGGGGTTGAGGCCGAGGGCGGCCACCGGGTCGAGGTGTGCCAGCGCGTGCATGGTGCGCAGCGTGCCGCAACCCGGGCAGTACAGGCCGGTGATCGCCAGGAACGGGCAGGTCGGGTAGTGGCCCGGCTCGTTCGGGTCGATCACGCCGACGATCGCGAACGCCGCCCCGGTGGCGGCCGCGACACCGAGTGGCGCGAGCAGCTCCTTCAGGCGCCGTGTCCCGTGCCGCTCGGTTGTCGCGAGGCTCATGCTCCCAGTATCCGCCTTCCGGTGCGTGCCGTTCGTGCCGCGGCCTAGTACGAGGACGTGGACACGCTGGCGGCCAGCAGCACGAAGAACAGCACGTAGGCGATGATGATCAGGCCGATGCCGATGGCGCCGATGATCAGGCTGCGCTTCCACCACGTCTTGGCCTCGTCGGCCGCCTGCTGCGCGCCGGCGAAGTCGCCGACCTGCCACTTCTGGTTCACCTGCGACGACTTCACGATCGCCACGATGCCCAGCGGGAGGCAGCAGAACAGGGTGGTGAGGATGGCCGGGACGAGCTGGTTGTCCGGCGGGTTGCCCCCGCCGCCGTAACCGCCGCCGTAGCCACCGCCGGACGGGGGCTGCTGCCCGTAACCGCCACCGGACGGAGGCTGCTGACCGTAACCACCGCCGTAGCCGCCACCGCTCGGGGGCTGCTGACCGTAGCCGCCACCGGACGGGGGCTGCTGGCCATAACCGCCACCGGACGGAGGCTGCTGACCGTAACCACCACCGTAGCCACCGCCGCTCGGAGGCTGCTGACCGTAGCCGCCACCGGGCGGCTGGGCGCCGTAACCGCCGTCGCCCTGGTTACCGTAACTCATGCGTATGACCCCTCATGTCGTCATTTCTGAGTCGAGTTGCGCGCGGCAGCCTAGCGATAATGCATCCTCTACGTGGACGAACGTCCATTTTGCGGACAATTCGTAATCGGACCGCAAGCGGGTCGTCACGGTCCGGCTACGCGATCGGCAGGTTACCGGCGAGTCAGAAGTCGGAGGTGGACGAGGCCGCGGCCCCCAGGCCCAGCATCCACAGGAAGAACCCGCCGAAGAGGACCCAGCACAACACCCAGATCACGACCGTGATGTACGAGGTGACCAGGCCGCCCACCGCCATGCCCGAGCCCTCCTCGCCCGTCTTCTTGATCCGGTTGAGCGCGATGTGGCCGAGGATCACGCCGGGGATGCTCGTGAGACCGCAGAAGACCAGGCCGATGATGCCCAGCACGAGCGAGGCCACGGCCATGCCGTTGGTGGAGCGCGGCGGCTGCGGCGGGTAGTAGCCGGGCGGGGGCTGCTGGCCGTAGCCGTAGCCGTAGCCGCCGCTCGGGGGAAGCTGGCCGTAGCCGAGGTTCTGCTGGCTGTTCGGCTGGTCGCCGTAGCCGCCGCCGTAGCTCGGCTGCTGCTGGCCATAACCGGGCTGCTGCCCGTAACCGCCGCCGCTCTGCGGCTGTTGCCCGTAACCGCCGCCCCCGCTCTGCGGCTGCTGCCCGTACCCACCGCCATAACTGGGAGGCTGTTGCCCGTAGCCTCCCCCGCTCGGCGGCTGCTGCCCGTAGCCGCCGTTGGCGCCCTGATCCCCGTAGGTCATGGCCTGGCTCCTCAATGTTCGTGGCGAGTTGCAACGGCAGCTTATTGAGGAAACGTTTGCCAAGCAGACAATGGTTCAGAACAGTGGAGGATTCGACAGCGCCTTGTTTCAGCGGGGATCCGTCGGGTCGTCTCCCCTGTCGAGGGCGTCCCACAGCGCCCTGTCCTCGTTGACCTGCGCCTTCGCCTCCCTGTCGGCGCCGCGCTCGTACCGGGCGGACATGCCCGCCCACCTGCCGCCGCGCACGATCGCCACCACGCCGCCCGCCACCATCAGCGCCGCGCCCGCCGCCGCGACGACCGGCCACAGGGGCGCGGCCTGCCAGGGCAGGTCGGCGGCGCCCCGCATGACGTTCTGCTCGCGCAGCCAGGCGGTCACGTTGGCGTCGCCCAGCGCCGTCCACGTCGCCACGGCCGCGCCGGCGCCGCACAGCGCCAGCAGCGCGCCGACCAGGCGGCGGCCCACGCCCTTGGTGGCCAGCACCGCGACCACTCCGGCCAGGCCGGCCAGCGCGACGGGGGTCAGCGCGGGGCTGAGGTCGCCTCCGGCGGGAGGCCGCACGTCCGTGCCCCCCGGCACCGTCGCCCAGGCCTGCCCGGCGGCGACCAGCACGGCCAGGCAGCCGAGCGCGGTCGCCACGACCCACACCCACAGCTCCCGGCGGCCGGCGCCCGGCCTCTCGCTCACGACGCCCTCAGCCGAGCGCCGGCTCGAGCCGGTCGGCGTCGAAGCAGGTGCGGTCGCCCGTGTGGCAGGCGGCGCCCTCCTGGTCGACCTTCACCAGAACGGTGTCGCCGTCGCAGTCGAGCGCCACGGACTTGACGTGCTGGACGTGGCCGGAGGTGTCGCCCTTGACCCAGAGCTCCTGACGGCTGCGGGACCAGTAGGTGGCCCTGCCGGTGGTCAGGGTGCGGTGCAGCGCCTCGTCGTTCATCCAGGCGAGCATGAGGACCTCGCCGGTGTCGTACTGCTGGGCGATCGCGGGGATCAGGCCGTCGGGGTTGCGCTTGAGGCGGGCGGCGACCTTGGGGTCAAGGGACATGCCGACCATTCAACCAGCCCCGTTCCCCGGGCCGCCCACCGCGCCCGAAGCCGGCGCGGGGCGGCTCGTCAGGCGAGTGCCTGCGGCAACGTGTCGTAGATCGGGAACAACGGCGCCAGGTTGGTGCGCCGCAGCCGCCGCAGCACCTGCCCGTCCGGGGCCACCAGGGCCATGGTCCCGTTGCGGTCACGCAGCGACGCCAGCATGCGCACCAGCACGCCCAGCCCCGTCGTGTCGATGAAGGTCAGCGCGCTCAGGTCGACGATCAGCCGCGGATCGGGCGTGGCGGCCGCCTCCGACAGGCATTTGCGCACCGCCGAGACGTTGTCCACGTCCAGCTCCCCCGCCAGGCTGACCACCACCAGCTCCCCGTGCCGACGTCGCGACATCTCCAGCACATCCACGCCCATGCTCCTCACGACCCCTCCCGCGGGCGGCCCCGCCCAGAAACGTACACCTGTCTGCATCGCGTCACAGTGGGTTTTGCCGAGAATGCGTTACGTGATGGCGGGGATCGGGGTAATTTCGTCCCGACGCGTGCTTGGGGAGGACCGAAAGTGGTGCACGTCGCGGGCTCCGTCCTCGATCCCGACCTCGGTGATCATGTGTGCCTGCCGTTCGACGGCGAGCGCGAGCGGATGACGGCTACCCGGCTGTTCACGATGAACGGCCTGCGCCGCCGTACCAAGGTGGTGATCATCACGCATGCCGACAGTCCCGAGCGGACGCGCGGGTGGCTGGCGCCGCTCGTGCCCGGGTTCGCGGAAGCCGAGTCGGCCGGGCGGATCGAGATACTCGGCTCGTCCGACACCCACTTCACCGACGGCAGGCTCGACCCCGACCGGATGTGCGCGGGGCTGGCCGACGCGCACGCGCGGGCCGGCGAGCACGGCCAGCACGGCGTGTACGCGCTGGTCGACGCCTCCTGGGGGGCGTGCGACACCCGGGAGCAGGCGGCGTTCGAGGCGGCGACGAACGAGCTGTTCGGTGAGCGGTGGCTGGCGGCGGTGTGCCAGTACGACCGGAGGCTGTTCGCCCGCGAGGCCATCGACCGGGCCACGTCCGTGCACCCGATCTCGCCGGAGCAGGCGCTGCTGCGCTTCGCCAACACCCACCGGCCCGAGGGGCTGCGGGTGTGGGGTGACGTCGACCTGACCAACCGGCCGGCGTTCGCCTCGCTGCTGACGCGGCTGGAGAAGGAGCCGGGCGAGGTCGTGGTGGACGCGTCCGGGCTGGACTTCATCGACGCGGGCTCGGCGCAGCTCCTCACCGTCACGGCGATGTCCAGGCCGTACGGCACCACGTCGGTGGTGTGCCGCGACCCCGTCGCGCGGGTGCTGCGGCTCATCGGGGCGGACGAGTTCCTCACCGTGCGCCGGGCCGGCGATGTGTAGACAGGTGCTCTGCACGGCCTTCGCCCGGGGGCGCATCACGTTCCTGCGCAGGGCCGTCGCCGAGCACGCCCGCTACGAGGGGCTCACGGGCAGGCGGCTTGAGGACTTCGTGCTGGCGGTCAACGAGATCACCACGAACGCGGTGCTGCACGGCGGCGGGCACGGGCGGCTGCGGCTGTGGTCGGACGGCGACTGGCTGTGGTGCGAGGTCAGCGACGAGGGGCCGGGGCTGCCGCCGGGGTGGATGGGGGACATGAAGCCGCCCGCGGGGTCCGACTTCCGCGGGCGGGGGTTGTGGCTGACGAGCATGGTGTGCGATCACATCACGATCGTGTCGGGGCCTGCGGGCACGACCGTGACGTTCGCGGCCGTACGCGAACAGTGACCTTCACGAGCGGGCGGCTGAGATCCACGAGGCGTGCAGGTCGGCGTACACGCCCGGCTCCTCCACCAGCTCGGCGTGCGGCCCGCGCTGCACCAGCCGGCCGCCGTCGAAGACGAGCACCTCGTCGGCGTTCTCCGCCGTGGACAGGCGGTGCGCAATGGAGATGGCGGTGCGCCCCCGGGTGACGCCTTCCAGGGCGCGGGCGAGCCGCACCTCCGTGGCCGGGTCCACCGCCGAGGTGGCCTCGTCCAGCAGGAGCAGGTCGGGGTCGGCGAGGTAGGCGCGGGCCAGGGCGACGAGCTGGCGCTCACCGGCCGACAGCGACTCGCCGCGCTGCCCGACCGGCGTGCCGAGGCCGGCGGGCAGGCCGTCCAGCCAGTCGGCCAGGCCCAGCTCGGTCATCGCCAGCTCGATCTCCTCGTCGGTGGCGGAGGGCTTGCCGTAGCGGATGTTGTCGGCGAGGGTCCCGTCGAACAGGAAGCCGTCCTGCGGGACCATCACGATCCGCTCGCGCAGCGAGGAGAAGCGCACGTGGCGCAGGTCGTGGCCGTCCACGGTGACGCGTCCTGCGCCGGGGTCCATCAGCCTGGTCAGCAGCTTGGCGAAGGTGGTCTTGCCCGAGCCGGTCTCCCCGACGACGGCGACGCGGGAGCGGGGCGGGATGTCCACGGTGACCTCGCGCAGCACGGGCGCGCCGCCGGGGTAGGAGAAGTGCACGCCCTCGAAGGCGACCTCGATGGGGCCGCGCGGCAGCTCGACGCCCGCCTCGCCGGGGTCGGCCACGTCGGGCGGGGTGTCGAGGACGCCGAGGATGCGGCGCCAGCCGGCGACGGCGTTCTGCGCCTCGTTGAGCACCTCGGTGGCGGTCTGCAGCGGCGAGACGAACAGCGTGACGAGGAAGAGGAACGCCACCAGGCGCCCCTGCGTGATGTCGCCCGACAGGCCGAGCCGCACGCCGAGCAGCACGATGCCGGCGATGGCGACGGCGGCCACGATCTCGGTCAGCGGGAAGACGAAGCCGACGATGGTCTGCGCCCTGGTCTGGGCCTTCCTGTTGGCGTCCACGGCGGTGTCGATGCGCTCGGCGGTGCGCTGCTCGGAGGCGTACGCCCTGATGACGGTGGCGCCGACGACGGACTCGCTGACGGCGGCGAGCATGTCGCCGGTGCGCTCGCGCACGATGGTGTAGGCGCGTGACAGCAGCCGCTGGAAGCGCGGCAGGGCGATCATCAACGGGATGAAGCAGACCCAGACCAGCAGGGTGAGCTGCCAGGAGTAGACGAACATCAGGACGGTGGCCACCAGGAGCTGGCCCAGCGCCACGATGATCATCAGCCCGCCCCATTGCATGAAGTTGCTGATCTGGTCGATGTCGTTGGTGACGCGGGAGACCAGGGCGCCGCGGCGCTCGGTGTTCTGGGTGAGCACCGACAGGTCGTGCACGTGGCGGAAGCCGCGCACGCGCAGGGTGGCGAGCGAGGACTCGGTGGCCTTGTAGAGGCGGACGTTCATGACGTAGCCCGCCAGGGCGGTCAGGACGACCGCCGCCGCGCAGACCAGAACAGCGGTGGTGATGTACGAGATGTCGGGCGTGCCGCCCTTGAGCCCGGTGTCGATCGTCTGCTGCACCGCGATCGGCACGATGATCTTGCCGATGGTGGCGATGACGGCCAGCGCCAGCGTGCCTGCCAGGCCCTTGCGGAACTCGGGGGTGAGCGAGAGGCCGTGGCGGACGGTCGCCAGCGCCGAACGCTCCGAGTCCTGCCGGATGCTCTGCGCTGTCATGCCTGCACCTCTTCCACTTCTTCCGCTATTCCCGCTTCTTCCGCTTCCTCCGCCTCGATGGCCGCGCGCTCGGCCTCTTCACGCTCGTACGCGGTGACCAGGTTGCGGTAGCCGGCGCAGCGCCCGATCAGCTCCTCGTGCGGCCCCCGGTCCACGACCCGGCCCTTGTCCAGGTAGACGACCTCGTCGGCGAGCGCGATGGTGGCCATCCGGTAGGCGACGACCACGACGGTGGAGGCCTCGGCGGCGTCGCGCAGGCCGTACAGGATCTTGGCCTCGACCTGGGGGTCCACGCTGGAGGTGGCGTCGTCGAGGACGAGCAGGCGGGGGCGGCGCACGACGGCGCGGGCCAGGGCCAGGCGCTGGCGCTGCCCGCCCGACAGGGAGGCGCCGCGCTCGCCGACGCGGGTGCCGAGGCCGTCGGGCAGGCGTCCGACGAAGCCGTCGGCCTGGGCCAGGCGCAGGGCCGACCACACGTCCTCTTCCGGCACGTCGCCGCCGAGCGCGACGTTGCCGCGCACGGTGTCGTCGAACAGGAACGTCTGCTGCGGCACCAGGGCGACCGAGGCCGCCACGCCGCCGTAGGGCAGCTCGCGCAGGTCCACATCGTCGAGCAGCACCCGCCCCGAGGCCGGGTCGACCAGGCGGGCCAGGAGCTGGACGAGCGTGGACTTGCCCGAGCCGGTGGGCCCGACGAGGGCCACGGTGCGGCCGGCGGGCACCTCGAAGGTGACGTCGTGCAGCACCTCGGCCTCGCCGTAGGCGTAGGAGACGCCCTCGATGGCCAGTTTCGCCGGGGCGGTGGAGGTGGCGGGGGTGGAGCCGTACTCCATGGAGCCCGTCGCGTCCAGCACGGCCTGCACCCGCTGCCAGCCGACGACGCTGCGCGGCAGCTCGGCCAGCACCCAGCCCAGCGCCCTGATGGGGAAGGCGAGCAGCGTGAACAGGTAGGCCACCTGCACCAGCCCGCCGGCGTCGATCGCGCCCGCCGACAGCCGGGCCGCGCCCACGGCCAGCACCGCGAGCACGCCGAGCGTGGGCAGCGCCTCCAGCATCGGGTCGAACAGCCCGCGCACCCGCCCGACGGCGATGTTGGCGTCACGCAGCTCGTGGGCGCGCCGCTGGAACCGCTCGGTCTCCAGCTCCTCCCTGCCGAGCGTCTTGACGACGAGCGCGCCGTCGAAGCTCTCGTGCGCGATCTCGCTGACCTCGGCGCGCAGTTGCTGCGCGCGGGTGGCCAGCGGGCTGAGCCTGCGCTGGTAGAGGAGGTTGAGCCCGGCGATGGCCGGGAAGATCAGGAAGCCCACCAGGGCGAGCACGAGGTCGGTGAACAACATCGCGACGGCCGCGGTGAACAGCATGACGATCACGCCCACGGCCATCGGCAGCGGCGCGAGCGGGGCCCAGGCGGCCTCGGCGTCGGCGCTTGCGTTCGACAGGAGCTGGCCGGTGGGGTGCCGGTGGTGCCACGACAGCGGCAGGCGCAGGTACTGCTTGGTCACGTCGCGGCGCGAGCGGGCCTGCATGCGGTACTGCATGACGCCGGCCAGGATCCGCCGCCCGGCGACGCCGAGCGCCTTCAGCAGCGCCGTGCCGAGGATCAGTAACGTGCCCGTCCACAGCACGCCCGCGGTGACGTCACCGTCGGCGAACGACGTCAGCACCACGTTCTGGGTCGCCCAGCCGAGCGCCCAGGCCGAGGCGACGGTCATGCCGCCGTAAACGGCGCTGGCCAGGACCGCCAGCGTGAAAACCGCTCTCTCCGTACGAATGGCCACCCCAAGGACGCGGAGCCCTTGACGCATCACGGCCGAGGTGACCTTGCTCGCCACTCGGGGGGTTTCCTCTCAAATTTGCTGTCAAACTGATGTTTCTCCGTATGTCTTTATCACTCCCGATCATGCTGTTATTCCCAGCGGTAGGGTGGGCTCGTGACACATGCCCGTGGCGAACGCTCCGCGCTCTGCGACCTGCTCGACCGGCTCGGCCCGGACGCGCCGACCCTCTGCACGGGCTGGACCACCTACGACCTGGCGGCCCACCTCGCCATCCGCGAACGCCGGCCCGACGCCATGGGCGGCATCGCCATCAAGGCCCTGGCCGGCTACACGGCCTCCGTCCAGGACGGTTTCAAGGCCCGCCACCCCTTCCCCGAGCTGGTCGGCATCGTCCGAAAGCCCGGCGGCGTCTACGGCCTGCTGCCCGCGCTCGACGAGGCCGTCAACGCGCTGGAGCTGTTCGTGCACCACGAGGACGTGCGCCGCGCCCAGCCCGCGTGGCAGCCGCGCGAGCTGCCGGCCGACCTGGAGGCGGTCATCTGGAAGCGGGTCTCCACCGGTGCCCGGCTGATGCTGCGCAAGTCACCCGTGGGGGTGGTGCTGCACCGCCTCGGCGGCGGGGTGGTGCTCGGCGGCCCGCGCGGCGGCTCCCGGGTGGAGGTCACCGGCAAGGCCGCGGAGCTGCTGATGTTCTGCTTCGGGCGGCAGTCTCACGCCCGCGTGGAGCTGACCGGCGACCCCGGATCCGTCGCCCGGCTGCGCGAGGCCACTCTGGGCGTCTGAGGCCTCTCCCAGCGTGCCGTGCTACCGCGGAAATCCCTATGTGGAAGGCGCTCGCGGGTAATCTCCTGCCCGTACCATGGCATGAGTAAGAAGCCCCCCGGTTAGGATCATGTACATCTTCACAGAAGATGCCTAGGGATCGCCCAGATCCGGGTATATACGGCTGGGAATGGACTGCAGGAGGCCCCCCATGCAGGTCAAGAAGGTGATCACCTAGGTGGCTGTCGCGTTCGTGGTCTTCTACCTGTTCACCCGGCCGGCCCAAGCCGCCGCCGCGGTCAACGGTGTGTTCGACGGAATCATTCAAGGAGCTAATCAGTTGGCCGTGTTCTTCTCAAGTGTTCTGACCTGACCGAAGGTTCTGTCTGCGTCAGGTGCTTCCCCGCGCTGCCAGATCGTGTTACGCAGGCAGGATGAGAGATCGCCCCAGCGGCACCAAACCCCATCAGCTCGACCCCCACGCGCGGCGCATCCTCGAGCGAACGGAGCTCGAGGGTATCGAGCTGATCCGTTTTCTGTACGCCGACCACGGTGGCGTGATCCGTGGCAAGGCGGCATCCCGGTCGCGGTTGGCCGAACGGCTCAGCACGGGCATCGGGCACACGGTGGCCATGATGGCGATGAACATGCTCGACCAGCTCCAGGAGGTCGAGCACCTGGGACCGGTGGGCGAGGTACGCATCGTCCCCGACCCGGCCACGTACGTCCCGTTGCCGCACGCTCCTGGCGCGGCGGCCATGCTGTCGGACCTGTGTCTGCCGGATGGCAGCCCGTGGGGGGCGTGCGCACGGACGTTCCTGAAGGAGGCGATCGCCGAGCTCAGGACCGAGGGGTACGCGCTGGTGGCGGCGTTCGAGCCCGAGTTCACTCTCGGGCGCCGGCTGCCCGACCCGTCGGGCGGCCACGACCGCCTGGTGCCGCTCGACGACTCGCTCTGCTATGCCACCACGGGCTTCGACTCGGCCCACGACTACACGATCAAGCTGATCCGCGCCCTGGAGACGCAGGGGCTGCGCGTCGAGCACTATCACCCGGAGCTCGGCCCCGGGCAGCAGGAGCTGTCGATCCGTCACGCGCCCGCACTGCGTGCCGCCGACAACCACGTCATCTACCGCGAGACGGTGCGCGGGGTGGCCACGCGGATGCAGATGTGGGCCTCGATGGCGCCCAAACCGCTGGCCGACCAGGCGGGCAACGGCTGCCACCTGCACCTGTCGCTGTGGAACGACACGCAGAACGTCTTCGCCGAGGAGAGCGAGGTACGCGACGGCTTCATCGGCGGCCTGCTCGCGCACCTGCCCGCGCTCACGGCGCTGACCTGCGGCAGCGTCAACAGTTTCCGGCGCCTGGCGCCCCGCATGTGGGCCGGCGCGTACGCCGTGTACGGGCCCGACAACCGGGAGGCCGCGGTCCGGGTCTGCTCGCCCCTGGGCGAGAGCGGCGAGCCGAACCTGGAGCTGAAACCCTCCGACTCCTCGGCCAACCCCTACCTGTCGCTGGGCGCCGTCATCCACGCGGGGCTCGACGGCATCCGCCGCAAGCTGGATCCCGGTGAGGCGGTGGACGTCGATCCCGACACCCGGCCCGGTCAGTATCCGCGGCTGCCGCAGTCGCTGGCGGAGGCGCTGGACGCGCTGGAGGCCGACGAGGTGCTCATGGAGGCGCTCGGGCCGTTGCGGCGCAGCGCGTACCTGGCCGTCAAGCGGTCCGAGGCCGCCGCGTTCGCGGCCAAGGACGTCTCCTACGAGCTCTTCCACCACCTGCGGGTGTTCTGATGCTCAAGGCCCCGGGCGGCGCGGCCCGGGGCGAGCCGGTCAGCGGACGGGGTGCCCCGCCATCCGGAGCGTGTCCTTGACCTCGGAGATCTTCAGCGTGCCGAAGTGGAAGACGCTGGCCGCCAGCACGGCGTCAGCACCCGCCGCCACCGCCGGAGGGAAGTCCTCCAGCCGGCCGGCACCACCACTGGCGATCACCGGCACCCGCACGGCCGCCCTGACCGCGCGCAGCATCTCCAGGTCGTAGCCGTCGAGCGTGCCGTCTCCGTCCATCGAGTTGAGCAGGATCTCGCCGACGCCCAGCTCCTCGCCGCGGGCGGACCACTCCACCGCGTCGATGCCGGTGCCGCGCCGCCCGCCGTGCGTGGTCACCTCGAAGCCGCTGGCCGTGCCCGGCGCCCGCCGCGCGTCCACCGACAGAACGATGCACTGCGCGCCGAACCGCCTGGACGCCTCGGTGAGCAGTTCGGGCCTGGCGATGGCGGCCGTGTTGAGCGACACCTTGTCGGCGCCGGCCCGCAGCAGCCGGTCCACGTCCTCGACCGCGCGCACTCCCCCGCCGACGGTGAGCGGGATGAACACCTGCTCGGCGGTCCTGCGCACCACGTCCAGCATGGTCTCGCGCTCGCCCGACGACGCCGTGATGTCGAGGAAGGTCAGCTCGTCGGCGCCCTCCTCGTCGTAGCGCCTGGCCAGCTCGACGGGGTCGCCCGCGTCGCGCAGGTTCTCGAAGTTGACGCCCTTGACCACGCGGCCGGCGTCCACGTCGAGACAGGGGATGACTCTTACCGCTACGGTCATGTTCGCAGTGCCTCTATTTCGATCTCGACCAGCATTCTCGGGTCGACCAGCCCGGCCACCCGCACCCCTGTGCAGGCGGGGCGTACCTTGCAGAAGACCTCGTGGATGGCCCGCCCCACGGGGTCGAAGTGGCGCTGCTCCACCACGTAGTAGCGGACCATGACGACGTCCTCCCTCGTCAGGCCGCCCATCAGGACGGCTTCCAGAGCGATGTCGATCGCGGTCAGGGCCTGCTCGTACGGGTCTCCGACGTGGCGTACCTCTCCGTCGACCGTGGCCGTGCAACCGGACACGATCACCCGCTCGCCCGCCACCACCGCACGGGCGTAGCCGTACCTTTCCTCCCAGATGCCGCCCGAGAACACCCTGTAACCGGTGCTCTCCATGCCGATGCTGCTGACGCTCATCTCGCCCCCTCCCGGCAAGAATTACACGCGCACCGCGGAAAGCGCGTCTTCCAGCGTGAACGCGTGAGCGTAGAGCGCCCTGCCCACAATGGCGCCCTCCACTCCGTCCGGGACGAGAGAAGCGAGTGCTACCAGGTCATCGAGGCTGGAAACGCCGCCGCTGGCGATGACCGGCCTGTCGGTACGGGCGCAGATCTGCCGGTAGAGGTCGAGGTTGGGGCCCTGGAGCATGCCGTCCTTGGTGACGTCGGTGACGACGTAGCGGGGGCAGCCGTCGGACTCCAGCCGCTCCAGCACCTCCCACAGGTCGCCGGCGTCCTCGGTCCAGCCGCGGGCGGCCAGCGTGGTGCCGCGCACGTCGAGCCCGACCGCGATCCTGTCGCCGTGCTCGGCGATGATCTTCCGGCACCACTCGGGGTTCTCCAGGGCGGCGGTGCCGATGTTGACGCGGCGGCAGCCGGTGGCCAGCGCGGCGGCGAGCGACTCGTCGTCGCGGATGCCGCCGGACAGCTCCACGTTGACGTCGAGCTTGCCGATCACCTCGGCGATCAGCTCGCGGTTGCCGCCCCGGCCGAACGCGGCGTCGAGGTCGACCATGTGGATCCACTCGGCGCCCGCCTCCTGCCAGGCCAGCGCGGCGGCCAGCGGCGCGCCGTGGACGGTCTCCGTGCCGGCCTCGCCCTGCGTCAGGCGTACGGCCTGGCCGTCCACGATGTCCACGGCGGGCAGCAAAACGAGCGACATTCAGATCCTCCGGTCGAAGGCGAGGGTCACGACAACGGGTGCGAGCAGCAGAGAGAGGACGAAGACGCCGAAGCTGAGCGGGAACGAGCCCCAGATCAGCCAGACGATCACCTGTAACAGCAGGAAGCCGAGCGCCACCACCGCGTTCTGGGCGCGGTGGCGGCGGGCCAGCAGGCCGCCCTGCCGGTAGAACCGCACCGGGCGCGGGGTCAGCCGGGCCAGCAGGGCGCGGCGGCGGGCCTTGCGGGCCTGCCGCTCCTCGTTGGCCCGGATCGCGCGCGCCCGCTCGGCCTCCCGTTCGGCCCTGCGGCGCGCGCGTTCCTTGCTCACGACGGGCTCACGACGGGGCTCATGATGGGGCTCATGATGGGCTCACAGCGTCCGCAGCCAGTTTCTGAGCAGCGCCGCTCCGGCGTCGCCGGACTTCTCGGGGTGGAATTGGGTGGCCATGAGCGGGCCGTTCTCCACGGCCGCCACGAACGGCACGCCGTGCTCCGCCCACGTGACGACGGGCTCGGCGAAGCCGTCGCCGGTGCGCAGCTCCCACTCGCGCACGCCGTAGGAGTGCACGAAGTAGAAGCGGGTGGCCGCGTCGAGCCCGTCGAACAGCACGCTGCCCTCGGGCGTCTTGACGGTGTTCCACCCCATGTGGGGCAGCACCGGCGCCTCCAGCCGCTCGACCGTGCCCGGCCACTCGCCGCAGCCCTCGGTCTCGACGCCGTGCTCGACGCCCCTGGCGAACAGGATCTGCATGCCGACGCAGATGCCCAGCACCGGGCGCCCGCCGGACAGGCGGCGGCCGACGATCTGCTCGCCGCGCACCGCCTTGAGGCCCTTCATGCACGCCTCGAACGCGCCCACGCCGGGCACGACGAGCCCGTCGCACTCCATCGCCGCCTCGAAGTCGGGCGTGACGGTCACCTCGGCGCCCGCCCTGGCCAGGGCGCGCTCCGCCGAGCGCAGATTGCCCGAGCCGTAGTCGAGCACCACCACGTTCTTCTTGCTCACCACCACAGCACCCCCGCCGTGATCGCCATCGCCGCGCCCAGCGCGCAGACGACCGCACCGATCTTCAGCCCCTGCCTGCCCAGGGAGAACACGCCACCGATCAGGAACAGCCCGAGAAAGACCATCACGATCGCGAGGACGTTGTCAGTCATAGGACGCCCTTGGTGCTCGGCACCCCGGTCGCCCGCGGGTCGAGCTCCGACGCCTCCCGCAGTGCCCTGGCCAGCGCCTTGAACTGGGCCTCCACGATGTGGTGGGCGTTGCGGCCGTACGGGACGTGCACGTGCAGGCAGATCGCGGCCTGCGCGACGAACGACTCCAGGATGTGGCGGGTCATCGTCGTGTCGTACTCGGGGCCGATCATCGGCGCCATGCCCTCGGGCTCGTGGTGCACGAGGTAAGGGCGGCCGGACAGATCGACGGTGACCTGGGCGAGCGACTCGTCCAGCGGGCACGACGCGCTACCGAACCGCCTGATGCCCGACTTGTCGCCCAGCGCCTCGCGGAACGCGGCGCCCAGCGCGAGCGCGGTGTCCTCGATCGTGTGGTGCGAGTCGATGTGCAGGTCGCCCTCGGTCTTGACGGTCAGGTCGAACAGCCCGTGCTTGCCGAGCTGGGCCAGCATGTGGTCGTAGAACCCGACCCCGGTGGCCACCTCGACCTGGCCGGTGCCGTCGAGGTTCACCTCGACCAGGACCGAGGTCTCCTTGGTGACACGCTCGATGCGACCTACGCGGCTCAAAGCACTCCTTCCAGGGCGGCGCGGAAGGCCGCCATCTCCTCGCCGGTGCCGATCGACACCCGCAGCCACTCGGGCGGGCCCACCTCGCGGATGAGCACGCCGCGCTCCAGCACCCCCTGCCACACCGCGCGCCGGTCGGGGAAACGCCCGAACAGCACGAAGTTGGCGTCGGAGTCGGCCACGACCAGGCCCTTGGAGCGCAGCCACGCCACCGTGTCGTCGCGCTCGCGGCGCAGCGCGTCGACGGTGCCCAGCAGCTCCTCCTGATGCCGCAGCGCCACCCGCGCCGCCGTCTGCGTGAGCGTCGAGAGGTGGTACGGCAGCCGCACCAGCAGCAGCGCCTGCACCACGGCCGGGTGCGCGGCCAGGTAGCCCAGCCGGGTGCCCGCCATGGCGAACGCCTTGGACATCGTCCTGGTGACGATCATCCGCGGGTGCGCGGGCAGCAGCGTCAACGCCGACGGCGTGCCCTCGCGGGCGAACTCGGCGTAGGCCTCGTCGACCACCACGATGCCGGGCGCCGCCGCGGCGATCGCCGCGATCGTGTCGAGCGGCTGCGCGGTGCCGGTCGGGTTGTTGGGCGAGGTGATGAAGACGATGTCGGGGCGGTGCTCCTCGATCGCGGCCACGGCCTTGCCGGGGTCGAGCGAGAAGTCCTCCTCGCGGCTGGCGTCGATCCACTCGGTGCTGGTGCCGCTGGTGATGATCGGGTGCATCGAGTACGACGGCTCGAACCCCATGGCGGTGCGGCCGTGGCCGCCGAACGCCTGGAGGATCTGCTGGAGCACCTCGTTGGAGCCGTTGGCGGCCCACACCTGCTCGGTGGCCAGCCCGTGGCCGAGGTAGGCGGCCAGGCCGGCGCGCAGCTCGACGGCGTCCCTGTCGGGGTAGCGGTTGAGCTCTCCCGCGTGCTCGCCGATCGCCCTGGCCAGGTCGGCGACCAGCCCGGGCGAGGGCGGGTAGGGGTTCTCGTTGGTGTTGAGCCGGACCGGGACGTCGAGCTGGGGTGCGCCGTACGGCGTCTTGCCCCTCAGGTCGTCGCGGATGGGCAGGTCGTCGAGGTTCACTCGGGCACTCGCCAGTCGAATCGGGCGCGGATCGCCGCGCCGTGTGCGGGCAGGTCTTCGGCGTCGGCCAGGACCGACACGTGGGCCGCCGCGGCGGCGAGCGCCTCGCGGCTGTAGTCGACGACGTGGATGCCGCGCAGGAACGACTGCACGGACAGGCCGCTGGAGTGGCAGGCGCAGCCGCCCGTGGGCAGCACGTGGTTGGAGCCGGCCAGGTAGTCGCCGAGGGAGACCGGCGCGTACGTGCCGACGAAGATCGCCCCGGCGTTGCGCACCCGGGCCGCGACGGCCGCCGCGTCGGCGGTGTGGATCTCCAGGTGCTCGGCCGCGTAGGCGTCGACGACCGCGAGGCCGTCGTCGATCGAGCTGACCAGCACGATGCCCGACTGCTTGCCGCTCAGCGCCTCGGTGATGCGCTCGGAGTGCCTGGTGGCCGAGACCTGGCCGGGCAGCTCCTTCTCGACGGCGTCGGCCAGCTCGGGGCTGGTCGTGACGAGCACGGCGGCGGCGATCGTGTCGTGCTCGGCCTGGCTGATCAGGTCGGCGGCGACGTGCACCGGGTCGGCCGTCTCGTCGGCCAGGATGGCGATCTCGGTGGGGCCCGCCTCGGAGTCGATGCCGATCAGGCCCTTGAGCAGCCGCTTGGCCGCCGCCACGTAGATGTTGCCAGGGCCGGTCACCAGGGTGACGGGCGCGCACTCCTCGGTGCCGTACGCGAACATGGCCACGGCCTGCGCCCCGCCCACGGAGTAGACCTCCTCGACGCCGAGCAGCGCGCACGCGGCCAGTATCGTGGGGTGCGGCAGCCCGCCGAACTCCTTCTGCGCCGGGCTGGCCACGGCCAGCGAGGCGACGCCTGCCTCCTGCGCGGGCACGACGTTCATCACCACGCTGGACGGGTAGACCGCCCGGCCGCCGGGGACGTAGAGGCCCACGCGATCGACGGGCACCCATCGCTCGGTCACCGTGCCGCCCGGCACGACCTGGGTGGTGACGTCGGTGCGCCGCTGGTCGCGGTGGACCAGCCTGGTGCGCCTGATCGACTCCTCCAGCGCGGCCCTGACCCTGGGGTCGAGCTCGGCGAGGGCTCTGTCGATGGCCTCGGCGGGCACGCGCGCGGAGGCGATCTCGACACCGTCGAACCTGGCGGTCAGCTCCCGTACGGCTGCCGCCCCGCGATGGCGCACGTCGTCGCAGATGGGCCGCACCTTCTCCAGGGCGGCCTCGACGTCGAGCTCGGCGCGGGGCAGCACGTCGCGCAGGTCCTCGGGCAGAGAACCGCGCATGTCAATACGGGAAATCACCCTGACAGTCTACGGAGTCCGGGCCCTGAATCAGGTTCTGTCCACGATCCGGACATGTCGCCGTACCGGAGTGCCGTACGAAGTGAAGGCCGCGGGGCGGCGCTCGCCGACGCACGCCCCGCGGCCACCATCACCCCGGACCGGGCCTGCCGGGGCGGAAGCCGTGGCCGTCACGGGGGAACAGCCACGGCAGGGAAAAGCTCAAGGGGTCACATCTGCCCTGGACGAGCGGCTCCTAACGTCTGAAGCCAAGAAAAACTCAGAGTAATCAAAAACTAACGTTACGTCGCCTTTACGGACGGGCACGTGTCGTAGAGGGGCCGTCTCATGCACCACAACAGCACCGGCACGGACACACATCACCAGGGCCTGGCGGTCTGCTCGTCCGCGCGGCACGCCGCGGCGTCGCACCAGGTCGAGGCGGCCGAGTCCGGCGCGGTGGCCGGCATCCCGCTCGTCCCGCCGGGCGCCGACCCCGGTTACACGATCCCCGAGCACGTGGCCGCCGCCGGCGTGCCGCGCGGCGCGCGGTGGAAGACGGTCTCCGGGGTCGAGCCGTGCGAGGAGCGGTGGGCCGAGGTGAAGAAGGTCTGCCCGAGCTGCTTCAACGACGGCGAGCGGGCGCGCGGCACCACGATCGTCGACCACCGCACCGGGCATCCCACCGCCAGGCTGGTGCTCGACCACTTCGAGGAGCTGATCTCGCGGTACGCCGGTCACCTGGCGTTCGGCGGCTGCCTGGGCGTCCGCTACCCGTGGCGGGCCGCCACCGCCACCGCCGAGGGCGGCACCAGGCTGCCGTACTCCGTCGGCAGCGAGATCCGCGAGGCCGGCGCCGCGGCCGACGGGTGGGCGGCCGGCGGCACGGTGGACGTCGTCATCCCCGGGCACGCCCAGTTCACCGGCAGCTACACCCAGGGCGCGGGCAACGCCAGTTCCTGGCCCAGTTCCGACATCGTCCACTCGCACCTGATCGTCGAGGCGGGCGAGCGCGGCCGGATCGACGTCCACGGCATCGGCGGCGTCTACTCCGGCCACCTGTATTTCGCCATGACCGGATTCCCCCAGCACGACGCGCACGGCGCGCGCTGCTTCGACCTCGGCGGCCACCACGTCTGGACGACCCGCGGCTACCTGTGCTTCCCGCTCAGGGACGCGTTCGTGAAGTCGCCGGACGCCCCGGCGGCGGTGCTGCGGCTGCGGCGCACGTGGCCCGCCGGCGCCCCCGAGCCGGGCCCCGCCTTCCCCTGAGGACAGCGTTTATTACCTGTCCATTATGTACGGGCATTTACTCTTACCGGCATGGGACAGTGGCGCGGGCCCGGCGGCATCCTCGTAGAGGCGATCATCCTGGACGATCGCCCGCTGCTGCGTGTCTCCCACCAGGTCAACGGCCGCACCTACCTGCGCGGGTACTGCGCGACCGTCTCCGAGCTGGGCCGGCACGGCGTGGACCTGGCCGAACTGGTCGAAGACAGCTCGCTTGACCATCTGTAGACCCCTCTTCACCACTGTCGATCAAGCAGTCGGGGTACGGCATGCACCATGGTGCGGCTGCCGGCCTACGCGCCGATGCTGGCCCAGCTCGGGACGCTGACCTCCGTCCAGGGCGACGACTGGGCCGTCGAGATGAAATGGGACGGTGTACGCGCGCTCGCCTACGTCGAGGACGGCGCCGTCCGCCTGATGTCGCGCAACGGCAAGGACATCACCCCCGCCTACCCCGAGCTGCAGCTCATGGCCGGCTCCACCGGCGGGCGCGCGGCCGTCATCGACGGGGAGGTGGTGGCCTTCGACGAGGCCGGGCGGCCCAGCTTCGAGGCGCTGCAGCCCCGGATGCACCAGCGCAACCCGGCCGCCGTGGCCGAGCTGACCAGGGCGGTGCCGGTGACGTTCATGGCCTTCGACATCCTGCACCTGGGCGAGACCGGGGTGGTGTCGCGGCCGTACGTCGAGCGGCGCGAGCTGCTGGAGGGCACGCTGCGGCCCGGGTACCGGTGGCAGGTGCCCGTCTGGTTCGCCGACCACGCCTCGCGGGCCTTCGACTCCTCGCGGCAGCTCGGGCTCGAAGGGGTCGTGTGCAAGCGGCTGACCTCCCCGTACCGGCCGGGCCGGCGCAGCGGCGAATGGACCAAGATCAAGAACGTCAGCGCCGTCGAGGTCGTCATCGGCGGGTGGAAGCCCGGCAGCGGGCGGCGGTCGGGCATGATCGGGTCGCTGCTGCTCGGCGCGTACGACCCGCGCGGCCGGCTGCGGTACGTCGGCCACGTCGGCACAGGCTTCACCGAGGCCATGCTGCGCGACCTGCGCGAACGGCTGGCGCCCCTGGAGCGGGACGATCCGCCGTTCGACGAGGTGGTGCCGCGCGAGCACGCCCGCGACGCCCACTGGGTCTCGCCCCAGGTGGTCGGCGAGGTGCAGTACGCCGAGGTCACCGGCGACGGGCGGCTGCGGCACCCCTCCTGGCGAGGGCTGCGGCCCGACCGCGATCCACGCGAGGCCACCACCGCCGAACTGCTGCCCGGACAGGGGGACGCCGCCGCGGGCTGATTTACCCGACACACACTCCCGGACAACATTTCGTCACCATTTGGTGACTTAAAGTGATCGAAAGGTCATCGAGCTGTTCGGGGGACAACTGTGCAGAAGACCTTGGTCACCACCCTGACCGCGCTGGCCGGCGTCACGCTCGCGCTGCCCGCGGCGGCCGACCCGCCGCCGGCCGCACCCACCGGACGGACCTCACCCGTCACCGGCACCGCCTCCATCGCGCAGCAGGACTCCTGGGGGGCCGCGGCCTCCCCGGTGATGCGGCCGGGGCGGGCGGTGCGGTACTGGACGGCGGGCAAGCAGGCCAAGGCCAAGGCGGCGGAGCTGCCGTCGAGCATGCCCAGCACGGGCACGGGCCCTGGCACGAGCACGAGCATCGGCACGGCGGCCGTCACGGACGCGGCGGGCGGAGCAGGCGCGGCGGGCGGAGCAGGCGCGGCGGGCGGAGCGAGCACGGGCACGGTGGCGGGCGCGGGCTCCGCTGCGGGGGCGGGCTCCGCTGCGGGGGCGGGCACGGCGACCAACGCGGACCCCGCGGCAGGGACAGGTCCCGCGGCAGGGGCAGGCTCTGTGGCAGGGGCAGGTCCCGTGGCAGGGGCGGGCAGGGGCGAGAGTGGGGGCACCGTCGCGGGGGCGGGGGCGGGCACGGACGCCGGGGAGAGCGCGGGCTCGGGTGCTGAGGCGAGCGGCGACCGCGACGCGAGTGGCGAGGAGTCCGACGACAGCGGGGGCGCCGCCCAGCGGCAGCGCAGTGTGCCCGCCTCCAGACGCATCACCCCGGGCGGCGACGCCAACGGATACGCCCGGGTGCGCCGCCCGTACACCTCCACACCCGCGAGCCGGATCAGCGGCCGCCTGTTCTTCGTCAACGCGGCCGGCAACGGCGACTCGTGCAGCGCCTCGGTGGTCCGCTCGGCCTCCAGGCTGCTGGTCGTCACCGCCGCCCACTGCGTGTACGGCGTGCCGGCGGGCGCGGCGGCCGGCCGCTGGCACACGAACTTCGCGTTCGTGCCCGCCTACGACGGCCGGGGCGCCACCGTACGGCAGCGCGAGCCGTACGGCCGGTGGGGCGGCAGGCGCGCGTGGAAGCCCGACGGCTACACCGGCATGCCGGGCGGCGACTGGAACTCGATCTACGACGTCGCCCTCGTCGAGGTCGGCAGGCGCGACGGCACTCTCCAAGACGCCGTGGGCGCCTTCACCCCGCTGCTCAACCAGGGCGGCAGGCACACGATCGCGACCATTGGCTATCCGGGGCTGCTCGGCAGGAAGCCGTACGACGGCAGGGACCAGCTCTGGTGCCTGGCCAGGACCAGGCAGGCGCTCGGGATCGCCCACGCGGACACCATGCTCGCCGCCCGCAGCGCGGCCCCGGCGGCGAAGGCGGGGCGGCTGGAGACGTTCAACTGCCACCTGTACAAGGGGCACAGCGGCGCGGCGTGGGTGGTGAAGGGCACCGGCGACCTGGTGGGCGTGCTGTCGGCGGGCAAGGAGGACGGCGAGTCGGACGGCAACTCGGTCGCCAACGCGATCAACATCGACGGTTACGGCGCCATCGTGAAGCGGGCGGACCCGCGCGGCGTGTACGACGCGCTGTCCGTCAGCCTGTCGGGCCCCGATCGGCCGGTCCGGCGCGGCGGCACCGCCTCGGTCACGGCCACCGTCACCATGCGCGGGCTGATGGCCGCCGCCCAGGTGCCGGTCTCGTTCACCCTGCCGCCCGGCGCGGCCCTGGCCTCGGTCAGCGGCGCCACCTGCAAGAGCGGGCATCGCGAGGCGTCCTGCACGATCGGCACCGTCCATCCCGGCAGGCCGGTGCGGCTGCACGCCCGCCTCCGCGTCGCCTCGGACGCGCCGCGCAGGCTGCCCGTCACGGCCCGCGTCACCTCCACCCGCCTGGACCCGACGCAACGCGACAACACCAGCGTCCTGCGCCTCGCGACCACCGGCTGAGCGCCCGTCGGCCAGGTGACGCATCGCTCAGGCGCCACCGACCGGGCGGCCTTCTGTTGGACGGCACCGGCTAGGAGGCCACCGGGTCGGGCTCCTTGATGGTGCGGGCCATCAGCAGCGCCAGCACGGGGAACGCGATCAGGCAGGCCAGCGCCGTACGCAGCGAGGTCGCCTCGGCCACCGCGCCCACCAGCGGGCTGGCCAGGCCGCCGACGCTGACCGCCAGCCCCAGGGTGACGCCGCCGGCCGTGCCCACCCTGGTCGGCAGGAAGTCCTGGCCGAGCGTCACGTGCAGGGAGAACGGCGCGTACAGGGCGATGGAGGACGCGGCGACGAACGCGTACGCGGCGGGGCCCGGCACCAGCACCACACCGGCCACGGCGGGCACGGCCAGCGCGTACGACAGCCGCATCGTGCGCACCCGGCCCAGGCGGGCCGCCGTCCTGCCGCCCACGACGGTGCCCACCGCGCCGCCCGCGAACAGCACGAACAGCGCCACCGCCCCGGCCGCGCCACCGCCCATGTAGAGGGCCACGAACGCGCTCAGCCCGACGTACACGACAGACCGGAAGACGATCACCAGGGTGAGGCGGGCGAACGACGGCCAGTCGTCCCTGCCGGAGACGGGCCCGGCAGCGCGCGCCGCCCGCGCGCCGCCGGTCAGCGCCCTGACGGCGGGCAACGTCAGGACCGCGCCGAGCACGGCGGGCAGCACGAGGAACGGCGAGGCGCCCAGCCCCCATCCGGCCAGCAGCGGCGTGACCAGCACGGGCGCCGAGGCGAAGCCGAGCGTCCCGCCCGTGGAGAACCAGCTCATCCGCACGTGGCTGCCCTCGCTGGCGATCCTGGCCAGGCGCGCGGCCTCCGGATGGTAGGCGGCCACGCCGAGCCCGGACAGGGCGGCGGCCAGCCAGGTCAGCACGTAGGAGTCGGAGACGCCGCAGATCGCCACGCCCGTCCCGGCCAGGATCATGCTCACCGGGATCAGCCACGGCATCCGCCACCTGTCCGTGAGCAGGCCGAACAGCGGCTGCACGATGGACGACAGCAGCGTGGCGGCCAGCACGATGCCGGAGACGGCGACGTACCCGTAGCCCCGCCCGGCCACGAGGAAGGGCACGAGGGCGGGGACGACGCCCTGGTAGAAGTCCACGGTGGCGTGTCCGGCGGAGAGGGCGGGGATCCTGTTCACCACTCGATCCTCAGCCTGGGAGCTGATGGCTCGCTTCCGATAAAATGCCAATTCATGCCGGAAATCCGCCATCTGTCCGAAGCGCCGACCGGGCGGCGGCCGCTGGCGCCCGGCGCGGGCATCGACGCGCACCGCCACGACACCCATCAGATCGCGTACGCCTGCCGCGGCGTCATCTCCGTCACCACCGGCGCCGGCACCTGGGTGGCCCCCGCGAACCGGGCCCTGTGGGTGCCCGCGGGAACCGTCCACGAGCACCGCGCCCACGGGGACACGGACCTGCGCCTGGTCGGCCTCACGGAGAACCCGCTCGGGCTGGCCAGGCCCGCCGTGCTCGCGGTCGGACCTCTGCTGCGCGAGCTGATCATCGCCTACACCGCCGACGCCTCCGGGAACGGCGGGGCTGGCGGGACCGGCGAGCGCGCGGCCGACGAGGAGCGGACAGGCGGGGAGCGGAAGCGGCTGCTGGCGGTGTTGCTCGACCAGCTCAGGCACGCTCCCGAACAGCCGCTCCACCTGCCCACCGCCAGGGACCCCCGCCTGGCCGCCGTCTGCGCCGCCCTGCACCGCGACCCGGCCGATCCGAGCACCCTGGCCCGGTTCGCCGCCCGGGCCGGCACCAGCGACCGCACCCTGGCCCGCCTCTGCCGGGCCGAGCTGGGCATGACGTTCCCGCAGTGGCGCACCCAGCTCCGCCTCCACCACGCCCTCCTCCTGCTGGCCGACGGCCTCCCGGTGACCACGGTGGCGCACCGGTGCGGGTGGGCGTCGGCGAGCGCGTTCATCGACGTGTTCAGGAGGGCGTTCGGGTACACGCCGGGCCGTGTGCGGCCGGCGAGCGAATGATCGGTGAACTCTGGGAACGTGCGACCGGAATGCGGCACAGGAGCACTGATGATCACGAGGGAAGAGCTGGACCGGGAGCGGCGGCGCTCGCTCGCCAGGCTCGACCGGGTGCGGCGCGAGTGGGAGCGGCGGCACGGCGTGGACGGCGCGGACCGGCCCGCCACGGCCGAGCAGGAGGAGGAGTTCCACCGTGAGGCCGACGAGGCCATGGCGCCGTTCCGCCGGCTGGCCGAGGAGTACGCCCTACAATCGCGTGCCGTGAGTAAATCGAAAGGCAAGGGCGGCACCCCCGCCACCATGGCGCTGGCCAACGCCAAGGCCGACTTCACGCTCCACCCGTACGACCACGACCCGGCCGCTCAGGCCTACGGCGAGGAGGCCGCCGACGCGCTGGGCGTGCCGTACGAGCGGATCTTCAAGACGCTCGTCGCGGAGGTCGAGAGCGGGCTGGCGGTGGCGGTGGTGCCGGTGGCGGGCAAGCTCGACCTGAAGGCCCTGGCCGGTGCGCTCAACAGCAAGCGGGCCGCGATGGCCGACGCCGCCAAGGTGGAGCGGGTGACGGGGTACGTCGTGGGCGGGATCAGCCCGCTGGGGCAGCGCAAGCAGCTTCCCACCGTGGTGGACTCGTCGGCGCTGGACTTCGAGACGATCTACTTCTCGGCGGGGAAGCGGGGGCTGCAGATCGAGACCGCCCCCGACAACCTCATCACGCTCACCCGCGCCGTCACGGCCCCCATCGGAAAGACCGGCTGAGGCGTCCGTCAGGAAGGCGGGCCGGGGCTCGCGTCAGGAAGGCCCGTCGAGAGCGCCCGTCGGGACAGGCCCGCTGAGGCGTCCCTCACTGCCCGCGTCCGTGACGCCGCCCCTCGGGTCCCTGGCGCGGGTACGGCCGGAGGGCGCGGTCGCGACGGGGCCGGTCCAGCCGGGGCCGGTCCGGGCGCGGACGTTCCACCAGCACGTCGGGACGTCCGCCGTCCCGCTGCGGCGGCCACTCCACCGACGCCGACCCCGGGCTCTGCCCCAGCAGCCGCTCGAACAGCCGCCGCATCCGCCGCCCGAACGGGTTGTTCCCGCGCTTCTTGCGCTCCTCCTCCGCCAGCGCCTTCTCCAGCCCCGGCGTGTGCCCGCCGCCGAAGCGTGACATGTCGGGCCCGGTGAACCCGCGCGGCTCCGTACGCCGTAGCGCCGAGCTCATCGACTCCACCCAGATCGGCCCGGGCAGCGACGCCCCCTGCACCGACCCGAAGTACCGCTCCCCGATCTCCACCCCTTGGAGCGGGAACCGGTAGGACCCCCGGATATCCCCGACGCTGACCGCCGCCGCCAGGTGGGGCGTGTAGCCGGCGAACCAGGCGGAGGTGTAGCCGTTGTTGGTGCCGGTCTTGCCCGCGGCGGGCCGGCCGACGCTCTGCCCCTTCATGGTGCCCTTGTCGAAGACGCCTTCCAGCACGTGGTTGACGGCGTCCGCGATGGGCCGTTCGAGGACCTGCTCGCAGGAGGGCGGCACGTGGGTGCGCCGCCCGTCCCTGCCGGTGATCTCGACGATGGCGAGCGGCCGGCAGTACAGCCCGCGAGCGGCGAACGCCGCGAACGAGGCCGCGACCGTCACGGGGTCCATCTCGTTGACGCCGAGCGTGAACGTGGGCACCTCCTTGAGCGGCTCCCCGTCGGCCCTGGTGACGCCGAGCGTCCTGGCCATGCGGACGACGTTGCACAGGCCGACCTTGCGCTCCAGCATCATGTAGAAGATGTTCACCGACTTCCAGGTGCCGGTCTCGATGCTGTGCGGGCCGCCCTCGCCCTCGCCGCTGGCGTTGAGCACGCGGGTGTCCGGGTCGTTGACGGGGCGTCCCGTGCAGTCGCGGTAGCCCTGCCCTGGCACCAGCGAGCCGGGCGTCTGGAAGCCGTCGCCGAAGCGCCAGCCCTGCTGGAAGGCGGTGGCCAGGGTGAACACCTTGAACGTGGAGCCCGCCTGGAAGCCCTGCCCGCCGCCGTGCGCGACGTCGGCGGGCAGGTTGAAGGTGGTCTTGGGGCCGTTCTTGCGGTCGCCGGGGTTGCGGCCGAAGCGCTTGCTGGCCGCCATCGCCTTGATCCGGCCGGTACGCGGCTCCACCATGGCCTCGGCGGCCACCTCGGTGTCCTCCGCCGAGACGTGCTCGCGGATGGCCCGTTCGGCGGCGCGCTGCGCGATGGGGTCGAGGCTGGTCCTGATCGTCAGGCCGCCTCTGGCCATCCGCGCCTGCCGCTCGCGCGCGGTGTTGCCGAAGGCGGGATTCGACAGGAGCTCGCGCTGCACGTACAGGCAGTAGAACGGGTACTGGCTCTGCGCGCAGCCGCCGGGCTCGGGCCGCAGCCTGATGCCGAGCGGCGTGGCCTTGGCCTGCGCGGCCTCCTGCTGGGTGATCTGCTTGAGCCCCGCCATGCGGTCGAGCACGAGGTCGCGGCGCATCTTCAGGCGCTCCCTGTGCGCGTCGCCGAGTGAGGGGTCGGTCGAGTACGGCATGCGCACCGCGCCCGCCAGCGTGGCCGCCTGGGTGAGGGTCAGCCGGGAGGCGGAGGTGGAGAAGAACCTCCTGGCCGCCGCCTCGACGCCGTGCGCTCCCGCCCCGAAGTAGGCGATGTTCAGGTACCGCTCCAGGATCTCGTCCTTGCGGTACTTCTTCTCCAGCGCGAGCGCGTACCGCAGCTCGGTGATCTTGCGGGCCAGGTTGGGCGCGCGGGCCCTGTCGCGCTCGGCGTCGCTGCGCGCGCTCTCCACCAGGATGTTCTTGACGAGCTGCTGGGTCAGCGACGAGCCGCCCTGCCGGATGCCGCCCGCCTGGGTGTTGGTGAGCAGCGCCCGGACGGTGCCCCTGACGTCGAGGCCGCCGTGCTCGTAGAAGCGGGCGTCCTCGATCGCCACGATGGCCTTGCGCATGACGGCCGAGACCGCGCCGAGCCTGACGGCCGTCCTGTTGGCCTCGTAGAACTGGGCGAAGGGCCGGCCGTCCTTGTCGAGGAGCCTGGTCACCTGGGCGAGCGGCTCCTCGCGCGGGGCGGGCGGCAGGTCCACGAAGGTGTTGGTGACGCTCATCGCCGCGAGGCCGCCCCCGCCCACCAGCGGCGCGGCCAGCCCAGCCGCCAGCACCCCGCCGAGCGCCCCCGCCAGGCCGAGCGTCCCGACGGATCTGAGTACGGTCACGTCAGATGATCTGCGACGTCCGGATGGGCGGCAAACGCCCGCTTCCTGCCTCTTTACCGTTGGCGTGTGATGTTCAGACCGAGCGACGCGAACTGCTCGAACGGCCGGTGGTAGCCGCGCTCGATGTGGTGCACGCCGCGCAGCGTGGACGGCCCGTCGGCCACCGCCGCCGCCAGCACCGCCGAGAACCCGGCCCTGATGTCCGGCAGCGTCACGTCGGCGCCCTTGAGCTTGGACACGCCGCGCACGACGGCCGAGTGGCGGGCGTTGGTGTCGTGGTAGCGGCAGGCGGGCCCGCCCAGGCACTGGTCGAACACCTCGATCTCGCAGCCCATCTTCTGCAGCGCGGGCACGTACACCAGGCGGTTCTCGAAGACCGTCTCGTGCAGCACCGACATGCCCTGGCTCTGCGTGAACAGCACCATGAGCGGCGTCTGCCAGTCGGTCATGAAGCCGGGGTGGGTGTCGGTCTGGACGGCCGCCGAGCGCAGGCCCTCGGGGGGCGCGGTGGCGCACAGGTACTCGTCGTTGATGTCGAACTGGGCGCCCATCCTGGCCAGCGTGGTGATCGCGGTGACCAGCCGGTCCTGGGGGCAGCCGTGCACGCGCACCTCGCCCTGGGTGATCAGGCCCGCCGCCAGGTACGAGAACGCCTCGATGCGGTCGCCGGTCAGCCAGGTCTGGGCGCCGCGCAGCCGTTCGACGCCCTCGATGACGATCCTGCGGTCGGGCGACAGCTCGATCCTGGCGCCCATCCGCTGCAGGAACAGCGCCAGCTCCACCACCTCGGGCTCGGTGGCCGCGTTCTTCAGCACCGTCTTGCCGTCGGCCAGCACCGCCGACATCAGCACCGTCTCGGTGGCGCCCACGCTCGGGTACGGCAGCTCGATCCTGGTGCCGTTGAGCCGCTTGGCCTTGGCGTAGATGCCGGTGTCGCCCACCTGCACCTCGGCGCCCATCGCGCGCAGCGCGTCCACGTGGAAGTTCACCGGCCGCCGCCCGATCGGGTCGCCGCCGACCAGCGGCACGAACGCCTCCCCCGCCAGGTGCAGCAGGGGGCCGAGCATGAGGATCGGGATGCGGTTCAGGCCGGTGAACGCGTCGGGGACCCGGGGCTCGATCTCCGCGCCCTTCTCGATCCTGATCTCGGTACGGGAGATCTCGACGTGGATGCCGAGTGCCCGCAGCATGTCCGCGGTGATGCCCACCTCGCCCACCTCGGGGGCGTTGTGGATGCTGCTCTCGCCGTTGCCCATCATGGCCGCGACCATGTGCTTGGACACGCCGTTCTTCGAACCGCGTACTTCGACGTCTCCCCGCAGGGGTCCGGAAGGTTCAATTAGCCAGGACTCGTCTGCAATCACGAAGTTCTGCCCTTTTCAATCGAGGTCGTGCGCAACCGCACACGATGCACGATCGTACGTCGAGGTTCCCAAGAGTCCGCATTCGTGTGCTCCTGGGGTCAGCCTTCACAGGCCGCGGGAGGGTTGCGGGCCGGGCTGAGGGATACCATCGAGCTGATTCGGCCGTACATGTGAGGGGGAGTGGCGTGACGAGGGAAGTACGCGCTTTTGCGGTAACTGTCCTCACACTCGCCGCTCTCGGGGTCACCGCCGGGCTGCTCTGGTCAGGGCTGACGCCGCGGGCGCCGTACCAGGTCACCGACCAGGGCACGGTCCTGGCCGACCCGACCACGCAGGCGCTGATCGCGGCCGACGGCTGGTTCGCGGCGATCACCGGCGGGCTCGGGCTGCTGTGCGGCGGGGTCGCCTGGTTCTCGGCGCGGCGGTGGATGCTGCCCGTGCTGCTCGGGCTGTGCGCCGGCGGGGTGGCGGCCGCGTTCCTGACGTTGTGGACAGGGTCCACTTTCACGCTCGGGGCCGTCACGGTGGAGGCGGCGCCCAGCGTGATGCCGGACGTGAAGATCGTCCCAGGCGCGCTGAAGCTGACCGCCACCGGCGTGCTGGTGTCCTGGCCGCTGCTGGCCGTGGGGTTCTTCGGGCTGCTGGAGGGCATGCACGGCTACCGCGAGTCGCCGCTGCGGCAGCCGTACGGCGAGATCGTGCCCTAGCGGTCACGCGAGCAGGGCGGCGGCCGGTGGTCACCCGGGCAGGACGGGGTGCCCTATTTCTTGTCGCCGGCCACCCTCCGGTTGGCCCAGTCCAGCTCACGATCCCGCAGCGCCCGCTCGACGGCCGCCATGGTCGCCTCGTCGGCCGGCAGATCGAAGGCGAGCCGGACGAAACGCGCCAGATCACCCCGGTAGTCGTGGCCGAGCGACACGAACTGCCCCGGCACGACGTGGATGGCGTTCAGCATGTCCACGAACGTGATGAGCGCGGTGACGAACGGCCGCCACCGGGCGGCGGCCGGGATGCCGGGCCCGCGCACCGGCCCCAGCCAGCCGGGGCTCTGGATCAGCAGCGGCAGCCCCAGCTTCGGCACCGGGTCCTCGTGGTGGGTCAGCAAAACCACCCGCACCCGTTCCCGCCGTTCCTCGGGCAGCGCCAGCCACTCCTCGTACGACGCCACCTCCACGACGCGCCCGTCACCGTCGCACCCCTCCGGGTCGTCCAGCCAGGCCTGCCGCCAGGCCGACGCGAACGGCGTGCCGACGAACAGCGCCCGGTCGATGCCGAGCAGGTCCAGGCCGCGCGCGCCCTGGTGCAGGAAGACGTTCTGCGCCGCCTGGCTGCCCAGGCTCTCCCCGAACAGCACCAGCCGGGGGCGGCGGGCCGGGTCGATGGAGCGCAGCCGCCAGCTCAGCGCCGTCAGGAACGCCAGGTTCTCCTCCCACGCGGCCCGCACCCGGTCCAGCGACAGGAAGGACGGCCGGACGGAGTAGGCGATGGCGATCGAGGCCACGTCGCCCTTGGTCAGGTACTCCAGGGTCTCGGCGGCCACGTAGTTGACGTATCCGCTGCCCGTGGGCGAGAAGTAGGCCAGGACGCTGCGCTCGAACGCCCCCGACCGCTCCAGCTCCCGCATGGCCAGGTCGGCCCGCTCGCCGGGGGTCAGGGCCGAGGCCAGGCCGACGAACACGCGGATCGGGTCGCGGGCGTCCTGCGCGCCGGTGACGTGCGCGATCTCCTGAGCGGTCAGCGTCATGCCGACGTACCTGCGGCCTTCGCGGCCGAAGTCCGCCCACCGGACCAGGCTCGCGGGGCCGCCGCTGACCAGCGGGGACGTGGGCTGCTCCTGGTGCGCGGGCTCCACCACCACGCCCGCCGAGTCGATGCGGCGGTAGGCGAGCACGGCCGCGCGGCGGGCCGCGTAGGTGATCAAGGCCAGGGTGATCGCGTGGCCTGCGACTCGCTCTGCGGGCGCGAGCGACGGCACGGCCAGCGCGACGGCCCGGCCGAGCGCCGCCGCGGCGGCGGCCTCAGCGCGCGCCGCCGCCAGGATCGAGGCGGAGACGACCGTGCCCACACCGACCGCCTGCAACACCTGCACCCCAGTGCCCACACCAACCGCCTGCACCCCGGCTGCTACGCCCGCCGCCCGCACCGCCCGCGCCCCTGCGGGCACCGCCGCCCGCGTCGCCTCCGGCCCGGCAGGCACGCCCGCCGACCGCACCACCTCCGGCCCGCCAGGCACGTCCACCGACCGCACCGCTCGCGCCCCGCCGGGCTCGTCCGACGTTCCCACCGGCTGCGTCCCGCCGGGCGCGTCCGCCGGCCGCACCACCTCCGGCCCACCAGGCACGTCCACCGACCGCACCGCTCGCGCCCCGCCGGGCTCGTCCGACGTTCCCACCGGCTGCGTCCCGCCGGGCGCGTCCGCTGGCCGCATCACGTGTCCTCCTGCGGGTATGTCCGCCGCCCGGCGTTGGCGGGCGTAGAGGACGGCGCTGACGCCTGCGCCTGCCAGAAGCGTGGCGGCGACGTTGATCCGCGCCCCCGTGGGCGCGCCGGTCAGCCGATCGGCCACCGCGTCGGCCGCCGTGGCCAGCGCCCCCGCGACGCCTCCCGCCGTCAGCCGCCACCCGAACACCCGCACCGCCGCCCGGCCCAGCCCCTCCTCCGGGCGCTGCGCCGCCAGCCGCTGCAGGGCGATCCCCGCTCCGCAGGCGCACACCTGGGTGACGAGCGCGGTCGTCCGGGGGTCGGCGACGATCCCGCGCAGGCCGCCTCGCCCTCGTGCGGCATCCCGGCGCGACAGCGGGCGGCCCCGTGCGGCGTCCAGGCGCAGCAGGCGGCCTCTTGCGACGTCCCGGCGCGGCATGCGGCCCCCTGCAGCGTCCCAGCGCGGCATGCGGTCTCGCGCAGCGTCCCAGCGCGGCATGCGGTCTCGCGCAGCGTCCCAGCGCGGCATGCGATCTCGCGCAGCGCCCCAGCGCGGCATGCGGCCCCGTGCGGCGTTCAGGCGTTGGCCGAGGCGGCGTGCCACCGCTTCGGCCAGCGCCTGCGTCGTGGCGGCGAACGCGTAGTTGGCGCTGGCCACCACGCCGGTGATCAGGGCCTGGTCGCGGGTGGTGCGCGGGAGCAGCCCCGGCTGGAAGGACGGGCCCACGCTGCCGGCCGCGGCGAGCAGCCCCGCCGCTTCGACCGTCCCCGTGTCGGCCGACACGATCCGCCGCAACGCCTGGGCCCCGGCCCGTCTCACGAGCCGGAGGCGACGCCCCGTCACCTCTCACCCCACCGCGACCAGTTAACCCTGTGAGCTGCGAACATCCCTGGCACCTCCGCCCCGCCGTGCGACCCGATCAGGAGAACGTGTCACGCACGCCGTACGAGCGACATCACCCGCGGCGGATGACCCGGACGCTCAGAGCAGCGGGCGGCATCACCCGCGGCGGATGACCCCGAACGCCCGGAGCGGCGGGCGGACGAGCGACTGCGGCGGGCGGCCCCGAACGGTCAGAGCGGCGGGCGGCGCAGGCCGTGTCCCGTGGCCTGCTCGAAGGCCCGCGCCACCCGCAAAACCCTGGCGTCCTCGAAGGGCCTGCCGACGATCTGCACCCCCACCGGCAGCCCGTCCTCGGTGAACCCGGCCGGAACGGAAGCGGCGGGCGAGTGCAGCACGCTGATCCAGTAGGCCGACCGCATCCAGGCCAGGTAG
Source organism: Nonomuraea monospora (assembly GCF_039531895.1). Classification (NCBI taxonomy): domain Bacteria; kingdom Bacillati; phylum Actinomycetota; class Actinomycetes; order Streptosporangiales; family Streptosporangiaceae; genus Nonomuraea; species Nonomuraea monospora. The sequence goes on from NZ_BAAAQX010000005.1 coordinate 303,210, forward strand.
TCGGGCAGCTTCTCGCCGTTGATCTCGCTGACGTGCGGATGCTCGACGGGAAACGGCGGCACCTGGCTGACCGGCGCGATCAGCACGTCGTAGGTGTCGAAGAAGGCGGCCATGCGCTGGTAGAGGCGGCTGCGCGCCCGCTCGGCCCTGGCCAGGTCGGCTCCGGTGACCTTGCGGCCCTGCTCGACGTTCCACGCCGAGTTGGGGCCCAAGCCGCTCTTGTCGCCGTGGACGAGCAGGTAGTTCCACGCCCGGTAGGTGCGGAAGGCGTCCTCGGCGTCGCTCAGGTCGAGCTCGACCTGCTCCACCTGGGCGCCGAGCCGTTCGAACACCGCGGGCGCGGTGGCGGTGACGGCCGCCGTGCGCGGATCGACCGGCAGCCCGCCCAAGTCGGGGCTCCACGCCACGCGCAGCCCGGCCACTCCCTGCTCGGGCTCGGGCGCGAACACCTCTTTGATCGAGAACGGGGAGCGCCGGTCGAACCCGGCGATGGCGCCGAGCATCAGCGTGACGTCCTCGACCGTCCTGGCCATGGGCCCGGAGACGCTGAGCGTGTACCAGGCGTTGACGTCGGAGACGTCGGGCACCCGGCCGGGCGTCGGCCGCAGGCCGACGACGTTGCAGAACGAGGCGGGGTTGCGCAGGGAGCCGCCCATGTCGGAGCCGTCGGCCAGCGGCACCATCCCGGTCGCCAGCGCGACGGCCGCTCCCCCGCTACTGCCGCCGGCGGACCTGGACAGGTCGTAGGGGTTCCTGGTGGCGCCGAACACCTCGTTGACGGTGTGGGAGCCGGTGCCGAACTCCGGGGTGTTGGTCTTGCCCACGGTGACGGCCCCGGCCGCGCGCAGCCGCTGGACGATCAGGTCGTCCTGCTCGGGCACGTGGTCGGCGAACAGCGGCGAGCCGTAGGTGGTCCTGATCCCGGCGGTGTCGACGAGGTCCTTGTGCGCGACGGGCACGCCGTGCAGCGGCCCGGCGGCCTCCTGGGCCGACAGGGCCGCGTCGGCGTCCTCGGCCGCTTTCATGGCCCGCTCGGCGACGAGGGTGACGATGGCGTTGACGTGCGGGTTGACTTCTTCGATCCGGTCGAGGTGGGCCTGGAGAACCTCCACGGCGCTCACCTGCCGGGTGCGGATCAGCCGGGCCAGCTCTGTCGCGGTCAGGAAATGCAGTTCGCTCACGTCTGCGATCCTGCCCCACGGGCTCCGGCGGGGCGACGGCGAGGTTTGCCGATAACCGCCGCCCCGCCGGACGCCCGCTGCCGGAGCGGGGTAGTCACGCGCCCAGGCAGGCCGGGCGCGTCCGCTGCCGGACCGCCCGAGTCACGCGCCTAGGCAGGCCGGCCCGAGTAGCTGCTTCAGGTCGCCCATCAGCGCCGGCGAGGGTGTCACCCGCAGCCGGTCGTCCACCCGCATCACCGTCGTCTTGGGCCCGTTGTGCACCTGGAGGTGCACCTCGGACGTGCCCGGATGGGTGGTGAGGATCTCCTTCAGCCGCCCCACCACGGGCGGCGTGCAGCGGGTCAGCGGCAGGCTGACCAGCAGCGGCCCGCCGGCCTCCTGGGTGAGGTCGGGGGCAGTGACCTCGGTGGCGATGATCTTGGCGACGTCCTCGCGCTTGTCGATGCGGCCCTTGACGAACACGATCGCGTCCTCCGCCAGCAGCGTCGAGCAGAGCTGGTACGCCGACGGGAAGATCATCACCTCGATGGAGCCCGCGAGGTCTTCGAGCTGGGTCAGCACCCAGGTGTCGCCCTTCTTGGTGACCTTGCGCTGCACCCCGCTCAGGATGCCGCCCACCGTCACCACGTGCCCGTCGGACCGGCTCTCGTCCTGCACGGCCGCGATCGAGCAGTCGGCCCCCGCGGCCAGGATGTGCTCCACGCCGAACAGCGGGTGGTCCGACACGTACAGGCCGAGCATCTCCCGCTCGAACTGCAGCAGCGTGTTCTTGTCCCACTCCCCGACCGGGATCTGCACGTCGAAGGTCTGGTCCTCGCCGCCGTCGATCGCGCCGAACAGGGAGTCCTGGCCGATGGCCTCGTTCTTCTTGATGTCGATGATCGCGTCCACGGCCTGCTCGTGCACCATGACCAGGCCCTTGCGCACGTGCCCCAGCGAGTCGAACGCGCCCGCCTTGATCAGCGACTCGATGACCCGCTTGTTGCAGACGATGGCCGGCACCTTGCGCAGGAAGTCCTTGAAGTCGCCGAAGCGGCCTTTCTCCTTGCGGGCGGAGATGATGCCGTCGACGACGTTGCCGCCGACGTTGCGGACCGCCGACAGGCCGAAGCGGATGTCGGTGCCGCGCGGGGTGAAGTCGAAGTCGGAGTCGTTGACGTCCGGCGGGAAGACCTTGATGCCCATGCGGCGGCACTCGTTGAGGTACAGGGCCGACTTGTCCTTGTCGTCCTTGACCGACGAGAGCAGCGCCGCCATGTACGCGGCCGGGTAGTTGGCCTTGAGGTAGGCGGTCCAGTAAGCGATGAGGCCGTAGGCGGCGGTGTGCGCCTTGTTGAAGGCGTAGTCGGAGAACGGCAGCAGGATGTCCCACAGCGCCTTGATGGCCTCGGCGGGGAAGCCCCGCTCCAGCATGCCCGCCTCGAAGCCGGCGTACTGCTTGTCCAGCTCCGACTTCTTCTTCTTGCCCATCGCGCGGCGCAGCAGGTCGGCGGCGCCGAGCGAGAAGCCGGCCACCTTCTGCGCGATGGCCATGACCTGCTCCTGATAGATGATCAGGCCGTAGGTCGTGTCGAGGATGTCCTTGAGCGGCTCCTCCAGCGCCGGGTGGATCGGCGTGATGTCCTGCTGGCCGTTCTTGCGCAGCGCGTAGTTGGTGTGCGAGTTGGCGCCCATCGGGCCGGGGCGGTAGAGCGCGAGGGCGGCGGAGATGTCCTCGAAGTTGTCGGGGCGCATCAGGCGCAGCAGCGAGCGCATGCCGCCGCCGTCGAGCTGGAACACGCCCAGCGTGTCGCCCCTGCCCAGCAGCTCGTACGACTTGCGGTCGTCGAGCGGCAACGCCAGCAGGTCGATCTTCTCACCCGTGGTCGACTCGATCATCTTGAGACAGTCGTCCATGATGGTGAGGTTGCGCAGGCCCAGGAAGTCCATCTTCAGCAGGCCGAGCGTCTCGCAGGTCGGGTAGTCGAACTGCGTGATGATCGCGCCGTCGGAGTCGCGGCGCATGATCGGGACGTGGTCGGTCAGCACCTCGGCGGACATGATCACGCCGGCGGCGTGCACGCCGGTCTGCCGGATCAGGCCCTCCAGGCCCTTGCCGAGGTCCATCGTCGCCTTGACGTCGACGTCTTCCTCGTAGAGGCGGCGCAGCTCGCCCGCCTCGGCGTAACGCGGGTGGTCCTTGTCGAAGATGCCCGACAGCGGGATGTCCTTGCCCATGACGGCGGGCGGGAACGCCTTGGAGACGCGGTCGCCCAGCGCGTACGGGTAGCCCAGGACGCGGCCCGCGTCCTTGATGGCGGCCTTCGCCTTGATGGTGCCGAACGTGGCGATCATGGCGACCTTGTCGGCGCCCCACTTCTCGGTCACGTAGCGGATCACGTCGCCGCGCCTGCGCTCGTCGAAGTCGATGTCGACGTCGGGCATGGAGACGCGCTCGGGGTTGAGGAACCGCTCGAAGATCAGGCCGTGCGGGAGCGGGTCGAGGTCGGTGATGCCCATCGCGTACGCGACCAGCGAACCGGCGGCCGAGCCACGGCCGGGGCCGACCGGGATGCCGTTCTGCTTGGCCCACATGATGAAGTCGGCGACCACGAGGAAGTAGCTCGGGAAGCCCATCTGCTCGATGATGCCGATCTCGTACTCGGCCTGCCGGCGGTGCTCCTCGTCGTAGCCCTCGGGCCAGCGACGGTCCATGCCCTCCCACACGGTCTGGCGGAAGAACGCGCTCTCCGTCATGCCCTCGGGGATGGGGAAGGTCGGCATCAGGTTCTTGAACTCGAAGAACCCGGCCGGATCGACCTTCTCGGCCACCAGCAGCGTGTTGCGGCAGCCCTCGGCCCACAGGTCGGAGGAGTCGACCGCGCGCATCTCGTCGGCGCTCTTGATGTAGTAGCCGGAGCCGTCGAAGCGGAAGCGGTCGGGGTCGGAGAGCTGCTTGCCGGTCTGGATGCACAGGAGGGCGTCGTGGGAGGCGGCGTCGGCCTCGTAGGTGTAGTGCGAGTCGTTGGTCACCAGCGGCGGGATGTTCAGCTCTTTGCTGATCCTGGTCAGGCCGTCGCGGACGCGGCGCTCGATGTCGAGGCCGTGGTCCATGATCTCCAGGAAGAAGTTGTCCTTGCCGAAGATGTCCTGATATTTCGCGGCAGCCTTGACCGCCTCGTCGTACTGGCCGAGCCGCAGCCTCGTCTGCACCTCGCCCGACGGGCAGCCGGTCGTCGCGATCAGGCCGTCGGCATGCTCGGCGAGGATGTCGGCGTCCATCCGCGCCCACTTGCGCACGAAGCCCTCGGTGTAGGCGCGCGAGGACAGCCGCATGAGGTTGTGCAGGCCCGTCTTGTTGCGCGCCCAGATCGTCATGTGGGTGTAGTAACCACCCGCCGAGACGTCGTCGCGCTTCTGGTGCGGCTCACCCCACAGCACCGGCTTCTTGTTGTGCCGCGACTCCGGCGCGACGTAGGCCTCGATGCCGATGATCGGTTTGATCTCGGCGCCCGTGGCCTGCTTGTAGAAGTCGTAGGCGCCGTGCATGTTGCCGTGGTCGGTGATCGCGATCGCGGGCATCCCCAGGTCGCCGACCTGCTTGAACATCTGCTTGAGGCGGGCGGCCCCGTCCAGCATGGAGTATTCCGTATGAACATGCAGGTGCACGAACGAGTCGCTGGACGACATGGAGCGGCGCCTCCCGGTCTCGATGGGTTGTGGCATCTGACTCTAGTGGCCCCGGCCGACAACCCGGGGCCCCTCCGGCGGGCCCGCGGACCGGCGCGCCGCGGGCCGCCGCGATCAGCAGCCCCGATATCCTCGAAGTCACGCCGGGTGATCGAGGAGTCGCGGAGTGCGCACGCAGACCGAAGAGGGATACACGCCCGCGCTGGGCAACCGCCAAGTCCAGATGATCGCCATCGGCGGGGCCATCGGCGTCGGCCTCTTCCTGGGCTCCGGCGGCCGGCTCGCCGCCGCTGGGCCCGCCCTGGTGCTCTCCTACGCCGCCGCCGGGATCGCCGCGTTCTTCGTCATGCGGGCGCTCGGCGAGCTGGTCCTCTACCGGCCCGTCTCCGGCTCGTTCGTCGAGTACGCCGGTGAGTTCATCGGCCCGTGGGCGGCCTTCGCCAGCGGCTGGATGTACTGGATCAACTGGGCCGCCACCGGCGTCGCCGAGCTGACCGCGATCGCCGCCTACATCCACTACTGGGCCCCGGCCTTCCCGCAGTGGCTCACGGCGCTGATCGCGCTGGCCTTCGTCATGACGGTCAACCTGCTGTCGGTGCGCCTGTTCGGCGAGCTGGAGTTCTGGTTCGCCATGCTCAAGGTCGTGGCCATCACGGTGTTCCTGGTAGTCGGCCTGGTGCTGGTGGTGTTCGCCGTCGGCCAGGCGGGGCCGCACAACCTGGTCAGCCACGGCGGGTTCTTCCCGACCGGGTTCCCGCTGGTGCTGATGAGCCTGCAGTCGGTGGTCTTCGCGTACGCCTCGATCGAGCTGGTCGGCATCACGGCGGGCGAGACGGCCAGGCCGCACGAGGTCATGCCGAAGGCCATCAACGGCGTCGTCTGGCGCATCGCGATCTTCTACGTCGGCTCGGTGGCGCTGCTGGCCATGGTCCTGCCGTGGACCGCCTACAGCGCGGGCACCTCCCCGTTCGTGACGGTCTTCGCCGGGCTGGGCGTCCCGTGGGCGGCCGACGCCATGAACCTCGTCGTGATCACCGCCGCGCTGTCGTCCTGCAACTCCGGCCTGTACGCCACGGGCCGCATCCTGCGCTCGATGGCGATGAAGCAGGAGGCCCCCCGCTTCGCCGGCACGCTCAGCGGCCGGCACGTGCCCGTCGGCGGCATCGTGTTCACCGCGGCCATGTTCCTGGCGGGAGTGGCCCTGTTCTACTTCCTGCCGGAACGCGCCTTCAACATCGCCACCGCCGTCGCCTCCCTGGGCGTGATCACGACCTGGGGGGTGCTGGTGCACTGCCAGGCCAGGCTGCGCCGCACCGGCCACCGCTCGGCCTTCCCGATGCCGGGCACGCCCTGGACCAACTGGCTCACGCTGGCGTTCCTGGCTCTGGTGGTGCTGCTCATGCCGTTCGCCGACCGGGACCAGCGGGTGGCGTTCTTCCTCATCCCGCTGCTCGTGGCCGGCATCGCGTTCGGCTGGTACGCCGTCCGCCGCCGCCGCGCCTGAACCGTCTCCGCACGCCCGCGACAGCTCCCCGCGGACGTCCTCGCTGGGTAGTCTCGATGGCGCAGTCAGAGGAGTCGCCGCTCGGGGAGGTCGCACTGGACGAGGTCACGCTGGACGAGACCACACAGGACGAAACCGCCCAGCACCAGGCCGCGCAGGATGAGGCCGCCCAGCACGAGGCCACGCAGGATGGGGCGGCGCAGGATGGGGCGGCGCAGGATGGGGCGGCGCAGGAACGGGCCTCCCGGGACGAGGCGGCGCAGGTTGGGGCCAAGCGGGACGAGACCGGGCAGGGTCAGACCGCCCGGGGCGAGGCCGCACGGGGCGAGGCCGCACGGGGCGAGGCCGCACGGGGCGAGGCCGCACGGGGCGAGGCCGCACGGGGCGAGGCCGCACGGGGCGAGGCCGCACGGGGCGAGGCCGCACGGGGTGCCGCGAGGCGGCGGGTCGTCCGGGCGGCGGTCGCGGCCGCGATCGGCGTCGCGCTGGCCGTGGCGTGCCTGCCGCTGGACCTCTACCCCAAGCTGGCCTGCGCCGTGCTGGACGCGGGCTGCCCCACCACCGCCGCACCCCGGGGCGAGTTACCGCGGGTGACCAGGCTGACGGCCGTCCAGGTGGCCCAGAGCGGCACGTACGTGGCGCTCGGCGACTCCTACTCCTCCGGCGAGGGCGTCTGGGAGCTGAACCAGCCGCCGGTCAACGACGGGGCCGACCGCTGCCACCGCTCGGACGGCTCGTACGTGCCGCTCGTCGCCCAGGCCTACCGGTTCGGCGGCGGCACCGCGTTCTACGCCTGCAGCGGAGCCACCACCCGCCAGCTCCTGTCGGGCCAGTACGGCCAGCAGCCGCAGATCACCCGCGTGAGCGCGGCGACGAGCCTGGTGACGCTGAGCATCGGCGGCAACGACGCCGGCTTCACCAGGGTGCTGACGGGCTGCATCGTGAAGATCCCGTGGTCGTCCGCCTGCGTCGACCAGGACGCGGCGGTCAACCGGCGCATCGAGGAGCTGCGCGCGAGCATGCTGAGGGTGCTCAAGGAGGTGCGGGTGCGCGCGCCGGGAGCGCGCGTCATCGTGCTCGGCTACCCGCGCCCGTTCCCGGCGGAGCCGGTGGGCGGCGTCGACAACCTGACCGTGGCGGACCAGCGCTGGCTGAACACCGTGACACGGCGGCTCAACGACACGGTGGGCGCCGTGGTCGCGGACTTCGACCAGGCCATCGCGGCCTTCGGGGCGCCGGGGAGCGCCGAGTACGTGGACGCCTACGAGGCCTTCACCGGACACGAGGTGGGCCGCCCGAGCCCGTTCCTGAACGGGCTGGCCCTGGACATGGACGCGCTGCGGGTCAACGCGCGCAGCTACCATCCGACGGGTGACGGGTACCGCCGCTTCGCCGAGCTGATCACCAAGCAGATCGCCGCGGGGCCCGGCAGGCCGATGAACAACGTCCTGGTCACCGACCCGAACGCTCCTCGGCAAGGTGCAGCCCCGCCTCGATGACGGCGTTCATGATGGCCGACAGCCGCGACTCGCCCAGCGCGGGCGCCCGCACGGCCATCCTGGCCACCACGTCGCGCTCCCTGCCCAGGTCGCGCCCGGCGAACCCGCCGACGGGCTTGAGCCGCTGCACGAGGCCGGCCAGCTCGGCGCGCCGCTCCAGCAGCGTGGCCAGGGCGGCGTCGACCCGGTCGATCGCCTGCCTGCACTCGGGCAGCGTGCCGGGCGTCTCGTCGCGCAGCAGCGCGCCGACGACGGTCACGGCCTCCTCGGCGACCCGCCGTTCCGCGCCGGACGACGTCCCAGTGCCAGACGACATCCCCGCGCCGGACGACGTCCGCGTGCCGGACGACGCCCCCACGCCGGACGACATCCCAGTGCCGAACGACGCCCCCGTGCCGAACGACGTCCGCGTGCCGATGATCAGGCCGTCTGCGCCCGCGGCGACGGCGGCGGCCGACAAGCCGATGTCGGCCGAGACGTCCACCAGCGCGGGACGTCCTGACGCGGCCCGCGCGGCCCGCACCAGCGCCAGGTCGGGGCGGCTGCCTCCCTCGCAGAGGATCACCCGCCCGTCGCCCTCGCCCGCGCAGTAGGCGGCCAGCCCCAGCCACTCCTCCATGGAGGCCCCGGCCCGCCGCTCCACGACGACGGGCAGCCCGAGCCCGGCGGCGGCGCGCACGAGGGGGATGTCGCGCGTCCACGCCGCGCCCACCACCACGGCCGCCGCGTGCTCGGCGATGGCGGGCAGGTCGGCCGCCGTGGCAGGCTCCGCGAGCGTGACCCCCGCCCGCAACGCCGCATACGGGTCCACGAGCGTGGCACCCCCCGCGCGCACGCCCTCCCGCGCATCCGCCAGCCTGGCGCCCGCCCGCGGGTCCCCCGGTGTCGCGCCCACCCGCGACCCCTGCCTCGGGTCCGCCGGCGAGGCACCCACCTGCGACCCCGCCGGTGGGACTCCCGGCCGCGACCCGGCGTGCGGGTCCGTGCGCAGGCTCACGCGATCGCCGATCACCACGGCGGGCCCCGCGCCCACGAGGAGGCCGCCCACGGCGACCGCGTGCCGTTCCAAGGTCGATGACATCCCGACTCCTCAATCGGCCGGCCTCCGGAGCCGGCGGAAAACGAAAAGGCAGAGACGGTTGTCTCTGCCTCGTGCCGACTCCAGGTGGTCGCTGGCTACACGACCGGCTCTCCCGGAGCCGGCTCGGTAAACGCGTAGCGACGACAAGTCATATCTAGACCCTACACCCCCGCCTCCACCTGCTGGGCGGCGCTTCTCACATGACGGACTCCCCTTCCGGCAAGTCGCCGTTGATCCCTGCCCGTGAGAGTATTTCTTGGCCTAGAGGAGGGTTTGAGGCCGTTGATGTCGGATCGCAAGCAGGACGGACGCCGCATCGCCGGCCGCTACCAGCTGCAGGAACCCATCGGCAGGGGCGGGATGGGCATCGTCTGGCGCGCCTACGACGAGCTCCTGGACCGCACGGTCGCGGTCAAGGAGGTCAGGTACGCCGCCGCCCTGGGCGAAGAGGTGCAGCTGCTGAACCGGCGCACGATGCGCGAGGCGAGGGCGGCGGCGAGGTTCGAGCATCCCAACGTGATCGTCGTGCACGACGTGATCGAGGAGGACGATCGCCCCTGGATCGTCATGCAGCTCGTCCCTTCGCGGTCGCTGGGCGCCGTGATCAAGCAGGACGGGCCGCTGCCGCCCAAGCGGGTGGCCGAGATCGGCCTGGCCGTCCTGGACGCGCTGCACCGCGCCCACGAGGCGGGCGTGCTGCACCGCGACGTCAAGCCCGAGAACGTGCTCCTGGCCGACGACGGCCGCGTCGTGCTCACCGACTTCGGCATCGCCACGCTGGAGACCGAGACGCAGCTCACCGTGACGGGCCTGGCGGGCACGCCGGCGTTCATCGCGCCCGAGCGGCTCAAGGGGCTGCCCGCGCGGCGCGAGTCCGACCTGTGGTCGCTGGGCGCCACGCTCTACACGGCGGTGGAGGGCCGCTCCCCGCACGAGCGCGGGATGGCGCTGGCCACCATGCACGCCGTCCTCACCGACGAGCCCGACCCGGCCACGCACGCGGGCCCGCTCACCGACGTGATCAGCGGCCTGCTGGTCAAGGAGCCGGTGCAGCGCCTGTCGTACGAGGAGACCAAGCGCATGCTGCGCCGGGCCCTGCGCGACATGATCGCCGCCGAGCCCGACACCGGCGCGACAGGGCCGTCGGTCGCGCCGCCCACCAAGCAGTTCCCCGCCGCGCAGGAGCTGCACGTCCCGGCCCAGGCCGAGCCGAAGCGCCCCGCCGCACCGCCGGCCGCGCCGCCCGCCAGGCCGAAGCGTCCCGTCAAGGCCAGGCGCCCGTACGAGCCCGTCGAGGACGACACCCCGACCGACCCGAACCTCCTCGCCGCCTCCGCCCAGGAGTCCATGCCGGAGACCGGCACGCGCATCCCGCAGACGCCGGCGGTGACGCCGCCGACGCCGCCCGCCGTGTCCACGCTGGACGCGGCCAAGAAGCCGGAGCACCAGAACAGGCCCACCATCGTCATCGCGGCGGCCGTGGCCGTCCTGCTGGTGGCGGTCGTGGGCGGCTACCTCGGCCTGAACTCGGCCCCCGACGACGAGACCACGCAGCGCACCGGCGCGCGGGCGGCGGGCGTCACGGCGAGCCCGTCCCAGTCGCCGCCGGGCGCGTCCGTCTCCCCGGCGACGACGCCACCGAGCGCGTCGCCCACCTCGGAGCCCACCTCGGAGCCCTCCGCCGAGACCGAGCCCTCCTCCGAACCCACCGCGAAGCCGGAGGAGACCAAGAAGGACCCGCTGCCGTCCGGCTGGAAGTACTACACGGACGACAAGCTCGGCTTCAAGATCGGCCTGCCCAAGGGCTGGGACGAGTGGACGCGCAGCAGCCGCGGCGTCGAGTTCAAGGGCCCGGGCGGCGCTCCCAACGCGCACGTCCGCGTCGAGGAGATGTCCAAGCTCGGCAAGGACCCGCTGAAGGGCTGGAAGAAGCTGGAGCCCAGCCTCAAGGACAAGTACGGCGGCTACAAGAAGATCGACATCAAGAAGGCCGACTACCGCGAGGCCGCCGCCGACTGGGACTTCTACTGGCCCACCAACACCGGTAAGAGCCGCATCCGCTACCGGGGCTTCGTCGCCGAGAACGGCAAGACGTACGCCATCTACTGGCACACGCTCAGCAGCCACTGGAAGAAGGACTACGACTTCTTCGAGGGCTTCTGCGCCACGTTCACGCCGCCGAAGTAGGTAGGCTGCGCCGCGTGCACGTCAGCAACCGCTATCGCCTCATCGAGCCGCTCGGGGAGGGCGGGATGGGCGTCGTCTGGCGTGCCTACGACGAGCTGCTCGACCGCACGGTGGCGATCAAGGAGGTCCGCTACACGGGCGTCGGCGACGCCAAGCGGGCCGAGCTCAACCGCAGGACCATCAGGGAGGCCAGGGCGGCAGGCCGCCTCGACCACCCGTCGGTCGTCGTCATCCACGACGTCGTGGAGGAGGACGGCCGGCCGTGGATCGTGATGCAGCTCGTCCGCTCGCGGTCGCTGGCGCAGGTGATCGGCGAGAGCGGGCCGCTGCGGCCCGGCCAGGCCGCGGTGATCGGCGGCCGGGTGCTCGACGCGCTGCGCGCCGCGCACGCCACCGGTGTGCTGCACCGTGACGTCAAGCCCGAGAACGTGCTGCTCGCCGACGACGGCCGCGTCGTGCTGACCGACTTCGGCATCGCCTCGATGGAGACCGAGGCGGGGCTGACGGCGACGGGCGGCCTCGTCGGGACGCCCGCGTACATGCCGCCAGAACGCCTGAACGGCGACCCGGCCAGGCCCGAGTCCGACCTGTGGTCGCTGGGTGCCACCCTGTACGCGGCGGTCGAGGGCCGGCCGCCGTTCAAGCGCGACTCGTGGGCCGCGACGGTGGCGGCGGTGCTGCGCGACGAGCCCGAGCCGCCGGTGCGGGCCGGCGTGCTGGAGCCGGTCATCATGGGGCTGCTGCGCCGCGACCCGGGCGCGCGCCTGCCCGCCGCCGAGGCCGCCCGGCTCCTGTACGACGCCGCCTCCGCCCCACCGACCGGCCTGCCCCCGGCCCCCAGCCCCCACACCTCCACGCCCCATGCCTCCGCGCCTCCCGTCTCCGCGCCCCACACCTCCGCGCCCCATACCTCCGCGCCCCATACTTCCGCGCCCGGCACGCCGCCACCGCCCTGGCAGCAGGACCCCGCCACCGACCGGCGCGGAAGCGGCGCAGGCTCCTGGCAGACGGCCGGCGGAACGCACCCCGGCGGCGGCGCACCCCACACGACCATGCCCGAGCGCCAGACCAAGCCCGAGCGCGGACGCCGCAAGACGGTGTGGATCAGCAGTGCCGTCGCGCTGGCCGCCGTGGCGGCGCTGGGCACGGGCGGCGTACTGCTGTCCGACCGCTGGACGGCCGCCACCCCGACGCCGACCCCCACCAGCGAGCCCACCACAGAGCCCGCACAGCCCGTCAAGACCGCCACACCACGCCCCACCCGCACCACCGCGATCCCGGCAGGCTGGCGCTCCTACCGCAGCACGACCGGCCGCTTCCAGATCGCCGTGCCCGCCCGCTGGCAACCGGAGAAGAACCCGGACAGGGACAGCATCACCTTCAAGGGCCCCGGCACCACCGGCACGCTGATCGTCGAGTGGACCATCCCCGACATCCCCTGGGACGACCCGGAGCGGCACTGGCTCGGCCTGGAGAAGGAGATCCAGGCCAAGGGCGAGTTCCAGCGCTACAAGCGGATCGGCATCACCCCCACCGCCTACCTGGGCGTCAAGGCGGCCGACTGGGAGTTCACCCGGCTCCGCGACGGCCGGACGATCCACGTGATCAACCGCGGCTTCCACACCGAGGACGGCCGCCCGTACGCGCTGTACTGGGAGACCCCGCAGTCGAGCTGGGCCGGCGACCGCCACTACTTCACCACGTTCCTGAAGACGTTCAAGCCGCTGTGAAGGAGCAGGCCCGGTTCTGGCGGCACCCGGCGGTGCCGGAGACGGACCTGCTCAAGGCCCGCTACGTCACCCACCGCTTCTCCAGGCACGTGCACGACGGCTACGCGATCGGCCTGATCGTCTCGGGTGTGGAGGAGTTCGACTACCGGGGCACGCTGCACCGGGCGGGGGCGGGCGAGCTGGTGCTGGTGAACCCCGACGCGGTGCACACGGGCCAGGCGGGCGTGCCGGGCGGGTGGGCGTACCGGATGCTCTATCCGTCGATCGAGGCGGTGCGCGGGATCGCGGCGGAGCTGGGAGCGCCGTACGGGACGCCGTTCTTCCCCCGGCAGGTGGTGCGCGACGACCAGGTGGCGGCGCTGCTGGCGGGGGCGCACGAGGCGGCGGAGCGGGGTGACGCGCTGGCGGCCTCGACGCTGAGCCGCACGCTGTTCGCCCGGCTGGTGACGCGGCACGCCGCGCCGCGGCCGGCCACGGTGCTGCCGGCGGAGGGCAGGCGGGCGGTGCGCGCGGCGCTGGACCTGCTGCACGAGAGCCTGGTGGATCCGCCGACGCTGGAGGACCTGGCCGGGGCGGTGGGGGCGCGGCCGTTCGCGCTGCTGCGGGCGTTCAAGGCGGCGACGGGGCTGCCACCGCACGCGTACCTGACCTCGCTGCGGGTGCGGCAGGCGCGGCGCCTGCTGCAGTCCGGGGTGCGGCCGGCGCGGGTGGCCGCCGAGGTGGGGTTCACCGATCAGGCCCATCTGAATCGCCACTTCAAGCGCATCGTGGGCGTTCCGCCCGCCGCGTATCAACGCGCTGCAGGAACGTACAAGACGGACGATTCGCCCAGCGCCTAACCTCGGGCGGCATGGAAGAGACGACCTCCCGTCCCGCCCCCGTGCGGGACGGTCTCGGCGTGGGGCTGGCCGTCGGGCTGTCCGGGATCGCCTTCGGCGCCGCGGCGGTCACCGCGGGCCTGTCCGTGCCGCAGGCGTGCGTGCTGAGCCTGCTGGCGTTCACGGGCGCCTCCCAGTTCGCGCTGGCGGGCGCCGTCGGCGCCGGCGGCGACCTGCTGGCCGCCACGCTCGGCGCGCTGCTGCTGGGCGGCCGCAACACGCTCTACGGCCTGCGCATGGCCGACCTGCTGCGGGTACGCGGCCCGCGCCGGCTGCTGGCCGCCCACGGCGTCATCGACGAGACCACCGCCGTCACCATGGCCCAGCCGACCCCACGGGCGGCCCGCACGGGCTTCGTGACCACGTTCGCCAGCCTCTACGTCGCTTGGAACCTGACCACGCTGGCCGGCGCGTACGGCACCTCGTTCCTGGGCGACCCCGGCGTGCTGGGGCTGGACGTGGTCGGCCCCGTCGCGTTCCTGGCCATCCTGTGGCCGCGCCTGGCGAGCAGCGCGGAGCTGCGCCGGCTGGCGGCCGGGGCGGCGGCGATCGCGCTGTGCGCCACCCCGTTCCTGCCCGCAGGGGTGCCGGTGCTGCTGTCGGCCGTGGCGGTCCTGGTGGTGATGGTGCGATGACGTTGTGGTGGGCGATCGCGGCCGTCTGCGCGGGCTGCTACGCGCTGAAGCTGGCGGGGCTGGCCGCGCCCCGGCGGGTGCTGGACCATCCGGGGGTGCGCAGGTTCGCGGAGCTGGTGCCGGTGGCTCTGCTGGCGGCGCTGATCGCGGTGCAGACGTTCACGGCGCAGGGCGGGCTGAGCTTCGACCCGGCCAGGACGGCCGGGCTCGGGGCGGCGGTGGTCGCGCTGCTGCTCCGTGCGCCGTTCCTCGTCGTGCTGGCGTCGGCCGCCGTGGTCACCGCGCTTGCCCGGATGCTTCTTGGGTAGTCGCCGTGCATGTCCGATTCAGCTGGGTTGATGGTCGGTGGGCGGTATCGGCTGCTCAGAACGATCGGCAAGGGCGGCATGGGCATGGTCTGGCACGCCCATGACGAGGTGCTCGGCCGGGACGTGGCCGTCAAGGAGGTGCTGCCGCCGCCCAACCTGACGGAGCTGGAGCGCGACGAGTTCGCCGTGCGCACCTTCCGCGAGGCCAGGGCGGCGGGCCGGGTGGCGCACCCCGGCGTGGCCACGGTCTACGACGTGCTGGAGGAGCGCGGCCATCCGTGGATCGTCATGCAGCTCGTGCACTCGCGCACGCTGGGCGCGCTGATCCGCGAGGACGGCCCGATGCCGCCCGCGCGGGCCGCCGCCATCGGGTTACAGCTCCTGGAGGCGCTGCGCGCGGCGCACGCGGCGGGCGTGCTGCACCGCGACGTCAAGCCCGACAACGTACTGCTCACCGAGGACGGCCGCGCGGTGCTCACCGACTTCGGCATCGCCACCACGGAGGACGAGGCGCCCGTCACGAGGACGGGCATCCTGGTCGGCACCCCCGCCTTCATGGCGCCGGAACGCGCGGCAGGCGGCCGGGCCAGCCCCGCCTCCGACATGTGGTCGCTGGGCGTGACGCTGTACCTGGCCGTCGAGGGTCACTCCCCCTTCCAGCGGGACAGCGCCCTGGCCACGCTGGGCGCCGTCATGCACGCGGAGCCGCGCCCGCTGGCCCGCGCGGGCGTGCTCGCCCCCGTCCTGCTCGGGCTGCTGCGCAAGGACCCCGCGGAGCGCATGTCGCTGGACGAGGCCGAGCGGCGCCTGGCCACGATCATGACGGGCGGCGCGCCCGAGCGGACCGGCCCCGTCACCGTGCCTGCGGCGACGCCGCCCTGGCGGACCCGGCGGCGCCTGCTGCCGCTGGCCGCGATCGCCGGCGGCGCGCTCGCCGTCGGGCTGGTCACCGGGGGCGCGGCCTGGTGGTCGCAGCGCCCTCAGGACACGGTCACCCCCACCCAGCTGCCCGCCGTCGTGACCACCAAGGCCACGACCGTGTACGAGTCCCCCACCCCTGAGCTGAAGACCACCCAGCCGGAGGAGAGCGCCGCCACACCCCAGCAGGTCTCCCCCCGCAGCACCGCTCCGCCGCCGCGCAGCACCCCGCCGCCGACCCGCGAGCAGCCGCGCAGCCCGTCGCCCTCGGGCAAGCAGAAGAGCCCCACCGGGGAGCCTGAGCCGACCAAGACGAAGAAGGAGAGCACCGCCCGCACCCCCGGCCAGGTCGAGGGGGCGGGCAACGGCCGGGCGGCCGGCAAGGACAAGAAGCCCAAGAAGGGGAAGAAGTCGGCCTGAGCGGGCTCAGGACTCCGCGCGCACGATGTCGAGCGCCTTCTGCAGGTCCTGCGGGTAGTCGGTGCTGAACGACATCCACTCGCCGGACGAGGGGTGCTCGAACCCGAGCGCCACCGCGTGCAGCCACTGCCGGGTGACCCCGAGCCGGGCCGCGAGCGTCGGGTCGGCGCCGTACAGCAGGTCGCCGACGCAGGGGTGGCGCAGCGCCGACATGTGCACCCTGATCTGGTGGGTGCGCCCGGTCTCCAGCTTGATGTCCAGCAGCGACGCGGCCCTGAACGCCTCGACCGTGTCGTAGTGCGTGACCGACGGCTTGCCGCCCGCCACCACCGCGAACCGGCCGTCGCCGGACGGGTGCCGGTCGATGGGCGCGTCGACCGTGCCCCTGAACGGGTCGGGATGGCCCTGCACCAGCGCGTGGTAGCGCTTGTCGACCGTGCGCTCCTTGAAGGCGCGCTTGAGGTGGGAGTAGGCGTGCTCGCTCTTGGCCACCACCATCGCGCCGGTGGTGTTGGCGTCGAGCCGGTGCACGATGCCCTGGCGCTCGGCGGCGCCGCTGGTCGCGATCGTGTGCCCGGCACCGAGCAGCCCGCCGATCACGGTGGGGCCCGTCCAGCCGACGGTGGGGTGCGCCGCCACCCCGATGGGCTTGTTGACCACGATGATGTCGTCGTCCTCGTACACGATGGACATGCCGGGCACCGGCTCGGCCACCGGCATGGGGGTGGTGACCGGCGGCGGCAGGGTGACGTCCAGCCACGCGCCCGCGTGCACGCGGTCGGACTTGGCCGGCTGGCGGCCGTCGACCAGCACCTCGCCGGCCGTGATCAGCTCGGCGGCGCGGGTGCGGGAGAAGCCGAACAGGCGCGAGAGGGCGGCGTCGAGCCGCTCGCCCTCCAGCCCGTCGGGCACCGGGAGGCTGCGCTGCTCAGTCATCCTTGGCCACCTCCCTGCAACCGTCGATCTGCACGTTGCGCCAGGCCAGGAAGACCGCCAGGATGCCGCCGCAGACGATCGCCGAGTCGGCGATGTTGAAGACGGGGAAGTAGTCGATGACCGGGAAGTTGCCCGGCAGCACCTCGATGAAGTCGACCACGTGTCCCTGGAGCTGCGAGGAGCGCCCGAACCCCGAGGGGTAGCGCAGCAGCCTGTCGGTGAGGTTGCCGGTCGCGCCGCCCAGCAGGAGGCCGAGCGTGACGGCCCAGGACCTGCTGCCGAGCTTGCGCGCCGTGCGCACGATCGCCACGACCACGCCGGCCGCGATGAAGGTGAAGACGAACGTCATGCCCGTGCCGATGCTGAACGCCGCGCCCGAGTTGAAGATCACCCGGAACTGCAGGACGCCGGGGATGACGACGTGCGGCGGCTCACCCTCCAGCGTGCGCAGCACCAGCGTCTTGGTGGCGAGGTCGGCGGCGTAGATCACGGCCGCCAGCGCCACGAGGACGGCGAAGAGGCGCCGGCGGGGCCCGCCCGCTGCGCCTCCTGTGCCTTCGGGGTGGCCGGTTACCGGCGCTCCTCCTTCTGCTTGCAGGCCACGCACAGCGTCGCCCTCGGGAACGCTTGGAGGCGTTCCTTGCCGATCGGCTTGTGGCACGATTCGCACACTCCGTAGGTCCCTGCGTCGATCCTGGCGATCGCACGTTCGTTCTGCGCGACCAGATCGCGCGCATTAAGGGTAAGGGCGATCTCGCGTTCGCGCTCGTACGTCTTGGCGCCGGCGTCCGCCTGGTCGTCGCCCGCGCCCTGGGTCACGTCTCCAGAGGCTATCTCCGACTCGTGACGGAGGATGTCCGCCTCGAGCTCGTCGATCTCCTTCTGGAGGCTGCCGCGTACCTCGGCCAGCTCCTCGTCCGACCACATCGACGGTGTAGCGGTCTGCGTGACTGCCGCCATGGCTGCCTCCATTGCTGATCAAGGCCGTGAATGGTGCGGGCAGCTTAGGATCCTCATAACGGAACGGCAAACGACCCGCCGGATGGTTTACCTCCCCCGTACTATCCCGCCTCGCGCATTCAACTCCTCCCCGGGGGTGTCCATTCCCACAACTTTGCGCCGTTTACGACTTGCGTACCGGCGCGGGATGCAGCCACCAGGAAAACGAGGAAGCCTCCGCCCCCACTCTGCGTTATGGTTTGAGACTGCAAGGCGTTGATGGGGCCCGACTGTGAGGGATATCACCCCGGAGCCGCCGGAAGAACGGCTCTCCCGAGCTCATTAGAACCGGCAGCAGACTGAATGAAGAGGGCCCCGCCCGCGGGGTCAAGAAGGGTGGTACCGCGGAGCCGCCAGGCTTCGTCCCTTCACGCGTCCAGCCAACCGGCCGATCAAGCGTGGAGGTCCCGCCCGAGATGTCTTCCCCATCATTCCGCTCTCTTCCCGCGCAGGTCGACCTGCCCGCGCTCGAGCGCGAGGTCCTCGACCGCTGGCGGGACGGGAAGATCTTCGAGCGCTCCGTGGAGCAGAACGCGGGCAACCCCGCCTGGGTCTTCTACGAGGGGCCGCCCACCGCCAACGGGCTGCCCGGCGTGCACCACGTCGAAGCGCGCGTCTTCAAGGACCTGTTCCCCCGCTACAAGTCGATGCGCGGCTTCAGCGTGCCACGCAAGGCGGGCTGGGACTGCCACGGCCTGCCCGTCGAGGTGGGCGTCGAGCGCGAGCTGGGCCTGTCGGGCAAGCGCGACATCGAGACGTACGGCATCGCCGAGTTCAACGCCAAGTGCCGCGAGTCGGTGCTGCGGCACGTCGACGCGTTCGAGCAGATGACCGAGCGGATGGGCTACTGGATCGACCTGTCCCAGGCCTACCGCACCATGGACCCGTCCTACGTCGAGTCCGTGTGGTGGTCGCTGAAGGTCATCTTCGACAAGGGGCTGCTGTTCCGCGACTTCCGGATCACGCCCTACTGCCCGCGCTGCGGCACCGGGCTGTCCGACCACGAGCTGGGCCAGCCCGGCGCGTACGAGACGGTCTCCAGCCCGTCGGTCTACGTCCGCATGCCCGTCACCTCCGGCCCGCTGGCCGAGCTGGGCGCCGCGCTGCTCATCTGGACCACCACGCCGTGGACGCTGGTCTCCAACACGGCCGTCGCCGTGCACCCCGACGTCACCTACGTCGCGGCCCGCACCGCTGACGGCGAGGTGCTGGTCGTGGCCGAGCCGCTGCTGCCGGTGCTCGGCGAGGGCGCCACCGAGGTGGCCCGCTTCACCGGCCGCGAGCTGGAGCACACCGCCTACACCCGCCCGTTCGAGCTGGTCGACATCCCCGGCGCGCACTACGTCGTGCTCGGCGACTACGTCACGGTCGAGGACGGCACCGGCCTGGTCCACCAGGCGCCCGCCTTCGGCGCCGACGACATGGCCGTGATCAAGCAGTACGAGATGCCGGTCGTCAACCCGATCGGCCCCGACGGCCGCTTCCTCGACGACGTGCCCATGGTCGGCGGGAAGTTCTTCAAGGACGCCGACGAGGAGCTGACCGAAGACCTGCGGGCCCGCGGCCTGCTCTACCGGGGCGGCCACTTCGAGCACAGCTACCCGCACTGCTGGCGCTGCCACACGGCGCTGCTCTACTACGCCCTGCCCTCCTGGTACATCCGCACCACCGCGGTCAAGGACCAGATGCTGGCGGAGAACTCCAAGACCAACTGGTACCCCGACACGATCAAGTGGGGCCGGTTCGGCGAGTGGCTGCGCGGCAACGTCGACTGGTCGCTGTCGCGCTCGCGCTACTGGGGCACGCCGCTGCCGCTGTGGGTGTGCTCCGAGGACGAGTCGCATGTGACGTGCGTCGGCTCGATGGAGGAGCTGAGCGCGCTCGCCGGCCAGGACGTCTCGGCGCTCGACCCGCACCGCCCGTACGTCGACGACGTCTCCTTCGACTGCCCGTCGTGCGGCGCGCTCGCCACGCGCGTGCCCGACGTCATCGACGCCTGGTACGACTCCGGCTCCATGCCGTTCGCCCAGTGGGGCGAGCGCGGCAAGCCCGAGGGCGTCTACCCGGCGCAGTTCATCTGCGAGGCCACCGACCAGACGCGCGGCTGGTTCTACTCGCTGATGGCCGTCGGCACGCTCGTCTTCGGCCAGTCCTCCTACGAGAACGTGCTCTGCCTCGGCCTCATCCTGGCCGAGGACGGCCGCAAGATGAGCAAGCACCTGGGCAACATCCTGGAGCCGATCCCGCTGATGGACCAGCACGGGGCCGACGCGCTGCGCTGGTTCATGGCCTGCTCAGGCTCGCCGTGGGCGGCCCGCCGGGTGGGTCACGGCACGCTGGAGGAGATCGTCCGCAAGGTCCTGCTGACACTCTGGAACACCTCGTCGTTCTTCACCCTCTACGCCAACGCCGAGTCCTGGTCGCCGGCCATGCTCGCCGAGGCCACCCCGGCCGCGCAGCGCCCGCTGCTCGACCGCTGGGCGCTGGCCGAGCTGCACCGGACGGTGGCCGAGGTCACGGCGGCGTTCGACGAGTACGACACCCAGCGCGCCGGCCGCCGCCTGGCCGACTTCCTCGACGACCTGTCCAACTGGTACGTCCGCCGCTCGCGCCGCCGCTTCTGGCAGGGCTCGCAGGACGCGTTCGCGACCCTGTACGAGTGCCTGGAGACGGTGCTGCGGCTGATGGCGCCCATCACGCCGTTCGTCACCGACCACCTGTGGGACGTGCTGCGCCCGGCCGACGCGCCCACCTCCGTGCACCTGGCCTCCTGGCCTGAGGTGCGCGAAGACCTGCTGGACCCGGCGCTGTCGGACCAGATGGCTCTGGTGCGGCGCCTGGTGGAGCTGGGCCGCTCGGCCCGCGCCTCCTCGGGTGTGAAGACCCGCCAGCCGCTGCGGCGGGCCCTGGTGGGCGCGCACGGCTGGCCGTCGATGGCCGACGAGCTGCGCGGCCTGGTCGCCGACGAGCTGAACGTCCAGGCCCTGGAGGACATGTCCGGCTTCGACGCCGACCTCGTGTCCTACACGGTCAAGCCCAACTTCCGGTCCCTGGGCAAGCGCTTCGGCTCGCAGACCAAGCTCGTGGCCGCCGCCGTGGCCGCCGCCGACGCGACCCGCGTCGCCAGGGTCCTGCGCTCGGGCGCCACGGTCATGGTGGAGGCGGACGAGCTGGGCGAGGTCATGCTCGGCCCCGACGACGTGATCGTCAACGAGCAGCCCCGCTCCGGCTGGGCGGTCGAGACGGGCGCCATCGGCACAGGCACCGGCGAGACCGTGGCGCTCGACCTGGAGCTGACCGACGAGCTGCGCCGCGCCGGCCTGCTGCGCGAGGTCATCCGCCTGGTGCAGGAGGCCCGCAAGTCGACCGGCCTGTCGATCACCGACCGCATCGAGCTGTGGTGGACGGCCACGTCCGACGACCTGGCCGCTGCGCTGCGCGCCGAGGGTCACGTGGTGGGCGAGGAGGTGCTGGCGACCGCCATCACGGAGGGCGCAGAAGCCGGGCTGCCGTCCCACACGGACGCCGACCTCGGGCTGACCTTCCAGCTCCGCCGCGCCTGACCGCCGAGGGGCGCACCCATGGGTGCGCCCCTCGTTCACGCGTCCGTCACGTCCCGCGTCCCGCGCAGGGCCGCGTACACAGGCAGCGGCGACACGACGATGACGACGCCGGCCGCCCACAGCGCCTGCCGCGGGCCTGCCGCCTCGCCGATCACCCCTCCCAGCAGGGCGCCCAGAGGGAACAGGCCCATCATGAGGAAGCGCATGGTGGCGTTGACCCGGCCGAGCAGGCGCTCGGGGCACAGGTGCTGGCGCAGGCTCACGTTCGTGATCGCGTACACGATCTGGCCCAGCTCGCCCGCCGCCGTGCCGATCACGAACAGCGCCACCGCCCAGCCGGGCTGCGCCAGCGGGCACAGCAACCCGAGGGGGCCCGTCACCGCGAGGGACAGCCAGATGATCCTGGCCGAGCCCGCGCGGCGGGCCAGCAGCGGGGTGAGCGCCGCGCCGGCCATGGCGGCCAGCGAGCCGGCGCCGAGCACGAGGCCGAGCCCGGCGGGCGTGAGGCCGAGCGTATGGATCATGAAGGGGAAGCTCGCCGCGGAGGCGATCGCGAAGGCGAAGTTCCCGGCGGCGCTGGTGATCGCCGTCGCGCGCAGCACCCTCGTCCTGACGACGAACGCCAGCCCCTCCCCGATCTCCCTGACCAGGTGGGCGGCCTGTGGCGCCGGTGGCGGCTCGGGCGCCCTGACGGCCAGCAGCGACACGGCCGAGACGGCGAACGTGACGGCCTGGACGAGGACGACGTTCGCGGCGCCCAGCACGGACACGGCCCAGCCGCCGATGCCAGGCCCCGCCACCTGACCGCAGGCGCGCACGCTCTCCATCGCCGAGTTGCCCGCGAGCAGGCCGCCCCGTCCGACGACGGACGGGAGGTAGCTCTGGTAGCCGACGTCGAAGAACACCCTGGCGACGCCCGCCAGCAACGAGACGACGACGAGCTGCGCGATGGTGAGCGTCCCGAGCAGCGCGGCCAGCGGGACCGTGGCCAGGAGCAGCGCCCGTGCCAGATCCGCCGCCACCAGCACGGGACGTCTGCGCCACCGGTCGATCCACGCGCCCGCGGGCAGGCCGATCAGCGCGAACGCGATCGTCCCCGCGGCCGTGACGAGGCCGAGTTGCAGAGGGGTGGCGTCGAGGGTGACGACGGCCAGCAGCGGGATGGCCACGCCGCTGACCTGCGTGCCGAGCTGGGTGGTGGTCTGCCCGAGCAGGAGCAGCCGGAAGTCGCGCCGCCGGGACGGCGAACCGGATGACATCTGAGGAGCCTCCGTGGAGCCGGTGGGTGTCAGCCCCACCCGCGGCTCCGGAAGCGTCGCCAGGGGTGGGGGACGTTACCGACCGCCGCCCCGGGCGTCAACCCGCCCCGGGCGTCAACCCGCACTGCCCGCGACGCACTCGGGCCGGCCGCGTACGTCGCCTGACGGATGCCTCAGCCGTCCGGCGCGGGATATCGTCGCCTCAGGTCAGGAAGTCGAGCACGATCCGGCTCCACTGCTCGTGGTGGGTGAGCGGCGCCGCGTGCGGCGCGTCAGGGAGGGTGATGAGGATGCTGTCGGCGACGGCGCGGGCGACACGCAGCCCGCTGTACTCCAGCGGCACGAACGCGTCCTGCTCGCCCTGGACGACCAGGGTGGGCAGGCTCAGCCGGGCCAGGTCGCGGCCGGGGCCGGCGCTCTCCCAGGCGGCCAGGCAGTCGGCGGTGGCCTTGGGCGAGGCGTCCGCGGCCAGCCTCAGCAGGTACAGGCGCGTCTGCTCGTCCAGGGCGCTGTGCCCGTGCACCGCGACGAACCTCAGCAGGACGTCGTCGAGCAGGTGGATGCGATGCCCCCGCACGGCCGCCCGGAACTCCGCCGCGAGGGGGTCCGGATACACCACCGGGCTGCCCAGCACCAGCCGCGACACCCGGTCCGACGCCGCCGCGTAGCTGATCGCCTCGGCGCACCCGGTGGCGAAGGCCACCAGCGCCGCCCCCTTCAGCCCGAGCCCGGCCACGAGGGCGGCCAGGTCGCGGGTGAAGGTGGCGTGGTCGTAGCCGGTCCAGGGCTTGTCCGAACGTCCGAAGCCGCGCCGGTCGTAGGCCACCACCCGGCGGCCCGCCTCGACGAACGCGCCGACCTGCGCCTCCCAGAACCGGTGCGACAGCGGCCAGCCGTGCACCAGGACGACGGGCGGCCCGTCGCCGACGTCCTCGTAGAAGAGGCTCACGTCACTTTCCACCTGTAGTCGCGGCACCCGCCCAGCATGCCGCCGGCGGCAGGCGCAGCAATCGGTCACATGACTGCATCGAGGAGACGAACCGGATGGACGTCCCCGGCCAGGCACACCATCACCACCTCCGGGCGGAGCATCGGCGAGTGACGTTCCTGTCGTCGCGAACCGTCGGCGCCCACCTCCATCGGGCCCTCCCCAAGCTCGGCCCCACCCTCCGCGCCGCCTTACGCGAGTGTCGCCACAGGTGCAGTCAACTGACCGATTCGTCCCCCCGGGTCCACGCCGGAAGCTCGTGCTGCAACGACGACACGACAGCCAAGGAGAGATCCGCATGTCCTTCCGCCCCCAGCTTCCCGCCCGCTCCCGGACCCGCCGCGGGCTGACGCTCGCCGTCGCCACCCTGACCCTCGCGCTCGGCGCGACCACCACCGTCGTGCCCGCCTCGGCCGCCCAGACGGTCACGGCGACCGCCGCCGCGAAGCCCACGGTGGTCCTCGTGCACGGCGCGTTCGCGGACGCCTCCGGCTTCAACGACCTGATCGCCCGGCTGGAGAGACTCGGGTTCCCGGTGATCGCCCCCGCCAACCCGCTCCGGGACGTGGCCGGCGACGCCGCCTACGTCTCCAGCGTCCTGGACACCATCACCGGCCCGATCATCCTCGTCGGCCACTCCTACGGCGGGATCGTGATCACCAACGCGGCTCTCGGCCACGACAACGTCAAGGCCCTGGTCTACCTGGGCGCCTTCGCCCCCGACAAGGGCGAGAGCGCGCTGAACCTGGCCGGTCAGTTCCCCGGCAGCGAGCTGGGCCACGCGCTGCTGGCCCGCGACTACAAGCTGCCCGACGGCACCAAGGGCGGGACCGACGGCTACATCGTGGCCGAGAAGTTCCGCGAGGTCTTCGCCGCCGACCTGCCCGCGAGCAAGACCCGGCTCATGGCGGCCACCCAGCGGCCGGGCAGCGTGACGGGGCTGTCCGGCGGCAGCGGCGAGCCCGCCTGGAAGACGATCCCGTCCTGGTACCTGATCCCCACCCAGGACAAGGTCATCCCGCCGGACGCCCAGCGCTTCATGGCCAAGCGCGCCGGCAGCACCGTCAAGGAGATCCGTTCCTCGCACGTCGTCATGATGTCCCACCCGGACGCGGCCGCCTCGGTCGTCCTGTCCGCCTACTCCGCCACCCGATGAGGAGCCCCGGCATGAAACCCGACACGATCGTCCTGATCCACGGCTTCTGGGTCACCCCGCGAAGCTGGGAACACTGGATCGCCCGCTACCAGGCGCAGGGCTACCGCGTCCTGGCCCCGGCCTACCCCGGCTTCGAGGCCGAGGTCGAGGCGCTCAACGCCGACCCCACCCCGATCGAGCGGGTCACCGTCCCGCAGATCATCTCCTCCCTGGAGACGCTCATCGGCGGCCTGGACAAGCCGCCGATCATCATGGGCCACTCCGCCGGGGGCGTCTTCACCCAGATCCTGCTCGACCACGGCTACGGCGCCGCGGGGGTGGCCATCAACTCCGCTCCCACCGAGGGAGTGAAGATCATCCCGCTGTCGCAGCTCAAGGCCACCTTCCCCGTACTCAAGAACCCCGCCAACCGCCACCGCGCGGTCGGCCTGGACTACGAGCACTGGCGCTACGCCTTCACCAACACCTTCCCCGAGGATCAGGCCCGCGCCACCTACGAGCGCTACCACATCCCCGCCTCGGGGAACATCTTCTGGGGCAGCGCCCTGGCCAACATCCATCCGGGCAGGGACGACAACTGGGTCGACTACCACAACGACGCCCGCAGGCCGCTGCTGTTCGTCGCCGGCGAGAACGACAACCTCATGCCGCCCAAGATTCAGCGCTCCAACGCGGCGCACTACAAGTCGCCGAAGACGATCACCGAGGTGGTCGAGTACGCCGGCCGCTCCCACCTGATGCCGGCGCAGGACGGCTGGGAAGAGATCGCCGACCACGCCCTCGCCTGGGCTCTGGACCACTCCTGACGTCGGGGGCCGGCTTCCGGGCGCGACGCTTCCGGAAGCCGGCCCCGGAGGGCCGTCTCATGACCGAGGTGAACCTGCGCCGGGCGGACGGGGCCGCCGCGTGCGGGGCGGCGCCACTCCCCAGGAACGCCCGCCGCCTCCGGGCCGCCGAAGCACCCATCCCCGCTGAGAACCGAAAGTTCCCCTGGGAGAGCCGACGGACCGGAAGCTCCCCCTCATGAGAGCCGACGGACATGGGTGCTCTCCCTCGAAGGGACCGACAGACCGAAGGTCTCCCCTCAAAGAGCCGACAGACCGAAGGTCTCCCCTGAAAGAGCCGACAGACCGACAAGCTCCCCGATCGAAAGGCCGACCCCCACATGACCCGCGTTCCCGACGAAGGCATGGTCCTGATCCCCGGCGGCACCCTCATCACCGCCACCCCGGACGAGGGACGCGCCCTCGCCATCACCCTCGCCCGCCACACCGTGCACAACATCCAGCCCGACCTGGAAACCCTGCACGCCGGACGGGCCCGATACGCCGGCGACCCCACGGGCCTGATCGCCGCCGCCCAGGTGGTGGCGCTGGAGTTCGCCACCATCGCCGCCGCCAACGGCTACTGGCGCTGACCCCATGACGAAAGTCAGCCTCACCCACATCGGCGGCCCCACGGTCCTCATCGAGTTCGGCGGCTGGCGGCTGCTCACCGACCCGACCTTCGATCCCCCCGGCCGTACCTACTCCTTCGGCTGGGGCACCTCCTCCCGCAAACTGACCGCCCCCGCCCTGGACGCCACCGCCCTGCCCGCCATCGACGCCGTCCTCCTCACCCACGTCCACCACGGCGACAACCTCGACGACGCCGGCCGCGCCCTGCTGCCCACCGCCGGCACGATCGTGACCACCCTCTCCGGCGCCCGCACCCTGCCCCACCCGGCTCGCGGCCTGCGACCAGGCCACTCCACCCGCCTGGAGGCCCCCGGCCGCCCGCCCATCGACATCACCGCCACCCCCTGCCGACACGGCCCCCCGCTCAGCAGACCCATCGTCGGCGAGGTCACCGGCTTCTCCCTCACCTGGCCCGGCCAGGAACACGGCCCCCTCTGGATCACCGGGGACACCGTCTATCACCGCGCGCTCCGCCGCGCCGCCGCCGCGCTCCGTCCGGGCACGGTCCTGCTCCACCTGGGCGGCGTCGGCTTCCCGATCACCGGCCCACTGCGCTACACGATGACCGCCCGCCAGGCAGTCCGCCTGCACGAGGCGATCAAGCCACGCACCGTCCTGCCCGTCCACTACGAGGGCTGGCAGCACTTCCGGGAAAACCGGGACGGTGTTGAACGCGAACTCGCCGGCCGCTCATCCACTCTCCGCGAGAGCCTCCGCTGGCTCCCCAGGGGCGTCGCGTCCGACGTCTCCGTATGACGGGGCTCAAGGCGCCGAACAGCGAGGCCCGCACTCCGCCCACACCGAAGCACACCCGCGCGACGCCGTCACCAACGCTCAACCGACCGTCCCGCAGGCCAGTCGCCGACGCCAGCCGCAGCGGCCTCGCCGGCCATTCCGCGGCGGCGCTCAGCCACGACCACCTCGCGAGCCAACCGGCGACGACGCCGACCATCTCGGGGGCCGATTCAGGCGGTGTTCAGCCCACCGTCTCGCGGTCGTGCTGGCACACCGAGCAGCTCGTCAGCCCTGCCGCCTCAGCCGCAGCAAGCGTCATCGTCTCCACCCCGGTCTCGCCGGCGCCCCGAATCAGCGGGCAGGCGGTGCTGTGGTAGCGGCGGGTGCCGACGATGACCTTCACCGTCCCCTGCCGCTCGCCCTTCTTGCCCGGCTCCTCACCAGACTTATCAGCGCTCTCCTTGCCCTTGGGCGGCTCGCCCTTGGCCACCCCGCCCGTGGGCGCGGGCGGACGCTCGGACGTGCTCTTCGCCGGCGCGGCACCGGGCTTGGCGGCCGACGGCTTGGCCGGAGCGCCCGGAGGCAGCGGCCCCTTGGGCTTGGCCGTCGACTCGGCCGAGGACGCGGGCCGCTCGTGCAGCACCACGGTCTCCCCGGACGGCGGCTCCTCGGAAGGACGCTTGCCGCCCGTACCGCCCGACGGCTCGACCGGCATCCCGGCCGCGTTCACCCGAGGCTGCGGCGCCGTGTCGGGATCCGACACGTCGTCATCCCCGCCCCGCCTCCCGGCCGCACCCGCAACCGGCCCAGGCCGACCACCAGAGGTCTGAGACTTACCACCCGGGCCCTGAGGCTTGCCACCCGGGGTCGGCGACTCACCGCTCGTGGCCTGAGGCTTGCCACCCGACCCCGGGGCCTTCTCACCGGGCGTCTGCGGCTTTCCACCAGGAGCCGGTGCCTTGTCACCAGGCGTCTGCGGCTTTCCACCAGCAACCGACGGCTTGGCGTCGGGTGTCGGCGGCCTGCCACCCGTCTGCGGCGGCTTGGCCCCGCTCTGCCCCGGCTCACCACCGGCCTGCTCAGGCGAGGCAGCCGTCTGACCAGGCGGCCTACCACCCGACTGACCCGGCCTATCACCCGACTGACCGGGCCTACCGCCCGACTGACCGGGCCTCGCGCCCGCCGGACCGGGCTTGCCACCCGCCGGACCCGCACCGCCGTCCGGCCGCCCGGCCCGCTCGGACGTACCGTTGGCCTGCCCCGGACTGACGGCCTCAGGCCGCGAGGTCTTGCCCGGGGGCCTGCCGTTGCCCGGCGAAGTCTCCGTCTCTTCGGACTCGCCGGAGGAGGGCCCGGCCTTGCGCGCGAACGGCGGCGGCCGGAAGAAGGAAGTCTGTGTCTCGTCCGCCTGCTCATCGCCCGAGCCGGGCTCGGGGGCGGCGGAGGAGGGGGCCTTGCCCTGGCCTGGAGCGGCGGCAGGGGGGCGGCCGAACCACCCGGTGGCGCCTTCCTCCTCGTGGGAGGCGGCAGGCTCCGGGCTGGGGGTGGAAGCCTTCGTGTCGGGCTTCGGCGGGGCGACCGGCGGGCGTACGTCGCGGGTCTCCGCGGAGCTCTCGGCCCGGCTCGCCGCGGGAACGTCAGCGGCGGGAGCGGTGCCCGAGGTGGTGCCCGAGGTGGTGGTGCCCGAGGTGACGGCGCCTGGGGTGACGGCGGGCTCGGGGTCGGCGGCAGGCGGCAGTTGCCGTCCGCCGAGCGCTGCGTCCGGCAGGCACGTGGTGCAGGGCGTGAAGCCCTCCTCGCGCGCCTCCTCGTAGGTGAGCTCCTCGTGATCCCGGCCGATCAGCTGCCTGCAGCCGGGCACGTGGTACCGCTTGCGCCCGGGGATCACCAGCACGATCGCATCCGGCGAGATGCCGGTCGGCGCGGGCCGGCGCGGCACGGGGGCCGGTGCGGTCGCCGCCGTCCGCTGGGGCGCGTGGGGAGGCGCCTGGGGTTGCGGCCGCGGCGGCGTGTGCTGCTGGTGAACCATCGGACCGGTCTGGTTGTACGGCGGCGCGGACGGCATGAGCCCCTTCGGGGGGGTGGCCGGCGCAGCGGCCTGCCCACCTCCGGGAAAAAGCTCGTTCCGCCGCAGGAAAGCCCCGATCACCAGGAACAGCGCGGACAGCACGCTGACCACGATGGACCACATGATCAGGAACGGCTTCGCCAGTACGAAGCCCGCGATCAGCAGAACCACTGCCGCGAGCACCAAACCAGCACTGATAAGGATCACAGGGGGCTCTTTCGAGTGACAGGTCCTAGTGACCCCTTACTCTACCGGCGGTCGTTGTGCGGACCGTCACCGCCGGGGAAGGCGCCCTGCGGAGCCTCGCCGCCGAACGGGCTCGGACCACCGGGGAGAGGCTGCTGGCCACCCTGAGGCACGGCGTGCGACATGGCGGGAGCCTGACCCTGCGGGCCGCCGGACATGACGGGGAACCCGCCGCTGCCCTCGGCGGAGACGTTCAGCTCGGCGAGCTGGTTCTCCAGGTAGAGCTTGAGCCTGCTGCGGTACTCGCGCTCGAAGCTGCGCAGCTCCTCGACCTTGCGCTCGAGCTCGTCGCGGGTCTGCACCAGCGAGCCCATGGCCTGGCGGTGCCGCTCCTGGGCGTCACGCTCGAGCGTCTCGGCGCGGGCGCGGGCGTCGCCGATGACCTGCTCGGCCTGGCGGCGGGCCTTGGTGAGGATCTCGTCGGCCTCGCGCCGGGCGCGGGTCACCGTCTCGTCCGCCTCCCGGCGGGCGTCGGAGATCGCCTGGTCGGCGGTCTGCTGGGCGAGGGCGAGCACGCGGGCCGCGGTGTCCATGTTGTCCTCGGCGGGAGGCATGCTCATCGCCACGGGGACCGGCGGCTGCTGCTGCATCGGCGGCGGCTCGGGGGCCCGCATGGGCTCCGGCTGCGGCGGCGCCATCATCTCGGGCTTGGGCTGCTCCTGGACCGGGGCGGAGGCCATGGGCATGTTCATGCCGCCCGGCACCTTCCCACGCAGGCACTCGGCCAGCTTGGCGCGGAGCTCCTCGTTCTCTTGGATCAGGCGGTCGAGCTCAGCTTCCACCTCGTCGAGGAAGGCGTCGACCTCTTCCTCGTCGTAGCCCGGCCGGAGCCGGGTGGTACTGAACTGCTTGTTCCGCACATCAGCGGGCGTCAGCGGCATTTTTTGGTCTCCTTGGCGCGCTTGGAGTCTGTCCGGAGGACGGTTACCCGAATCACCTCAGCGCGGACACGAGTTGGATCACGACCGGAGCCTCACCGGCTCGTTCATCGCCCGCCGAGGGAACCGGCGATCTGAATCAAGATCAGAACCACGATGAACAGGACAGTGAAGCTTAGGTCAAAGGCCACCGTACCCAACCGGAGCGGAGGAATGAAACGGCGGAGGAACTTGAGGGGTGGGTCAGTTGCGGTGTATGTGGCCTCCGCCAGCACCAGGACGACGCCGGAAGGCCGCCACTGACGGGCGAACGCCTGCACCGTCTCAAAGATCATCCTGCCGATGAGCAGCACCAAATACAGAGACAGGACAACGACCAAGATCCCACCGATGATCTCCACGGCCCGGCCGCGCCTCCACTTCCGATGTGCCCTCCCGGCCTCGGTGAGACCGGGTTGGGTCCGATAGGCATACAGAGACTCTAACTCTGGTTGAAGAACCCGCGTTCCGCGATTCGAGCCTTGTCCTCGGCAGTCACCTCGACATTGGCAGGGGACAACAGGAACACCTTGTTGGTAACACGTTCAATGCTGCCATGTAGGCCAAAGACCAGACCTGCCGCGAAATCAACGAGCCGCTTCGCGTCACTGTCAACCATCTCGGTC
This sequence comes from Nonomuraea monospora, assembly GCF_039531895.1. Taxonomy (NCBI): domain Bacteria; kingdom Bacillati; phylum Actinomycetota; class Actinomycetes; order Streptosporangiales; family Streptosporangiaceae; genus Nonomuraea; species Nonomuraea monospora. Next base: position 334,170 of record NZ_BAAAQX010000005.1, read on the forward strand.
AGGTTCATGATGACCGGGGTGCCGTCGCGGAAGTGCTCTCCGATGGTTCGGGCCTCGTTGTACGTGCGGGGGTGCAGGGTCGTGATGCGGGCCAGATCGGTCGTGCGGCGTTCCAGGATCGTCGTGGTGGGCCGCGGTGCGGGAGCCCCGGAGTCGGGCTCGTCCTCGCGCTCCTGGACCGCCACGGCACGCTCCTCGCCGGGCCGCTGCACCTCGTCGTCGTAGGTGTAGTCGTCGGTGTAGGCCTCGTACCTCTCGTAGCGGTCGTCCTCCACGAGACCGAGGTAGACCGCCATCTTGCGCATCGCGCCGGCCATCGCTACGTCGTCCTCCTGCTCATGGTCGCACTCGCTCGGGCCCGTCGCCGTGTCCGAGGCGGTAGCCGTACCCCCTTGGAGCTCACCGCTGATCGACCTCTACTTGGTCATGGGCCTGAAGACCCACTTGAGGGGACATTACCTGACGAAGGGCTTGCGACGACCGAGCAACGCCGTACCGATCCGCACGTGTGTCGCGCCGTACGCGACGGCCTCGGCGAGGTCCTCGCTCATCCCCGCCGAGACCATCGTGGCGCGGGGATGCTGTTCCTGAAGGCGTACGGCCACGTCACGCAGCCGGGCGAACGCCTTGGCCGGCTCCTCCCCCAGCGGCGCGACCGCCATGACGCCGCCCAGCCACACGCCCTCGGCCAGAGCCACCTCGTCGGCGAGCTCCAGCAGGCCGGCGGGGCGCACGCCGCCCCTGGCGGGGTCGTCGTCCAGCGCGATCTGTACCAGGCAGCCGACCCTGCGGCCCTGGCGCACGGCCTCCTTGCTGATCGCCTCCACCAGCCTGACGCGGTCGACGGAGTGGATCACGTCGGCGTACCCGACCACGGAGCGGACCTTGTTGGTCTGCAACTGGCCGACGAAGTGCCAGGTCAGCGGAAGGTCGGCGAGCTCCTGCGCCTTGGGGGCGGCCTCCTGGTCGCGGTTCTCGCCGACGTCGCGCACGCCCAGCCCTGCCAGGATGCGCACGTCCTCGGCGGGCCGCGTCTTGGTGACGGCGATCAGCGTGACCTCGCCCCGGTCGCGCCCCACAGCGTGGCACGCGTCGGTGATGCGCGCGTCGACCTCGGCGAGACCGGCCGCGATCTCGTCCCTTCTCACGTGCCTCTCCCCCTCACTCCGGCTGCCCGCGCTCACCACGACTGTCCGCGCCCGCACCTCGTCCGCGCCTCACGTCCGTACGCACGACGGCGCCGCTCCCGTTGTCCCTGTGGGGAGCGGCGTCAGGCGCGGCTACTTGACGGCTATTTGAGGAAGTCGGGAACGTCGAGTTCCTCTTCCTGCTCCTCGAAGATCACGCGAGGACGTTTGGGCGGCTCCGACATGCGGGAGGTGATGGGCGTGGGCGGGTTGGCTGGCTCGGGCGCGGGCCGTGGGATCGAGACGGGGCCGGACGGCTCGTCGGCCTGGTCGTCCCCTGAGTCGCGCAGCGCGTCGCGCATCGGCTCCCTGACCGGCTCCCTCGGCACCTCCCGCACCGGCTCGACCGGGCGCACCGGCTCGGGGCGTGGCGGCTCGGGCCTGAACTCCGCACGCGGCTCAGGACGAGGCTCGGGCCGCGGCTCGGCCCTGAACTCCGCACGCGGCTCGGGACGGGGCTCAGGGCGTACCTCAGGGCGTGGCGCGGGCGCCTCCGACTTGATGCTCGGGGCGGCGGCGCTCGGCCGCGGAGGCGACACAGGAGCCGCCGGCGCGGGCTGCGCGGGCGCGCGGCCCACCGGACGCGGCGCCTGCTTCTCCGCCGGTCCAGGTACGTCGTCGAACCCGGCCGCGATCACGGTCACCCGCACCTCGTCGCCGAGGGCGTCGTCGATGACCGTGCCGAAGATGATGTTCGCGTCGGGCGCGGCGGCCATGGAGACGAGCTGGGCCGCCTCGTTGATCTCGAACAGGCCGAGGTCGGAGCCGCCGGCGATCGACAGCAGCACGCCGTGCGCGCCGTCGATGCTGGCCTCCAGCAGCGGGCTGGAGACCGCCATCTCCGCCGCCGCCACCGACCGGTCGTCGCCGCGCGCGTGGCCGATGCCCATGAGGGCCGACCCGGCGCCCGACATGACCGACTTCACGTCCGCGAAGTCGAGGTTGATCAGACCGGGGGTGGTGATGAGGTCGGTGATGCCCTGGACACCCGACAGCAGCACCTGGTCGGCGGCCTTGAACGCGTCGAGGACGCTCACCTGCCGGTCCGAGATCGACAGCAGCCGGTCGTTGGGGATCACGATGAGGGTGTCGACCTCGTCGCGCAGCGTCTCGATGCCGGCTTCGGCCTGCGAGGCCCTGCGCCGTCCCTCAAAGCTGAACGGCCGGGTCACGACACCGATGGTGAGCGCGCCGAGCGATCTGGCGATGTTCGCCACGACGGGGGCGCCGCCCGTGCCCGTGCCGCCACCCTCGCCCGCCGTGACGAAGACCATGTCGGCCCCCTTGAGGACCTCCTCGATCTCCTCACGGTGGTCCTCGGCCGCCTTCCGGCCGACATCGGGGTTGGCGCCCGCGCCCAGTCCGCGCGTGAGCTCGCGGCCCACGTCGAGTTTCACATCGGCGTCACTCATCAGCAGCGCCTGGGCGTCGGTGTTTATCGCGATGAACTCGACGCCCTTGAGTCCCTCTTCGATCATCCGGTTGACGGCGTTGACTCCGCCGCCGCCGATGCCGACGACCTTGATGACCGCGAGGTAGTTCTGCGGTGCTGCCACGACGAGGGGCCTTTCCGCTCGTTGACTTGCCATTTCGGTGCGGATTGTCTCCGCTTTTTGTCAGTTCGGGTAACTCTCAACCTCAGGTTGAGATTTAGATTTATGTCAACCTGAGGATTGATACGGACAGTAGGAGTTACGCTCCAGGCGGGTCAACTAACCGCGCCGCAAGCACGTCCGGCGTGTCGCGGGCTGTCCGTTTCGCTCCGCAGTCACGCCTGGTGGCGGCCCTCCTTCGCCGAAAGTCCGGTCTACAGGCTCTCACGCCGCGGCCCCCGCCTCGCACAGGCTCGGCGATGCCCTTGCCGCTGAGTTGCCAGACCCTGACGATCACGATCACTTCAGCGTCACCACGTCGGGCGAACTGACGTCGTAGAGGGTGACCGACCTTTCGTTCCTGAGCAGCGAGCTCAGGATGCGGCCCTTCTCCTCGGGACGGTCGGGGCCGCCCCAGATGACCGTACGGCCGTCCGACAACACCAGCGTCACACCCTCGGCCGTGCCCGCCCGCACCTGCCGCACCTTGGCCGCCACCTCGTCCGGCACCGCCTGAATGACCTTGAGCGCCGCCATCATGGTGGGGTCGCCCTGCTGCGGGCGGTCCACCTTCAGCAGCGGCAGCATCGGCGGGGCCGCCGCCTTCACCTCGATCACCACGCCCTGCCCGTCGACAATCGCCACCTTGTCGCCCGCCGGCACGGCGGCGACCGGCTGGCGCTCGACCACCTCGATCTTGAGTGTGCCCGGCCAGATCCTGTCGACCTTGGCCGAGGCGAGCTGTCTGATGGCCAGGACGCGCGTCTCCACGTCGGCGAGGTTCACGGTGGCGAGAGGATGCAGGTCCGCCACGCCGGCCTGTTGCTCGATGCGATCGCTGGGGACTGTGAGATTTCCCACGATCTCTATCGAACGCACTCCCAGCACGGGCGAGAAGAACACCAGCCACGCGGCCGAGCCCACCACCCCTGCGGTCAGCAGCACCAGGAACGCCGTGCGCGCCTTCATCGCCCTCCCACCAACACGCGGCTCATGTCGGCACCGAACCTACGCCGACGCGCGGTCCGACACCCGCGCGCCACGCCCAAACGCCCACCCCTGCCGCACCACCGCGCGACACGTTGCCCGGCACCGCACGGCCCCCCAGCGATCGCAGCGCAGCGCGGCACGGCCCGGCACAGAACGCAGCCCGACACGCCACCCCTGCAAGGCGCGGCGCAGCACGGCGCACGGCAAGCGCGCCCTAGAGCCGACGCCGCGCGAAGCACGCGGAGCGCGGGCGCGGGGCGTGGCGCGGCGGCGCGACCCAGGCGCCGCGTCGGCGGGTCGGGGCACGAAGGAGCCCGGCGCCCATCAACGACGCCCAAGCCACCAAAGAGGGGTCAGGACAACCGAGCCACGATCTGCGGCCCCAGCTCCGTGACGTCCCCAGCCCCCATGGTCAACACGATGTCCCCCGGCCGGGCCCGCTCAGCCACCATCCCCGGCACAGCCGACCGATCAGGCGCGTAAGCCACCCGCTCCGGCGGCAACGGCACCCGCCCCGCCACCATCGCCCCCGACACCCCCGGCTCGGGATCCTCCCTGGCCCCGTAGACGTCGAGCACGATCGCCTCGTCGGCCAGCCCCAGAGCGGTCCCGAACTCGTCGGCGAAGAACCGGGTCCGCGAGTACAGGTGCGGCTGGAAGATGGCGATGACCCGCCCGTTGCCGGAGTAGGACGCCACGACGTCCCTGGCGGCCCGCAGGTCGGCGGTCAGCTCGGTGGGGTGGTGGGCGTAGCTGTCGAACACGGCGATGCCCCCGGCCTCGCCCTTGGCCTCGAAGCGCCGCTTGGCCCCGGTGAAGGCCCCCAGGCCCTCCCTGATCTCCTCGAACGGCAGCCCCAGCTCGTCGGCCACGGCGATCACCGCGGTGGCGTTGAGCGCGTTGTGAGCCCCGGGGACGGCCAGCCGCACCTCGCCGCGCCCCTCGATGCTGAAGACGGTGCCGAACCCGTCGGGCCTGACGCCGGACACGCGGTAGTCGTCGCCCTGGGCGCCGTAGGTCTTGACCCGCAGCCCGCGTTCCCTGGCCCGCTGGGCCAGGTCGGCGGCGCCGGGGTCGTCGGCGCAGACGATGAGCAGCGCGCCGACGCGGTCGGCGAAGCGGGTGAAGCTGTCGTGCACGGCCCTCGGGTCGCCGTAGTTGTCGAGGTGGTCGGCCTCGACGTTGGTCACGACGGCGATGTCGGGGGCGAGCATGAGGAACGAGCCGTCGCTCTCGTCGGCCTCGGCCACGAAGACGTCGCCCTGGCCGTCGTCGGCGCCGAGCCCGGTGGTGACGAGCTGGCCGCCCACGCAGTAGGACGGGTCGGCGCCGCACTTCTGCAGCGCCACGGTGAGCATCGAGGTGGTGGTGGTCTTGCCGTGGGTGCCGGCGATGGCGACGGCGGTGCGCCCGGCCATGACGGAGGCCAACGCGGCGGCGCGCGGGATGATCCGCAGGCCCTGCTTGAGCGCCTCGCCCAGCTCGGGGTTGGAGTCGCGGATGGCGGTGGAGACGACGACGGTGTCGACGTCCCTGATGTGGGAGGCGGCGTGGCCGATGTGGACGGTGGCGCCCAGCTCGCGCAGCTCGGTGATCAGCTCGGAGCTGCGCGCGTCGCTGCCGGTCACCCGCACCCCGCGCTTGAGCAGGATCCGGGCGATGCCCGACATTCCCGCTCCGCCGACGCCGATGAAGTGCACCCGGCCCAGCTCTTCGACGGACACGGGATCGACCAGCTTCACGAGACTCATCGGGCTATCTCCAACACTTTCCTGGCAAGCATGATATCGGCGTCCTTCCTCCCCAGTCTGGAGGCGGCCTCCGACATGACGGCGACCCGCTCCGGGTCCTGGAGGATGGGCAGCACGTTGTGGATGATCCATTCGGGTGACAGGTCGGCGTCGTCGACCAGCAGGCCGCCGCCGCCCGCGGCGATGCGCTCGGCGTTGACGCGCTGCTCGCCGTTGCCGTACGGGAGCGGCACGTACGCGGCGGGCAGCCCGACCGCGGTCAGCTCCGCGCAGGTCAGCGCGCCACTGCGGCACAGGGCCACGTCGGCGGCGGCGTAGGCGAGGTCCATCCGGTCGACGTAGGGCAGCAGGACGTACTGCGGGTCGCCGGGCGGCGGCTCGTGCTCGACGGTGTTCTTCGGCCCGAGCACGTGCAGCACCTGCACGCCGGCCCTGCGCAGCACGGGGGCGGCGGCGAGCGCGGCGTCGTTGATCGACCTGGCGCCCTGCGAGCCGCCGAAGACCAGCAGCGTCGGCCGGTCGTTCTCCAGGCCGAACCAGGAGCGCGCCTTGTCGCCCGTGGACAGCCGGTCGAGCGTGACGATCTCGCGCCGCAGCGGCGTGCCGATGTACTCGGCCTTGGGCAGCGCGCCGTCGGGGAACCCGCTGTACACGTGGTCGGTCAGCCGCGCGCCCAGCCGGTTGGCCAGGCCGGGTCTCGGGTTGGCCTCGTGCACGACGATGGGCACGCCGCGCCGCTTGGCCGCCAGGTAGGCGGGGGTCGCCACGTACCCGCCGAAGCCGACCAGGACGTCGGCCTTGACGCGGTCGAGTATGCCCACGGTCGCGTTGATCGCCCCGGCCAGCCTGCCGGGCACGGTGAGCAGGCTCGGAGTGATCGCCCTGGGCAGCGGCACGGCCGGCACCAGCTCCAGCTCGTAGCCCCTGGCAGGCACGAGCCGCGTCTCCAAGCCGCGCTCCGTGCCCACGCAGGTGATGCCGACGCTCCGGTCAAGATGACGCAGCGCGTCCGCAAGGGCGAGCGCGGGCTCGATGTGCCCGGCCGTCCCCCCACCGGCGAGGACCACCCTCATCTCGGTCACTCCCTAACGTGTCACTCGGCCTCTGGACGTACCCCCCAGGCCAAGCCAGCTTAGGGCCCGTGCGGCCGGTCCGGGGCCACGAGCCGCCAGAGCCTCACGCGCGCCTGGCTCGCGCTTGGCGAACGACAGCAGCATGCCGAGCGCGGCGAGGGTGGGCAGCAGCGCTGAGCCGCCGTACGAGACCAGAGGGAGGGGGATGCCGGTGATCGGCAGCACGCTGAGCACGGCCCCCATGTTGACGGTCGCCTGCCCCACGATCCAGGCGACCATGGCGGCGGCGGCGAGCCTGATGAAAGCGTCGTTGACGCGGACGGCCACGCGCAGCCCCGCGTAGCCGAGCAGCCCGAACAGCATGACCACCATGAGGGTGCCCATCAGCCCGAGCTCCTCGCCGACGATGGCGAAGATGAAGTCGCTCTCGCCGTGGGGCAGCCAGCTCCACTTCTGCCGGCTGCTGCCGAGCCCGAGCCCGAACCAGCTTCCCGAGCCCATCGCGATCTGCCCCTGCACGGCCTGGTAGCCGGCGCCCTGCGCGTCGGCCCACGGGTCGAGGAAGGAGCCGATGCGGGCCATCCGGTACGGCTCCACCCTGATCATGATGACCGCGGCCAGCACCGCCAGCGCCATGATGCCGCCGAACAGCTTGACCGGCGCCCCCACCACCCACAGCAGCGCCAGGAAGATCATGAACAGCACCAGGGTGGTGCCCAGGTCGCGGCCGAGCATGACCATGACGGCCAGGATCGCGGTGCCGGGCATGAGCGGGATCAGCAGTTGCCGCCACTCGATGCGGCCCTGCCGCGCCCGCCTGGCCAGCAGGTCGGCCCCCCACAGCACGAGCCCCAGCTTGGCGGGCTCGGACGGCTGGATGGTCAGCGGGCCGATGTAGATCCACCGCTGCGCGCCCAGCTCGGACGAGCCGATGAACAGCACCATGACCAGCGCGATGATCGACAGCGCCATCAGCGGGTAGCCGGCCCATCGGAAGAACTTGTCGGGCAGCCGCGAGCACACGTACATGACGGGCACGCCGATCGCGGCCGACATCGACTGCTTGATGAACCACGAGAACGGGCTGCCGGTCTTCTGCAGCGCCTCGATGCTGGAGGCGGACAGGACCATCATCAGCCCGAGCGCGAGCAGCAGCGCGCTGCACATGATGATCAGGTAGTAGGTGGTCAGCGGCCGGTCGAGCAGCTCCTTCAGCGCGCCGAGCTGCTCGCGCGCCCACCCCTGCGGGTTCTGCTGCGCGGGGGCGGGCGGCCTGACCCGTTCCTCAGCGCTCGCGCTCATGTCGCTGCTTCAGCTCACGTACGGCACGCGCGAAGGCCTCCCCCCGCGCCGGGTAGTTGGCGAACATGTCGAGGGAAGCCCCCGCCGGGGAGAGCAGCACGGTGTCTCCTGGAGAGGCCAGCCGCGCGGCTTCGGTGACGACTTTTTCCATCGCACCAGTGTCCCGATCCGGGATGTCCACGAGGGGGACATTCGGCGCGTGTCGCGCGATGGCTTCGGCGATCCTGGCGCGATCGGCGCCCAGCAGCACCGCGCCGCGCAGTCTGGGGGCGGCCTGGCGTACCAGGTCGTCGACGTCGGCGCCCTTCAGCTGCCCGCCCGCCACCCACACCACCGACGGGTAGGACGCCAGCGCCGCCGCGGCGGCGTGCGGGTTGGTGGCCTTGGAGTCGTCGATGTAGTCGACCTCGCCGACCCGGTCCACGTGGGCGAGCCGGTGCGGGTCCGGCACGAAGTCACGCAGTCCCTGCCGTACGGCCTCGGACGGCACGCCGAGCGAGCGGGCCAGGGCGGCGGCGGCCAGCGCGTTGGCCACGTTGTGCGGCGCGAAGGGACGGATGTCCTCCAGCGTCGCCAGCTCCTCGGCCGCCTCCACCGGGTCGCTCACGAACGCCCGGTCCACCAGCAGGTCCTCCACCACGCCGATCTCGCCCCGCTTGGGCACCCGCAGCGTGAACCCGACGGCGCCCGGATACGGCGCGGCCAGCCGGGCGGTCTCCGGATCGTCCGCGTTGAAGATCACGGTCCCGGCGCGCTCGTACACGCGGCCCTTGGCGGCGGTGTACTCCTCCATGGACCCGTGCCAGTCGAGGTGGTCGGGGGCCACGTTCAGAATCGCCGCGGCGTGCGGGGCCAGCGTGCCGGACCAGTGGAGCTGGAAGCTGGACAGCTCGACCGCCAGCACGTCGTACGGCTCCGCCACGGCCTGTACCACGGGCACGCCCACGTTCCCTACGGCCAGGGCCTTGCGGCCGTCGGCCTGGAGTATCGAGGTGAGCATGCGCACGGCGGTGGTCTTGCCGTTGGTGCCGGTGAGCGCCAGCCAGGGGGCGGCCTGCTTCGGCCGCAGCCGCCAGGCCAGCTCCACCTCCCCGACGACCTCGACCCCGGCGCTCAGCGCGGCGGCGATCAGCGGATGGTGCGGCGCCCACCCGGTGGTGACCACACGGGTCACCCCCTCCGGCAGCGTCATCGCGCCGAAGCGGGTCTCGACGCCGTGCACGGCCAGCTCGGCCGCCGCGGCGAGCTGCCGCTCGCCCTCCACGCCCTCCACGACCACGACCCGCTCGCCACGCCCCGCCAGCACCCTGGCCACGGCGGTGCCGGACACTCCCAGCCCGGCCACACAGGTGTAACTCATTACTTGGGCATCCACTCCACGTAGAACAGCCCGAGCCCGAGCGCCGCGCACAGGATCGCGATCAGCCAGAAGCGGACCACGATCGTGGTCTCCGCCCAGCCCTTGAGCTCGAAGTGATGCTGCAGGGGGGCCATCCTGAACACGCGTTTCCCGGTCATCTTGAACGACCCGACCTGGATGATGACCGACAGCGTGATGACCACGCACAGGCCGGCCAGGATGATCAGCAGGAGCTGGGTGCGGGTGGCGATGGCCAGCCCGGCCAGCACGCCGCCCAGGGCCAGCGAGCCGGTGTCACCCATGAAGATCTTGGCGGGCGGGGCGTTCCACCACAGGAACCCGATCAGCGCCCCCAGCACGGCGGCGGCCACCACGGCCAGGTCCAGCGGGTCGCGCACCCAGTAGCAGTTGGGGCCGAGCTGGTCGATGCAGTTGTTGCGGAGCTGCCAGTTGCCGATCAGCACGTACGCCGCCAGCACGGCGCCCGTCGCGCCACTGGCCAGGCCGTCGAGACCGTCGGTCAGGTTCACCGCGTTGGAGAACCCGACGATCATGATCAGCACCCAGATCGTGAACCCGACGATGCCGATCGACGGGCCGATGTCCCGCAGGAACGACACGCGGGTCTCGGCGGGGGTGATGCCGTACACGTTCGGCTGGCGCGTCACCAGGAACGCGAACACCGCGCCGACGACGAGCTGGCCCAGCGCCTTGGCGCCGCTGCGCAGCCCCAGGCTGCGCTGCTTGTAGATCTTGATGAAGTCGTCGAGGAACCCGACCGCGCCCAGCCCCGTCATCAGGAACAGCACCAGCATCCCCGACACCGTCGGGGGCTCCAGCATGGCCAGGTGGGAGGCTCCGTAGGCGAGCAGCGCGGCCAGCACGAACACGATGCCGCCCATCGTGGGCGTGCCCTTCTTGCCCAGGTGAGCCTGCACGCCGTCCTCGCGGACGTTCTGGCCGACGCCGCGCCGCGAGAACAGCCTGATCGCCAGCGGGGTGCCCAGCATCGAGAGGATCAGGCCCACCGCACCGGCGATGATGATGTTGGTCACTGGGTGGCACCCCCGAGCACGAGCTCGGCCGTCCGCTCCAGGCCCATGGCCCTCGGGCCCTTGATCAGCACCGCGTCACCGGGGCGCAGCCACCCGGCCAGCTCGGCCGCGGCGGCCTCGGCGTCGGGCACGTGCACGATCCGCGTCGGCTGCCCGTAACCGGGCTGGGGCTGCGGGTGTCCGGGCTGGGGCTGCGCGGGGTACGCGGGCGCTCCCGGAGGCGGCCCTCCCACATGCGGCCCTCCCACATGCGGCCCTCCTGCATGCGGCGCACCTGCCTGAGGCCCGCCTGCATGCGGCACCCCCGGCTGAGGCCCGCCCGCCTGAGGCCCGCCCGCGTGGGGCCCGCCCGCGTGGGGCGCGCCCGCGTGGGGCCCGCCGCCCTGCGGCGCCTGCCACGCCGGCGTGCCGTCGGGGCCATGCCACCCTGGCCCACCGGACGGCACCTGACCGTGCGGCACGGGCCCGTGAGCACCGGCCTCCGGAGCCGGGTGCGCCGGGCCGCCGGGCGCCTGAGGCCCGGGCAAGGGCGCGCCAGGGCCGGCCTGGGCTGTGCGTTCCTGGACGGCCGCGTGGGCGCCGGCCAGCACCGGCTCGGCGTCGGGCCCGGCGACGATGAGCCCCGCCAGCCCCGCCCCACCGGCGAGCCGCCCCAGCTCGGCGTTGAGCGCGGGCCCGTCCTCGCCCAGCTCCCGCAGCGCCGCGATGACCGCGAAGCGCCGCCGCCCCTTCCCGAGCACCTCGAACGCGGAGAAGGCCGCCTTCATGGAGTCGGGGTTGGCGTTGTAGGCGTCGTTCACCACGGTCACCCCGTCGGCCCGGTCGGTGACCTCCATCCGCCACCGGCTGCGCGGGGTGGCCTCCGACAGCTCCTCGGCGATCGTGGCGACGGGAAGGCCCAGCTCGTATCCGGCCGCGGCCGCGGCGAGCGCGTTCTCGACGGCGTGCTCCCCGTACAGCTGCAGTGAGACGTGCGCGGCCCCGGAGGGGGTGCGCAGGGTGAACGAGGCGCGCCCGCGCGCGTCGACGACGACCCCTTCTGCCCTGATCGACGCCTGCTCGCCGCGCCCGTAGTAGGTGACGCGCGCCTCGGTGCGCGAGGCCATGCCGCGCACCAGCGGGTCGTCGGCGTTGAGCACGGCCACGCCGGAGCGCGGCAGCGCCTCGACCAGCTCGCCCTTGGCCTTGGCGATGGCCTCCTTGCCGCCGAACACGCCGAGGTGCGCGGTGCCGACGTTGAGCACGACGCCGATCTGCGGCGGCGCGATGCGCGTCAGGTCCTTGATGTGGCCGATGTTGCGGGCGGCCAGCTCCAGCACCATGTAGCGGGTGTCGAGGTCGGCGCGCAGCACGGTCAGGGGGTGGCCGAGCTCGTTGTTGAAGCTGCCCTTGGGCGCGATGGTGGCGCCGATCCTGGCGGTGAGCCTGGCGAGCAGGTCCTTGGTGCTGGTCTTGCCGGCCGAGCCGGTCACGCCGATGACGGTAACGTTCGACAGCATGCGGACCTGCGCGGCGGCCAGCTCGGCCAGCGCGGCGGCGGTGTCGGGCACGATCACCGCGGGCGCCTCGACCGGCCTGGAGGCCAGCACGGCGACGGCTCCGGCCCTGATGGCCTGCGCGGCGTAGTCGTGACCGTCGACCCGCGCGCCCTTGATGGCGACGAACAGGGATCCCGGTTCTACGGCCCGCGAGTCGATCACGACGGGCCCGCGCACCACGGCGCGGGGATCGGCCATGCCCGACAGGGCTCCCGAGGTCATCTCGGCGATCCTGGCCAGAGGCAACGGGATCATTAGTGCTTCCTGCTTTCCTTGCGTGCGTCGATCGCTTCGGCGACCACTTCGCGGTCGTCGAAGGGGATCACCTCGCCTGAAACGTACTGGCCCTGCTCGTGACCCTTGCCTGCTACGACGATCACGTCGCCGCGCCCGGCCCGGGCGATCGCCAGGCCGATGGCGGCCGCGCGGTCGGGCTCAATGATCACATGAGCGCGGTCGTGCTGCGGAACGCGGAGCGCTCCCTCCATCATCGTCGCGAGGATGGCCAGCGGATCCTCCGAGCGGGGATTGTCGCTGGTGAAAATGGCCACATCCGCCAGCTCGGCGGAGATTTCCCCCATGATGGGTCGTTTGCCCTTGTCGCGGTCGCCGCCGCAGCCGAGCACGATCGTCAGCGTGCCGTTCGTGACCGTACGCAGCGAGCGCAGCACCGACTCGACGGCGCCCGGCTTGTGGGAGTAGTCCACGACGGCCTGGAAGTCGTCCTGCGCGCCCGTGACGCGCTGCATGCGCCCCGGCACCCCGGTCAGCCCGCCGACGCCGTGCACGGCCGTGTGCAGCGGCACCCCGGCCTCGACGAGCGTGACGATCGCGCCGAGCGCGTTGGCCACGTTGAACGGGCCCGGCAGCGCCACGCTCGCGTCGGCCTCGACGCCGCCCGGCCCGACCACCCGGAAGACGCTGCCGTCGGAGCCGAGCCTGGCGTCCACCGCCCGCCACTCGGCCTCCTGGTCGCCCAGCGCCGAGAACGTGGTCATCGGCACCTTCGCCAGGTCCAGCAGCTCCCGCCCGTAGCGGTCGTCGAAGTTCGTCACCCCGGCGCGGCTCAGCTCGGGCTGGAACAGCTTCGCCTTGGTCGCGAAGTAGTCCTCGAAGTCCTTGTGGAAGTCGAGGTGGTCCTGCGACAGGTTCGTGAACAGGGCGACGTCGTAGTACAGGCCGTCGACCCTGCCGAGCGCGAGCGCGTGACTGGAGACCTCCATGGCGGCCGCGGTGACGCCCTCCTCGCGCATCAGCGCGAACAGGCCGTGCAGGTCGCTGGCCTCCGGGGTGGTCAGCGTGGGCTGGAAGCGCAGGTCTCCCGCGTGGATCTCGACGCCGCCCACCAGCCCCGCCCGGTGCCCGGCGGCCCGCAGGCCCGCCTCCAGCATGAACGTGGTGGTGGACTTGCCGCTGGTGCCCGTGACGCCGAGCACCTGGATGTCGTGGGCCGGCTGCCCGTACACCCAGGAGGAGATCTGCCCGAGCAGCGCGCGCGGGTCGGGCACGATGAGCACGGGCAGCCCGGTGGCCACGGCGGCGTCGCGGCCGGCGCGGTCGGTGAGCACGGCCACCGCCCCGCCCGCCATCGCGTCGGCGGCGAAGGTGGCGCCGTGCACCCGGTTACCGGGCAGCGCGACGTACAGGTCGCCGCGTCTGACGTTGCGGCTGTCGATGGTGACGCCTGTCAGCGCGGCATGCGGCGATCGCGAGGTGCCCGAATCGGCGTCGAGCATGGTCGCGAGCCCGGTCAGCGGGCGAGGCGGGCTGGTCGTGGGACGCATAGACGACGGGGGACGCACGGCGAGAGCGTACCTTCCCTGGTCACTGTCCGGCGCGCGTACGCACCGTCGGCGCGGCGGAGCCTGTGGGAGGAATCTTCTTGCTCTTGATGGCGAACGTCATCACATCCTTGAAGACAGGGGCCGCCAACTCGCCCCCGAAATGGCCATTCTTCGGGTTCTGCACCACTGAGAGCACCACCAGCCTGGGGTCGTCCGCCGGGGCGAAGCCGACGAAGGAGGCGGTGTAGCCTTCGTAGCGGCCGAGTTCGGCATCGTAGCGGTTGGCCGTGCCGGTCTTGCCCGCGACCCGGTAACCGTCGATGGCGGCGAGCTGGCCCGTGCCCTCCTCGCCCACCGCGCTCTCCAGCATCGTCGCGATCTCCTTGGCCGTCGTCTCGCTCACCACTCTGGTCTGCTTACCTGCGGGAGCCGGGACGAACCTGCCCGAGGCGTCCGTCGTGCCCGCCACGATCTGCGGCTCGATCCGCACGCCGCCGTTGGCGATCGTCTGGTAGACGCTGGCCATCTGCAACGCCGTCACCGAGACGCCCTGCCCGTAGGCGACCGTACAGCTCTGGCTGCCCGACCACTTGCGGTAGTCGGGCAGCAGGCCCGCCTCCGCGCTCGGCACGCCGCCGCCCGGCGTGCTGCCGAACCCGAACGCCTTCAGCATCTCGTACAGCTTCTGGCTGCCCACCTTGCGCGCCGCCATGACCGTGGCCACGTTGCTGGACTGCGCCATCGCCTGGCGGAACGTCAGCGCCTCCACCTTGTGCGCGTGCGCGTCACGCAGCACCTGGTCGGCGCACCTGATCCGGTCGGGCACCTGGTACACCGTGTCGGGCGTCACCGCCTTGGCCTCCAGCGCGGCGGCGGCGGTGATCACCTTGTTGGTGCTGCCCGGCTCGAACACGTCGGCGGCGGCCTTGTTCGAGTAACGGGACTCGGGGGCCTTGCGCCAGTTGTTCAGGTCGAGCTCGGGGGCGTTGGCCATGGCGACGATCTGCGACGTCCGCACGTCCATGACGATCACGGTGCCGCTGTCGGCCTCGGACTTGCGCACCTGCTCGCCGATCGACTTCTGCGCGGCCCACTGGATGTCGCGGTCGATCGTCAGCCGCACGTCCTGCCCGTCCACGGGCGCGGTGCGCTGGCTGCTGGTCATCGGGATGCGCTGGCCGTCGCGGCCGGTCTCCACGCGCTGCTCGCCGTCGCGCCCGGCCAGCAGCGAGTTCCTGGCCTGCTCCATGCCGCCGAGCCCGTTGCCCTCGTCGCCGACGAACCCGATCAGGCTGCCCGCCAGCTCACCCGCCGGATACAGCCGCTTGTACGTCTTCTTCGCCGACAGCGCCGGCACCGGCCCCTGCAGCAGGCGCGTGGCCACGACCGGATCGACGTCCCTGGCCAGGAGCTGATAGTGGGTCCCCGTCTTGGCGAGCTTCGCGGCGATCTCCTGCTCGTTCTTGCCGAGCTGCTGGGCCAGGATCGCGGCGGCCTTCGCGCGCACGTCGGCCGGCACCTTGGTCGGGTCGATCGACACCTCGCGGGCCTCGACGGTGACGGCCAGGTCGTGGCCGTTGACGTCGGTGATCGAGCCGCGCTTGGCGGGGATCGTCTCGGTGTGCTGGCGCTGGTCGGCGGCTGCGGCCTCGTACACCTTCGAGTCGAGGCCCTGCATCTGGATCAGCCTGCCCGCGAAGATCGACAGGATGAACGTCATGCCGATCAGGCCGAAGTTGATCCGCCTGCGCGGGCTGCCCAGCCGCAGCACCATCGGGGGGCGCGGCGGCCTGGGCGGTGGCCTGCGCGGCCCTCTGGGCGGCGGCACGTCCCCGCCGCGGCGGGCCGTCCGCTCGCGCGCCAGGCGCTCGTGCGGCTCCGGTCGCGGGCTTCCTGACGGGGTACGGCGCTGCGGCCCCGGCTCACGCCGCGCTCCCGGCCCACGAGCCCCGTCGCCGGGCCGTTCACCCGCACGACCACGCGTACCGTCGCCGGGCCGTTCACCGGCGCGACCGCGCGCACGGTCGTCGGCTCGCTCGCCCGCTCGACCACGCCCGCGGTCGTCCGGCCGGTCGCCGGCGCGACCGCGCGTGCGGTCGTCGGACCGGTCGCCCGCCCGGCCGCGCCCACGGTCGTCGCGCCCCTGCACGCGTCCTCTGAGCCGCTCGTCGTCTTCACGCCCCCTGGGGCGCTCACCGTCGTCCTGGGGCCGCCTGCGGGTGCCGTCACCGGCGTCCCCCCGCGACCGGCCCCCGGACCGTTCGTCGCGGGAACGCGACCGCCCACGCGCGTCGTCCGCCGGCTCCTGACGCGACCGCCCGCGCGCGTCGTCCGCCGGATCCTGGCGGGACCGCCCGCGCCCCTCGTCCCCGGCGTCACGCCCCGGCCGGTCACGTTCGTCGTCGCGCCCGAACGTGTCACGCCCGAACGGCAGGTCGAGGGGGTCGCGGGGCCGCCGCGGCGGGTTCTCGGGCGACGCGGGACGGCCGGTGCCATCGGAACGCCCGCCGTCGGAGCGCCCGCCGTCAGAGCGTGAAGCGCCGCCTTGGCGCCCCGTCCGCCCGGGACCTCCCGGCGTACGACGAGCGGCGCCTGGCCCTCCTTGAGAGCCGGCGCCGCCAGCGCCGCGGCCGGGACCCTGCCCCTTGCCGCCTGATTCCCTCACCGCTCCGTGTCCACCCGGCTCGCCTGGTCACCGGCGCTGCTCAGCCTGTTGACCTCGTCCCAGTCGCGGTCGTAGCCCTGCTTCTCGGCCAGGTCGGCGATGTTCTCGGGCTGCGTCTTGAGCTGGTACTTCTGGTCGATCTGCTCGTTCTGCAGGCGCGCCTCGGCGATCTCCTGGCGCAGGGTGGCGTCGGTGATGGCGTCCTGGGCGAGCATGGTGTTGAGCAGGAGTAGGCTCACCAGGCCGCCGCAGAGCAGCCCGACGACGAGCAGCACGAACGGCGCCCGCTGCCGGCGCGCGGGACGGGGCCGCGCCGCGGGACGTCCCGCCCCGGCCTCGGCACGCGAGCGCCCGCCGGCCGGCCGCTTGCCCGCGGCCTGGCCACGCACCCGCTCGACGATCGGCGTCCTGCGGCTCGTGGCCCGCGACCGCTCGGCGGCCGGCGTCTCCCGGCCTGCGGCGTCACGCACAGCCTCATCAGTCTGGCGACCGGCAGCCTCACGCACCCGCTCGCCCGTCTCCCGAACGGCCGCACCCCGCACCCGCGAACCCGCCTCACGACCGGTGGCCTCACGCGCACGCGAACCCGCGTCACGACCGGCAGTCTCACGCGCACGCGAACCCGCCTCACGACCAGCGGCCTCACGTACCCGCGAACTCGCCTCACGACCAGCGGCCTCACGCGCACGCGAACCCGCCTCGCGACCAGCGGCCTCACGCGCACGCGAACCCGCCTCGCGACCAGCGGCCTCACGCGCACGCGTACTCGCGTCACGACCGGCGGCGCCACGCGCACGCTCGGCGGCATCGCGGGCGGCGGCCACCCGCACGCGTCCGGCGGCGGGCGCCGTGCCGTCCGCGTCGGCACGCGCGCGCTCGTCCGCCGGCCGCCTCCCGGCGGCCTCGGCGCCCGCCTGCTCGGCGGCCGAGCGCTTGGCCTCGGTTTCGCGCCGCGCGTCGGGACGGGGACGCGGCTTGGGCTGGTGCGTGGTCGCCGAGCGGCGGGTGCCCGTCTTGGGCACGGCGCGGCGGCCGGGCGCACCCTTGCCGGTCTCCTGCTCAGTCGTCAACACGGATCCTCTCTGCCGCCCGTAGCCGGGCCGAGGCCGCCCGCGGGTTGCGGGCGAGCTCTTCGTCGCTTGGGAGCTCCGCTCCCCTCGTCAGCAGGCGGAACCTCGGCTGGTGAGCCGGTAGTGGGACGGGCAGCCCAGGTGGGCTGGTGTCCCTGGTTCGCGCCGTGAGGGCCTGCTTGGTGAGCCGGTCCTCCAGTGAGTGGTAGGAGAGCACGACGACTCGCCCACCGAGCACCAGCGCGTCGAGTGCCGCGGGGAGCGCCGCCTCCAGGGCGGACAGTTCCGCGTTCACCTCGATGCGCAAGGCCTGAAAAGTCCGTTTGGCCGGGTTTCCCCCGGTGCGCCGGGTCGCGGCGGGGATCGCATCGCGGACGATGTCCGCCAGCCGCTTCGTAGACGTTATTGCCTCTTTGGCCCGTTCCTTGATGATGAGGCCCGCGACACGCTGAGCGAATCTCTCCTCGCCGTAGTCACGCAGGATGCGCGCCAGCTCGGCGGCGCCGTAGGTGTTGACCACCAGCTCGGCCGTCAGCTCCTGCGAGGTGTCCATGCGCATGTCGAGCGGCGCGTCATAGGAATAAGCGAAGCCGCGCTCCGCCTCGTCGAGCTGCGGCGAGGAGACGCCCAGGTCGAACAGCGCCCCGTCGATGGCGGTGCGCCCCGTGCTGGCGAGCACGTCGGCCAGGTCGGCGGAGGACGCGTGGACGAGGGTGGTCCTGTCGGCGTAGGGGGCGAGCCTGCGCGTGGAGAAGTCGATGGCGAAGGGGTCGCGGTCGATCCCGATCAGATGCAGCCGGGGGTAGGCGGCGAGCAGGGCCTCCGAGTGGCCGCCGAGGCCGAGGTTGGCGTCGACGACGACGGGAGCGGGCCCGGAGAGCGCCGGGCCGAGCAGCTCCAGAACGCGCTCGAGCATCACCGGAACGTGACCGCCGGTGCCGACGTCGTCACTCATCTCCAACCCCCCTCTCGCGTCCTTGCTCGCGGTTGACGCGTTCACCGATCGTCTCGCCGGTCGTTGCTGGGTCCCCACCCGGAGCCGCCCGGCCAGGTCCCCATCCGCACCCTCTTCGTGGACGCCCGCCATCTGACACCGGGGAAGGTGCATCAGTTGGCGGACAGTGGTTGCGGGTGGAGACCTCGCCGAACGACATCGCCGACGGATCGACCGTGGTCACTACAAGATCCCTGGCAGCACCTCCTCCGACAGCTCGGAAAACGCCTGCTCCTGCTCACTGAGATAGGTGTCCCAGGCCTGTGCGTCCCAGATCTCCAGCCGGGTGTTGGCCCCGATGACGACGCAGTCACGCTCCAGCCCCGCGTACTGGCGGAGACTCTGCGGGATCGTGATGCGCCCTTGCTTGTCTGGTGTCTCGTCGGACGCGCTGGCGAAGAAGACGCGGCTGTAGTCACGCACCGCCTTGGCGGTGACCGGGGCGGTGCTGAGAGCCTCGGTAATGCGCTGGAACTCCTCCACGGGAAACACGTAGAGGCATCGCTCCTGGCCTTTGGTGATCACAAGACCCTCCGCCAGCTCCTCACGGTACTTAGCCGGCAGGAACAGCCGTCCCTTGTCGTCCAGACGCGGTTGATGGGTGCCGAGGAACATCGGCCCCACCTCCCGTGCCTCGTGAAGCGCTCAGCGCTGGTGCACCGGGCTCTCCACTGCGCACCACCATACTCCACTTCTCCCCACCGTCAACTGATTCGAACCGTCTTCATCATCGGTTTCCGTTGCGTTACCGCAGGTCAGAGCGATGGGGCGGGGTGGGGGGCGGGTGGCCGGGGGTCAACCCTCATGGGCGTGTCGAGGGTTCGAAACGCCGTGGACATAGGGGCTGCGGGGGCGAGGGGGGGCTCCGGGTGGAGGAAAGTGGGGCGCCCCGCGGGGTGCGGTGTGTCACTGGATTCGCACTGCTATGCCACAAGAACAGGAACTTTGCCGGTGTTCGCTGGAATATCCGCAAATGTCGCTCAAGAACCCGCAGCGTCGTAGGGTCGTACAGACAATGGAAAAGGAATGGCATGGCTCCCGCAAAGGCACCGTACCGGGACAGCCGTCGCACTTCTCATGGAGGCCTGGTGGCAGTAACCCATGACGTCCCTCCCCAGCTCGACGAGCTGGTCTCCACAGCCCACCGGATTCGGCAGGCCATCGAATCGGTGATCGAGGGCAAGAGCGACGCCGTGCGCCTCACGCTGACCGTCTTGCTCGCAGAGGGCCACCTACTGATAGAGGACGTGCCGGGTGTCGGCAAGACGATGCTGGCCAAGGCGCTCGCTCGCTCCATCGACTGCCCGGTGCGCCGCGTGCAGTTCACCCCCGACCTGTTGCCCAGCGACATCACCGGAGTGAGCGCTTACAACCAGCAGACCAGAGAGTTCGAATTCAAGCCGGGGCCCGTCTTCGCCAACATCGTGGTGGGTGACGAGATCAACCGTGCCTCCCCCAAGACGCAGTCCGCGTTGCTGGAATGCATGGAGGAGCACCAGGTGACGGTGGACGGGCACACCTACCAGCTCGACGCGCCGTTCATGGTGATCGCCACCCAGAACCCGATCGAGATGGAGGGCACCTATCCCCTGCCCGAGGCGCAGCGCGACCGCTTCACCGCGCGCGTCGCGATGGGCTACCCGGAGCCGACCGCCGAGCTGGAGATGCTCGACGTGCACGGCGGCACCTCGCCGCTCGACAAGCTGGAGCCGGTGGCGACGACGGCGGAGGTGCGCGCGCTCATCGAGGCCGTCCGCGGCGTCTACGTCTCCCAGGCGGTCAAGAAGTACGCCATCGACCTCGTCGTGGCCACCCGCCACTCCCCCGACCTGCGGCTGGGCGCCTCTCCCCGGTCCACGCTGCAGCTCGTGCGCGCCGCGCGGGCGCACGCGGCGCTGGCCGGGCGCGACTACGTCATCCCGGACGACCTTCAGGACCTGGCCATCCCCGTGCTGGCACACCGCCTCCTGCCCAGCGTCGAGGCACAGGGGCAGCGCCGCCTGCCCGAGCAGGTGGTGACGGACCTGATCAGGCGCGTGCCTGTGCCGGAGACCCGCGCGTGAGAGCGGGACTGCGGGCGCTGACCTCCAGGGGGCGGTCGTTCCTGGCGTCCGGGATCGCCGCCCTGCTGATGGCGTTCCTCCTGGGCGAGAACGACCTGTTCAGGATCGGCGTCCTGGTGACGGCGCTGCCGCTGCTGGCCGCGATGGTGGTGGCGCGGACCAGGTACCGGCTGAGCTGCGCCAGGCGGCTGGACCCGCCGAGGGCCGAGGTGGGCGGAGAGGCCACCGTGACCCTGCGGCTGGAGAACGTCACCAGACTGCCCACCGGCCTGCTGCTCATCGAGGACACGGTGCCGTACGCGCTGGGCGTGCGGCCCCGCTTCGTGCTGGACCGGGTCGAGCCGCGCGGCGTGCGCGAGATCGACTACCGGGTCAGGTCCGACCTGCGCGGCCGGTACACGATCGGGCCGCTGTCCATCCGCATCGCCGACCCGTTCGGGCTGGTGGAGCTGACCCGCTCGTTCACGATCAGCGACACGCTGGTGGTGACGCCGCACGTCGCGGCGCTGCCACACGTCCGGCTGTCGGGTGAGTGGACGGGCGGCGGCGACAGCAGGACCAGGAGCGTGGCGGCGGCGGGCGACGACGACGTGGCGCCGCGCGAGTACCGGCAGGGAGACGACCTGCGCCGGGTGCACTGGCGCTCGACGGCCCGCTACGGCGAGCTGATGGTGCGCCGCGAGGAGCAGCAGTGGCAGAGCCGCGGCGCGCTCCTGCTGGACACGCGCCGGCACGCCCACCGCGGCGAGGGCCCGCGCTCGTCGTTCGAGGTGGCGGTCTCGGCCGCGGCCTCCATCGGCGTGCACCTCGCCCACGAGGGCCTCGGCCTGCGGCTGGTCACCGACCAGGGCGCCGAGCACCTGACCGACTCGGGCCTGAGCTACTCGCTGCTCGACACCCTGGCCGTGGTACGGCACAGCCCGGCCCGCTCCCTGGAGATGGGCATCTCGGCGCTGCGCTCCGGCGGCGGCGACGGGCTGATCGTGGCGGTGCTGGGCGCGATGGACGCCGACGAGGCCAGGGAGCTGGCCAGGCTGCGGCACAGCGGCATCACCGGCGTGGCCGTCCTGCTCGACGTGAGCACGTGGGAGGGCCGCGACCGGGCCGCCGAGGAGAACCACCAGGCCGTGCAGACCGTGCTGGCCGGGTACGGCTGGCGCATCGTCCGGCTGCCCGCGGGCACCTCGATCGCCTCGGTGTGGCAGGACGCCGCCAACCGCGGCAGGTACGCGCTCGGCCCCGCGGGAGGAGCGGCATGAGACTGACGATCGCCTCGGGAGTGTCCGCGTTCACCGCGGCCCTCCTGCTCTCCCCGCTCTTCCAGGGCGGCGGCTGGTTCTGGACGTCGCTCGGCGCGGTGCTGGCCGTGGTGGCGGCGGGCCTGCTGAGCAGCCGCCTGTCCCTGCCCGCCTGGGCCGCGCCGCTGGTCGGCCTGGCCGCCACGTGGATGTACATGACCGCGGTCTTCGCCTCGGAGGAGGCGTGGGCGCTGGTCGTCCCCACCAAGGGTTCGGTGCTGGAGCTGGCCAGGCTGCTGGGCGTCGGCTGGGCCGACATCCAGCGCTTCGCGGCGCCCGTCCCGGAGACCGAGGGGATCACGCTGCTGACCGCCGGCGGCGTCGCGATCATCGCGATCACCGTGGATCTGCTCGCCGCGCGGGTGCGGCGAGCAGCTCTGTCGGGGCTGCCGCTGCTGGCGCTGGCCACGGTGCCGGCCACGATCCTCACCGAGCCGATCAGCTGGTGGGCGTTCATCGTGGCGGCGCTCGGCTTCGTCAGCCTGCTGATCGCCGACGGGCGCGAGCGGGTGGGCCACTGGGGCAGGGCGGTGCTGGTGCGCCGCACCCGCCAGGCCGCCCCGGCCGCCTCTGCCACCTCCGGGAGCGGCGGTTCGGCCGACACCACCGCCATGCGGCTGTCGGGCAAGCGCATCGGGTTCGCCGCGATCCTGCTGGCGGTGCTGCTGCCGGCGGCGCTGCCGGCGATGGAACCGGTGTCCTTCTTCACGTTCGGCGTGGGCGGGCGCGGCTCGGGCCCCGGCAACTCGATCAGCATCGCGAACCCGATCGCCAGCCTCAAGGGCCAGCTCGACCTGCCGGAGCGGCGGGTGGTCCTGACCTACTCCAACGACGACCAGAAACCGCACTACCTGCGCATCTACGCGCTGGACACGTTCGACGGCCAGCAGTTCGGCATGACGCAGCCCAAGGGCGCGCCGCAGAACAGGACGGAGAACGGCCCGCTGCCCGAGCCGCCGGGGCTCGGCCCCGAGGTGAAGGTCAACAACGTCGTCAGCAACATCCAGATCAGCGACGAGATCGAGCAGCTGCAGTTCCTGCCGCTGCCGTACCCGCCGCGGGAGATCAGGGTGGACGGCGACTGGCGGGCCGACGTGGACACGCTGATGGTCTTCTCCACCCGCGAGGAGGCCGCCGGCATCCAGTACGACGTCTCGACCAGCGAGCCCGAGCCGACGGCCGACCTGCTCGACTCCCTCGACGGCATCAGGCCCGAGGTGGACCGGCGCTTCCTCGCCCTGCCCGGCGACCTGCCACCGGAGGTCGGAGACCTGGCCACCAAGATCACGGCGGACGCCAAGACCACCTACGACGCGGCGTTGAAGCTGCAGGAGTTCTTCACCAAGCCGGGCAACTTCCAGTACGACCTGCGCACGCAGGGGCACAGCGGCTCGGCGCTGCGGGACTTCCTGATCCGTGACCGGGTCGGCTACTGCGAGCAGTTCGCCTCGGCGATGGCGGTGCTGGCCAGGATGGTGGGCATCCCGTCGCGGGTGGCGATCGGCTACACCGGCGGCGTGCAGACCGGCGACCGGTGGGAGGTCGGCACCAACGACTCCCACTCGTGGCCGGAGCTGTACTTCGAGGGCGTGGGCTGGCTGCCGTTCGAGCCGACCCCGTCGGGCGCGGCCGGTCAGGGCAGCGCGCGGGTGCCCGCCTACGCGCAGCCGCGGCCGACGGCGACGCCCGGGACGAGCAGCACGCCGACGCCGGGGGCGAGCAGCTCCTCCGCCGACGAGCCGCAGAACCCGGCGACCCGGCGCAACCCCCGCGAGGTGGACCGCGAGGGCACGGTCGCGACCGGCATCCTGCCTCCCGACGACTCGATGCCGCTGATCGGCAAGATCGGCATCGGCGCGGCGGCTCTGCTGCTCGTCCTGCTGATCCCGGCCGGCCTGCGGCTGATCACCAGGAACCGGCGGGTGCGCAGCCTCGGCTGGAAGGTGTCGCAACCCGCCGACGAGCTGACGGCCCGGATGGTGTCGGGCCGCGACCAGCTCACGGTCGCCGCCGCGTGGGCCGAGCTGGACGACGTGCTCTACGACTACGGCATGGCCCGGGAGCCCAGCGAGACGCCGCGGGCGCTGGCCCGGCGGTTGATCCAGCAGTACGAGTTCGACGCCGGCTCGGCCGCGGCCGTCACGGCCATCGCCTCGGCGGTCGAGCGGGTGCTGTTCGCCCGGGACCCGGGACGGATCGAGCCCATGAGCAAGGACCTGCGCAAGGTGCGGCAGGCCCTGGCGATCACGGTGTCACGGGGCAGGAGGGTGCGGGCGGTGCTGCTGCCGCCTTCCACGCTGCGCCGGCTGCGGATGCTGGGCGAGCGCCTGCTGGACGGGTTCGACCTGCTGGAGACGATCAGGTTGCGGCGGACGGCGGCTCAGAAGGGCTGAAAGGTTCAGGCCTCGTGTGCGGGTGAGGGATCATCCGCACACGAGGAGGGATCACGGCGGCCCGCGATCTGCGGGCGGACGCCTGAGTACGAGTGAGGCCCGACGGCCTCGGGGCGGCCTTGTACGCGAGGGCGGGCCGACGGCCTCAGGTGTGGCTGCCGGGGCCCCGTATTCCCCCGGCGGTCATCACCTGGCGGCGCCGTCGAGCACCGCGTTCACACCGACCGCACGTGCGGCCGTCCCCGGCAGGGGGCGGCCGCACACCGTCGGTCTATCGGTCAGCGCTCGTCGTGACGACGGCGCCAGCGCTCTTCCATGCGCTCCATGAAACTGCCCCGGTTTCCCCTGCGGGCCTGCTTGCCCGGAGGAGGCGCCGTGCCTGAGGCGGGGGCGGTGTCACCGAACCCATTCATTTTTTTCCAACTGGACAGGCCCCACAGACACGCGGCGAGCATGACCACGAAACCGCCGACGCCGAGCGGGATCAGACTCATCACCACGCCGACCATCATGATGACGACGCCCAGGGCAAAGCCGATGGAGGCTTTGATGAGGCGACGCTTGTAATGGCTGCGCGGGTCACTGATCCTTACGGTGTTGGCCCACTTCGGGTCCTCGGCGTAGAGGGCCTGCTCGATCTGGTCGAGCAAGCGCTGCTCGTGCTCAGAGAGCGGCACGGCGCCTCCCAAGGACGGCCCCAGGACGGGGAAGACGGCAACGGACGACACGGGGTGTCCGAACCTCGCGGTCGGTTATCCCCAGAATACGAGGCTGTAGACGTAGGCGAAAGCAAACGTCCAACGCAGACCAAACCGGAGGTGACGTCATGGCTCTATTGTGGCCCATCTCGCCCCCCTTACCCCAAAATCCTGACACGGGCGCCCCCAGCATGTCCGGACATCGAACGTCATGTCTCTATTTCATCAAGCTTGCCACGTACGAGCGACGCCGGGAGCACCGCATCGGGCCCGAATCTTCGGATCGCCTTGTCCATGGCCTGCTCCGCCTCGCGCCATCCCGTCTCCTTCTCCCCCAGAGTGAGCTGGCGGGTGGCCTCATCGGCCGGCCGAAGGTTCTCCATCCGGACCCCCACCAGGCGCAACCGCACCCGGTCGAGCCCGGCCGCCTCGAACAGCTCGCAGGCGGTGGCGTAAATCACCTGGGCCACGTCGGTCGGCTCGCGCAGCGTGCGCGAGCGGCTGATCGTGGTGAAATCGGCTCGGCGTAGCTTCACACTTACAGTTCTTCCCACGTGACCGGCCTTACGCATGCGGGCCGCCACCCGCTCCGACAGGCGCAGCAGTTCCCGCTTGATCACGTCGGGGTCGTCGACGTCCGCCGCGAACGTCTCCTCGTTGCCGATGCTCTTGTCGGGCACGTGCGCGGTGACGGGCCGTTCGTCACGCCCCCAGGCCAGTGCCGCCAGGTGGCCTCCCGCGGCCTGCCCCAGCTCCCGCTGGAGCGTGCTGGGCGGCACTCTGGCCAGATCTCCGACCGTGCGGATGCCCAGGCGGACGAGGGACTGCTCGGTGCGCTCGCCGACCCCCCACAGGGCGGACACGGGGAGCGGATGGAGGAAGTCGACCACCTGGTCGGCGGGCACCACCAGCAGCCCGTCGGGCTTGCACTGCTTGGAGGCCAGCTTTGCCACGAATTTGCTGCTCGCCACGCCCACCGAGCACGTGATCCCGTAGCGGTCGAGGACCTGCTCCCTGATCATCGCGGCCACGGTGGCGGGCGCGCCGAGCCGCCGCCGCGCCCCGCCGACGTCGAGGAACGCCTCGTCGGACGCGATCGGCTCCACCAGCGGGGTGATCGCGTGGAAGATCTCCATGACGCCCTTGGAGACCTCGGAGTACTTGCCGTGGCTGGGCGGGATGATCGTGGCCTGCGGGCACAGCCTGCGCGCCCTGCTCATCGGCATCGCCGAGTGCACGCCGAAGGCCCTGGCCTCGTAGGTGGCGCTGAGCACGACGCCGCGCCCCGCGGGCGAGCCCACGATCACCGGGCGGCCGCGCAGCTCGGGACGGTCGAGCAGCTCGACGCTGGCGAAGAACGCGTCCATGTCGACGTGGAGGATCGGGCAGCCGCTGTCATCGACCCCGGTTCGCGGAGCGGGGCCGATGCCGGTGATCTGCTTGCGAGACACGCCGTCCAGTCTATCCGAACAGGCGTTCTACACCGAGGGGTGCGGGCATGCGGGCTTCTTTCAGTTGCGGTGGCCGAGCACGTGGAGCTGCGTCGCGATGTCACGCAGCACGGGATGGGTGGCGGCGGCCTGCTCCAGCTCCACCAGCGCCTGCGCGGCGCCGGGCTCGCCGTCCACCAGCCTGCTGGGCACCAGGTCGGCGAAGACACGCACGCCGTGAATCGGGCCGACCGTGAACCCGGTCGCGCTCAGCAGCTCCACGAGCGTGTCGGCGGCGAAGCGCCGGGGCGTCGGGTCGCGATCGCCCCAGGTGCCGCTCGGGTCGTCGAGCACGGCCTTGGCCTCGTCGAACTGCCCCGACAGCGCCCGGTGGATGGCGCTGGCGACGGGGTTGGCGGCCAGCACGCTGACGGCGCCGCCCCTGCGCAGCAGGCCCGCGACCGCGGTCAGCGCGCTGATCGGGTCTTCCACGTACTCCAGCACGCTGTGGCACAGGACCAGGTCGGCGGCGTCGCGGTGGAGCAGCTCGCCCAGGTCGGCGGCGTCGCCCTGGAGGCCGCGCACGCTGACGCCCTTCTCCTTGGCGCGGCGCTCCAGCGCGGCCAGCGAGTCGGGGCTCGGATCGACGACGGTGACCGCGTGGCCGAGCGCGGCCAGCGGGACGGCGAACCCGCCGGTGCCGCCGCCGGCGTCGACGATGTCGAGCGACTCCCGGCCGGTGGCCGCCGTGCGCTCGGCCAGCATGGACCGCAACGCGTCCCAGACGACGGCGGTCCGCACCGCCGGGGTCCTCGTGGTGACGCCTTCAGCACGCAACGTCGGCTCGCCTCTCTCCCGCAAAACTACGCACGCCGCGAAGGGGCACGTCGCGAACGGCTTTCTTCGTGGTCGGGCCCCAGCCTACGCCGTACGCGGGAGCTCCCGCTCCCTGCCGCCGATACCCGTTCCGCCCGGTCGCCGGACGGCCGCCGCGACGCCGCGGAAAAGCGGCCGGACATGGAAAAGGGCGCGTCGCGGCTGGTGACGCGCCACTTTCCCGTACGGTCTCGCCACGGCCACACGGTCAGGCCTCCGCCCCGGGCTGACGGAAGCGACGCCTGACCGCGCGACAATGCACGCCCCTCGCCTCGCGGGCCGTGGTGCAGGCCGGCGTGGTTGGAACGTACCCCGAACGCGCGACCCCGGCCCGCGAAGTCGCGAGCAAAGGGGGTGTCTAAAGGGTGAGGCTTGGCTTGAGCTGCTTGAAGCGGGCCAGCAGCCCGTTGACGAACTGCGGGGACTCGTCGGTCGACAGCTCCCCCGCCAGGTGCACCCACTCGCTGATGACCACGCCCTCGGGCACGCCGGGCATCCAGAGCAGCTCGTACGTGCCGCCACGCAGCAGGTTGCGGTCGACCGCGGGCATCCGGTCGAGTGTCCAGCCCTCGGCGTAGGTGGTGATCAGCTCGTCGATGCGCGCGTGGTGCCTGGCGACGCCCTCGACGATGGCCGAGGTGTACTCGTTGACCGGCGGCTCCTGCCGCTCCACGCGCTCGGCGAGGATCTTCAGCGGATCCTCGTCGCGCGCCTCGGCCTCGAACAGGATGTCGAGCGCCCGCCTGCGTGCCTTGCCCCGTGCCGACACCTCAGGCCCGGCCGAGGTATTCGCCGCTGCGGGTGTCGACCTTGACCTTCTCGCCGGTGGTGATGAACAGCGGCACCTTGATCTCGGCGCCGGTCTCCAGCTTGGCGGGCTTGGTGCCGCCGGTGGAGCGGTCGCCCTGGAGGCCGGGCTCGGTCTCGGCGATGGTCAGCTCGGCGGCGGCGGGCAGGTCGACGTAGAGCGCGGAGCCCTCGTTGAAGGCCACCGTGGCCAGGGTGTTCTCCAGCATGTAGTTGGCGGCGGTGCCGACCGTGACGCTGGGCACGGTGACCATGTCGTAGGTCTCGGTGTCCATGAAGACGAAGTCCTCGCCGTCCTTGTACGAGTACTGCATCTCGCGCTTGTCGACGTTGGCCACCTCGACCTTCACCCCGGCGTTGAAGGTCTTGTCGACGACCTTGCCGGAGAGGACGTTCTTGAGCTTGGTGCGCACGAACGCGCCGCCCTTGCCCGGCTTGACGTGCTGGAACTCCACAACGGCCCAGAGCTCACCGCCGTCGAGCTTCAGCACCATGCCGTTCTTGAGGTCGTTGGTCGTCGCCACTCGTTCTTCTCCCGCGTGTGGCCGCTCTAAAGGACGAGCAGCTCCTTGGTCGTCTTCGTGAACAGTTCCGGCCCGCCCGCACGTGCCACGAGGGTGTCCTCGATCCGGACGCCGCCCCGGCCCGGTAGGTACACCCCAGGCTCGACGGTGATCGGAACTCGATCCTCTAGTCTACCGGTCCTGGAAGGGCCCAGGAACGGCTCCTCGTGGATCTCCAGCCCGACGCCGTGGCCGAGACCGTGCCTGAAGTGCCCGCCGTGGCCGGCGTCCTCGATGACGGAGCGGGCGGCCTCGTCCACCTCACCGGCCCGCGCGCCCGGCGCGAGCGCCTGCCTGCCGGCCCGCTGGGCGGCGGCGACCAGCTCGTACAGCTCCCGCTGCCAGCCGGCGGGCGGCCCGACGCTGACCGTCCTGGTCATGTCGGCGTGGTAGCCCTGGTAGCGGGCGCCGAAGTCCATGGTGACCAGGTCGCCGGCGCGCAGCTCCCGCGAGGTGGGGGCGTGGTGCGGGATCGCGCCGTGCTCGCCCGCCGCCACGATCGTGTCGAACGCGGGCTTGTCGGCGCCCAGCTCGGCCATGCGGCGTTCGAGCAGCCCGGCCAGCTCGCGCTCGGTCATCCCCGGGGCGATGCGCGGGCAGACGTCGGCGAAGGCCTCGTCGGTGATGGCGCAGGCGGTGCGGATCAGCTCCAGCTCGCCCTCGTCCTTGACCGATCGCAGCAGCTCGACCGTCGGCCCCAGCGGCACGAGCCCGTCCCCGAGGCGGCGGTAGGCCGCCACGCTCATGCTCGCGGCCTCGATGCCGACGCCGGGCGCAGCCAGCCTGCCCGCCACGTCCGAGACCTCGACCGACGGCACGTCCAGGGTGCGCGCCGCCTCGATGTAGCGGTTGTCGGTGGCCAGCATCGCGGTGCCGTCCATCCTGACCAGGACGGCGGCGTTGGAGCTGGTCAGCCCGGTGAGGTAGCGGACGTTGACGGGGGAGGTGACGAGCAGGGCGTGGACCTCGTGGGCGGGCAGCAGCTCCGCGAGCCGCGCCCGGCGCGCCGCGTAGTCGAAGGTCATCCGCCCAATGTACGTGTCACGCCCCTCTTGTCACTATTGCCCGCCAAGTCCCAAATCGCCTATTCGCTGGGGACCTGCCAGTCCCGCATGAAGTCCGCGGCCGGGCCCGACCCGTCCATGTCGCCCTTGGCCTGAGCCCTGGCCAGGTCGCGGTAGACATCGGCGATCTGGTCGAGCGTGGCGTCGATCTGGCCCTGCTCGAACTTCCTGGCCGCCTTGCGGATCTTGTCGCTAGCCTTCTTCGCGACCTTCGGGTCGATGCCGCCCATGCTCTGCTGGGACATCAGCGCGCTGTCGAACTGCCGCAGCCACGTGGTGTACCCGCCGGGCGGGATCGCCTCGCCCAGCGTGGCCTTCGGCTCCGCGGTCTCGCGCAGGAAGTCGGGCTCCTCCTCGGTGTCCTCACCCGGCCCGGCGGTGACCTCGAAACTCGGGGACGGGTCGGGCGTGGGCGGCAGGCTGCTGGGGGTCTGCGTGGCCGGTTCGGGGGTGTTCACCGCGACGGTCGGCTCCTGGCGCGCGCCCGCCCACATCACCATGCCGATGGTCACGGCCGCGATGACGACGACGGCTATGCCGAGCTGGAGGATCAGCTTGCGGTTCGGGGACGAGGGCCGCTCGGGCTCCAGGTCGCCCGCCTGGAAGACCGCCGTGTCCCCAGCCCTGGGCGGCGGCCCGCCGCGGCCCGCGGCCTGGAAGATCTCCGTCGCCCCCGGCTCCGCACCCCTGCCACCCGCGCCGGCCGCGCCCGCTCCAGCACCGGGAGCACCAGCACCCGCCGCGCCCACTCCAGCGCCGGGAGCACCCGCCGCGCCCGCGCCGGCGCCGGCCGCGCCGATGGCACCCGCACCCGCGCCGGCCGCGCCTGCGACTCCGGGATGCAGGCCGGGGTCGCGCAGGGAGACCCCGGTCACCGGCGGCCCGGCCGGTCCCGGCTTGGGCCGCGCGATGGCCGCCAGCGCCCGCCGGATGGCCTCACCGCTGGCGGGCCGCTGCGCGGGGTCCTCGGCGAGCATGGCCAGCACCAGCCGGTCCAGCTCGGCCGGCACCTCACGCCTGATCGCGCTGGGCGGCACGGGCCGCCCATCAGCGACCGTCTCCTGGGTCTCGGACGTGTCCCCGAAGGCCGGTCGCCCGCACAGCAGCTCGTAACACACGCACCCGAGCGCGAACACGTCCCCCGGAGCCTGCGCAGCCTCCCCCGCGGCCCGCTCAGGCGCCACGTACCGGCTCCCGGCAGCGGCGGGCGCCCGCTCGTCCATCCCGAACCCGACGACCTTGAGCACCCCGCTGCCGGCCTGGCGGAAGCTGTCGGGCCCCACCCGCCCGTGCACGACCCCGGCCCGGTGCGCGGCGTCCAGCCCGGCCGCCGCCTGCCCGATCAGGTCGCACACCTCGACGATCTTCATCGGCCCGCGCGCCGCCAGCTCCTCGCCCAGGCTGAGCCCGGTGAGGAACTCCATGACCAGGAACGGCGCCCCCTCGTGCTCGCCGACGTCCAGGACCATGGCCACGTTCGGATGGATCACCCGGGCCACGGCCTGGGCGTGCTGCCTGAGCACCTCCCGGGTGGCGGCCCCTGCCGCCCTGGCGCCGAGCACCTTCACGGCCACGACCCAGTCGGCCCGCGTGTCGTAGCCCCGCCAAACCTCGCCCATCGGCCCGCCGCCGATGCGCTCGTCAAGCCGGTACCGGTCGGCGACCAATGACGGCACACGCTCGGACATATCCCCGCCAAATCTCGAACATCACGATTTCCGACCCACCATAGGGCCCACCCGCCCCCACCCGCCCCACCTTCGCCTCCGGCCGCCTCGACATAACGACTTTCGTTATTTACGATTATCGTTATGCCAACTCGCTGGATCATCAGACTGGAAACCTTGCTGAGCATCGCCCTGGCGCTGGGCGTCCTCGGCGCACTGGCCGCGCTGGCCGGGACGGTCGCGATCGCGTTCTTCGGCGTTCCGCACGGCATCGGCATCCCTCTGCACGTCTTCGACGTCCCGGCCGGGGGGATGACCGTGGGCGGCGCCACGGTCGAGAGCGTCACCGCCGAGGTGACGGTCCGCCCGCGCGGGGCCTCGCCGGTGGGCGGCCTGCTCTACCTGCTGATGTGGGCGCCGGGCACGGTGACGGCCCTGCTGGCGCTGTTCACGGTGGTCCGCGCGCTGCGCAGGGCCCGGTCGGGCGATCGCGCGCTGTTCTCCGCCGTTACGGCCCGGCACCTGCGCACGCTGGGCTGGATCCTGATCGCGGGGGCGCTCGTGTCGGGCGTGCTCGGGTCCGCGGCACAGGCCATACTCTCTCCCATGCTGCTGGCCGAGACCTACCCCTTCTACGCGCCTCCGGGTGAGGTGATCGGCGGCGTCGTGGCGGGGATGGCCGCGCTCGGCGTCTCGGAGATCGTCCGCCGGGGCCTGGCCCTGCTCGAAGAGGTCGAGGCCACGATCTGATGGCCGAGCCGGTCATCAGGGTGCGGCTGGACGAGCTGCTCAAGGAGCGCGGCATGACGCTCACCGAGCTGTCGCACCGCGTGGAGATCACCGTGGTCAACCTGTCGATACTGAAGAACGGCCACGCCAAGGCCGTGCGCTTCTCGACGCTGGCGCGCCTGTGCGAGGCGCTGGGGTGCCAGCCGGGAGACCTCCTGACGTACGAATGAGGGGGCGGCCATGGGCCACCCCCTTCATCTCGCGGATCCGGTCAGGCCGCGGCGGGCTCCGGCACGCGCGTCTCGGGCGCGCGGTCGAGCGACTGCGGCGGCGCGTTGAAGACCGCCGTGTCCAGGCGTCCCTCGGAGCGGGCCACCAGCACCGGCACGACGAGCTGCCCCGCCACGTTGGTCGCGGTGCGGATCATGTCGAGGATCGGGTCGATCGCCAGCAGCAGGCCGACGCCCTCCAGCGGCAGGCCCAGGGTGCTGAGCGTGAGGGTCAGCATGACGGTGGCGCCGGTCAGGCCCGCCGTGGCGGCCGAGCCGACCACCGAGACGAACGCGATCAGCAGGTAGTCGCCGACCCCGAGCTGCACCCCGAACACCTGGGCCACGAAGATCGCGGCCAGCGCCGGGTACACCGAGGCGCAGCCGTCCATCTTGGTGGTGGCGCCGAACGGCACCGCGAAGGAGGCGTAGTCGCGGTCCACGCCGTTGCGCTCGACCGTGACCCGCTGCGTCAGCGGCAGCGTCCCGACCGAGGAGCGGGAGACGAAGGCCAGCTCCAGGGCGGGCCAGGCGTTGCGGAAGAACGTGATGGGGCTGACCTTGCCCCAGACGGCCAGCAGCGTCGGGTAGACGGCCAGCAGCACCACGAAGCAGCCGATGTAGACGCCGGCGCTGAACTTGGCCAGCGGCGCCAGCAGCTCCCACCCGTAGGTGGACACGGCCTTGCCGATCAGGCCCGCGGTGCCGATGGGCGCCAGCCGCAGCACCCACCACAGCGCCTTCTGCACCAGCTCCAGCACGGAGCGGGCGAGGTTCAGGAACGGCTCGGCCTTCTCGCCGACGGCCATCGCCGCCGCACCGAGCACCACTCCCAGAAACACGATCTGGAGGACGTTCACCTCGGTGAAGGCGGTCACGACGTTGGTCGGCAGGATGCCGGTGACGAAGTCGAGCCAGGTGCCCTGGGTGTCGGCGGGCTTTGCGGCGGAGGTGTCGAGGGTGACGCCCTGGCCGGGGTTGATGAGCAGGCCGAGCCCGATCGCCAGCGAGACCGACACGAACGCGGTGATCAGGAACCACAGCAGCGTCTTGGAGGCGAGCCTGGCCGCGCCGTTGACGTTGCGCAGGTTGGCCACGCTGACCAGCACGGCGGTGAACACCAGCGGCGGCACGGCCAGCTTCAGCAACTGGACGAAGATGGAGCCGACCTGCTTCAGCGTCTCACTGAGCCAGGCCACGTCCCAGATCTTCGCGGCGAAGCCGAGCGCGACGCCGACGGCCAGGCCCAGCAGGAGCTGCAGGGAGAAGGAGAATCTCTTCACGGATGAGGAAGCCTTCGCGAGAAGGGCATGCCGCGGCGGCACGCCTGGTGAGGGGTGTGGACGGACGAGGACAGCCGTCAGCGACAGAGCGACCCGTGCAACCGGCACAGGTCGATGTGCAGCCGCTCTACGAGCCACACGAACACCAGGGAAAACCTCACGAGCCTGCACAACACCCGTGAAAAGCGGAGCATTCCCCCCAAACGGGGTGATCTACCTCACTAGGCGGCCCACTCCTTGATCGTCTCGATCAGCCGCACCCGCTCCTCGTGCGTCCCGGCGAGCGGCGTCACGTTCAGGGTCGTCACGCCCGACTCCTTCATCGCCTGCAGCCGCTCGCGCACGAAGCCCTCGCTGCCGACCAGCGACATCTTCTCCAGCAGCTCGGCCGGCACCCGGGCCGCCGCCTCCTCCTTCCTGCCCTCCAGGTAGAGGTCCTGGATCTGCTCGGCCTCCTTCTCGTAGCCGTAGCGCCTGGCGAGGTCGTTGTAGAAGTTCCTGCCCTTGGCGCCCATGCCGCCGATGTAGAGGGCCGCCATCGGCCGCCCGAACTCCAGCAGCCCCGCCACGTCGTCGCCGATCGCCAGGCTGGCCTGGGCGATCACGTCGAGCTCGCCCAGCTCGGGATCGCGCTTGGCCTTCCCGGCGGCCACCGACGGCCCCCACACCTCGCCGGCCTTCTCCGGGACGTAGAAGATCGGCTCCCAGCCCTCGGCCAGCTCGGCGGTCAGCTCGACGTTCTTCGGCCCGATGGCCGCCACCACGATGGGGATGCGGGAGCGTACCGGGTGGTTGATGATCTTCAGGGGCTTGCCCAGGCCGGTGCCCTGGTCGGTGGGCAGCGGCACGGTGTAGTGCCTGCCCTCGTACTGGACGCGCTCACGCCGCCAGACCTGGCGGCAGATCTCGATGACCTCGCGCGTACGCCCCAGCGGCGCGGTGTACGGCACCCCGTGGAAGCCCTCGATCACCTGCGGCCCCGAGGCGCCGATGCCGAGCGTGAACCGCCCGTCGGAGACGTAGTCGAGGCCCGCGGCCGTCATGGCCATCAGCGTCGGGGTGCGCGAGTAGATGGGCAGGATGCCGGAGGCGATCTCCACCCGCTCGGTCCTGGCCGCGATGTAGCCCATCTGGCTGACCGCGTCGAAGGAGTAGGCCTCGGCCACGAACACGATGTCGAGGCCCGCCTTCTCGTAGTCGGCCAGCTCGGCGACCGATTCCTTGAAACCACCCGAGTACTTGAGTGCCATACCGATGCGCATGCCGGGCTCCCGCTGGACCGAATGATGTTCTGTTACGACTCGGACATGTTATCGCGCCGGTGTTGCGGGGTGGGAGCCGCTAGCCTGGTTCAGGTGCTGAGTCGGGTCGTCATCATCGGGTCCGTCCTCGTGGCCGCGGCCCTGGTGGGGCACGGGCTGATCCCGGCTCTCGGCGGGTTCACGCCCGTCCTGGAGAGCCTGCTGCCCTGGATGGGGCTGGCCGTTCCCGTGCTGCTCGCCGCCGCCGCGATGGCACGCTCCACCTCCGCCGCCGCCGTGGCGCTCGTCCCCGGCGTGGTGTGGACGGTCATGTTCGGCTCGACGCTCCTGCGCACGCCGCCCGGCGGGCCCAGCGACCTGGCCGTCGGCACCGTCAACGTGGGCGTGCGCAACAGCGCGTCGGGCGAGGCCGTCCGGGTGATCGCCAAGGACCTCGACGTGCTGGCCGCCCAGGAGCTGACCAAGGGCGGCCCCGCGGCCAAGCAGCTCAACAAGATGTTCAAGTACCACTACCCGGTCAGCACGGTCGGCCTGTGGAGCCGCTACCCGATCAGCGAGACCCAGCCGCTCGACGTCGGCCTCGGCTGGCCGCGCGCCCTGCGCGCGGTCATCACCACCCCCAAGGGCAAGGTCACCGTGTACGTCATGCACCTCGCCTCCGCCAGGCCCGGCCACACCACCTCCCGCGACGCCTCCCTGGCGCACGCGCGCAGGCTCATCGACGCCGACCGCAGCAAGCGCATCCTGCTGCTCGGCGACCTCAACACCGCCACCACCGACCGCGGCATGCGCGGCCTGACGCCGCCGCTGACCGACGCGCAGAGCGTGGCGGGCGACGGGTTCGGGTTCACCTGGCCGGCCGAGTTCCCCGTCACCCGGCCGGACCACATCCTGTTCAAGGGGATGACGGCGACCGCGGCGGGGGTGGCCCCGGCCACCGGCAGCGACCACCGGGCCGCCATCGCGTCACTGCGGTTCTGAGCGCGCCCGTCATCACCGCGGTTCTGATTGCGCCCGCTATCCCTGCGGTTCTGAGCGCGCGCCCGTGAGCCGGGCCTCCAGGCGGGCCAGGTCCTCCGGCGTGTCGATGTCGGCCGGGTCGCCGTGCTCGTCGCACGGCACCTCGGTCACCAGCCCGGGATGCGCCTTCATGAACGGCCGCGCCCCCACGTCGCCCACGGCCATCCCGGCCACCCCGGCCCAGTGCTCGCGGGCGATCAGCACGGGGTTCCTGCGCCGCCCCCCGTAGGTGGCGACCGCCAGCCCGCCTGCGCCCGAGGCGATCAGCGCGCGCACCGCGCCGGGCTCGATCAGCGGCTGGTCGATCAGCGCGACCACCACCGACTCCGCCTCTGCGGGCAGCGCCGCCAGCCCGACCCGCAGCGACGACCCCATGCCGGACGCCCAGTCCGGATTGCGCACCGTGACGGCCCCGCGCACCTGCACGGTGGCCGCGCCGAGCACGACCACCACCGGATGGCAGCCGCCCTCCTCCAGCAGCCGCACACCCCGGTCCACCAGCCGCTCGCCGCCGAGCTCGACCATCGCCTTGGGCCGGCCCAGCCTGGTGCCCTCACCGGCCGCGAGCAGCAGCCCGGCCGTCCTGGACGACCTCATGGCGCCTCATGGTGAATGTCATGGTGAATGCGCCCCTGAGTGGCGGACAGCGGCCGTCCCGAGCCGCCCCACCGGAGCTGGATCAGCTCGGCGGCGATCGACACGGCGGTCTCCTCAGGCGTCCGCGCCCCCAGGTCGAGCCCGATCGGCGATCTCAGCCTGTCCAACTCCTCCTCGGTGAGCCCGGCCTCGCGCAGCCGGGCGAGGCGGTCGTCGTGGGTGCGGCGTGAGCCCATGGCGCCGACGTACCCGGCGCCGGTGCGCAACGCCACCTCCAGCAGCGGCACGTCGAACTTCGGGTCGTGGGTCAGCACGCAGATCACCGTGCGCTCGTCCACCTGCACGGACGACAGGTAGTCGTGCGGCCACTTGACCACCACCTCGTCGGCGTCGGGGAAACGCTTGGCGGTGGCGAAGATCGGCCGCGCGTCGCACACCGTGACGTGGTAGCCGAGGAACTTGCCCACCCTGGCCACCGCGGCGGCGAAGTCGATCGCGCCGAACACCAGCATCCGGGGCGGCGGCGCGAACGAGTGCACGAACACCGCCAGGTCGTCCAGCCGCCGCTCCCCCTGCCCGCCGTAGTGCCGCAGGCCGGTCAGGCCCTGGGCGAGCATGCCGCGGGCGTCGTCGTCCACGGCGTCGTCGAGGCGTTCCAGGCCGAGCGAGCCGCTCGCGCGGTCCGGCCAGATGACGCGGCGGGCGCCGACCTTGCCGGGGCCTGAGACGACGGTGGCCACGGCGACCGGCTCGTGCGCGTCCACCGACCTCGCGATCTCGCCCAGCTCGGGGAAGGTCTCGATCGAGACGGGCTCCACCAGGATGTCGATGATGCCGCCGCAGGTGAGCCCGACGGCGAAGGCGTCGTCGTCGCTCACGCCGTACCTCTGCAGGACGGGCGTCTCGACCTCGGCGGCCAGCTCGAACACGGCGCCCTCGACGCAGCCGCCCGAGACGCTGCCGACCACCTCGTCGCCGCGCACCGCCATCGCCGCGCCCGGCGGCCTGGGCGCGCTGCTCCACGTGCCGACCACCGTGGCCAGGCCGAACCTGAGCCCCGACCGCCACCACTTCATGATCTCCGGGAGCACGTCACGCATGGGCGAGCCTTTCGCTGAGTTGCTCGAAGGCGGCCAGGCTGTGCCCGGCCACCAGATCGTCGAGATAGGGCAGGGCGGCCCGCATGCCGCCCGTGAGCGGCTGGTAGTCCTCATACCCCTTGTGCGGGTTGACCCAGATCACCCGGTACGCCTGCCTGGCCAGCCTGGCCATCTGAGTGCCCAGCAGCCCGGGGTCGCCGCGTTCCCACCCGTCCGAGGCGATCAACGCTATCGCGCCCCGCGCGCTGAACCGGGCGAGGTACTCCTTCAGCTCCTCGCCCAGCCGGGTGCCGCCGCTCCAGTCGGGCACGACCCTGGACACCTCGTTCAGCGCGGTGCCGGGGTCGCGGTGGCGCAGTTCGGCGGTGATCGGGGTCAGCCGGGTGCCGACCGAGTAGACCCTGGTGGCCCTCGGCTCGCTCCTGACCAGGGCGTGGGCGAAGCGCAGCAGGGTCTCGGCGTAGGGGGCCATGGAGCCGCTGACGTCCACGAACATCACCACCGTGCGCGGCCTGGTGGTGTGCCTGCGGTGGCGGAGCCTGGCCACCTCGCCCTTCCTGAGCGCGTCGCGGATGGTGCGGCGCTGGTCCAGGCCGCCCCGGTGGGCGCTCTCGAAGCGCCGCGAGCGCCGGCGCGCCCGGCCGCCCTTCAGCAGCGCCAGCATGCGGTGCACCTCCGCCCGCTCGGCCTCGGTGAGCCTGGCGACGTCCCGGTGCCGCAGCACCTCGATCCGGCTGGCGGTGGCGGGGGCCGTCGTGCCGTCGTCGTCGCCGCCCTCGTCGTCGTCGCCCTGCCGCTCTGCCAGGTGCCTGGTGACGCTCGTGGTCACCGTCCGCGACAGCACCGCCTTCCTGCCGCCGAAGTACGCGGCGAAGCAGCGGTCGTAGCGGGGCAGGTCGT
Organism: Nonomuraea monospora; assembly: GCF_039531895.1. NCBI lineage: Bacteria > Bacillati > Actinomycetota > Actinomycetes > Streptosporangiales > Streptosporangiaceae > Nonomuraea > Nonomuraea monospora. The sequence goes on from NZ_BAAAQX010000005.1 coordinate 372,550, forward strand.
CGGGGGTGGCGCACAACGTCAGCCGCCCGGCCCAGTACACCTCGCGCTGGTCGGTCACGTCGAGGTGGTCGAGCGCCCTGAGCAGGTTCTGCGTACGCTCGTGGTCGGCCGCGACGCCCGCCGCGCGCAGCGTCCTGGCGAACCCCGTCATGGTCGCGGCGAGCTCATCCATGCGACAGCAGCCCGTTGCCGATCACCGCCGCCACGTCCTCCCGGTACTTCAGCGCCGCGCCCAGCGTGGCGGCGGCCCTGCCGGGGTCGAGCTCCTTGGCGCCCAGCGTCAGCAGCGCCTCCGTCCAGTCGATGGTCTCGGCCACGCCGGGCGGCTTGACCAGGTCGGCCTGCCGCAGCCGCTCGGCCGCCCGCGCCACCTGCACGGCCAGCGTCTCGGTGCAGCCGGGCAGCCGCCGCAGCAGGATGGCCACCTCGCGGTCGAAGTCGGGGTGCTCCAGCCAGTGGTAGAGGCAGCGCCGCTTGAGCGCGTCGTGCACCTCGCGCGTCCTGTTCGAGGTCACCACGACGACCGGCGGCGTCCTGGCCTTGACCGTGCCCAGCTCGGGGATCGAGATGGTGAAGTCCGACAGCACCTCCAGCAGGAACGCCTCGAACTCGTCGTCGGCCCGGTCGATCTCGTCCACCAGGAGCACGCTCGGCTGCGTCTCGATCGCCTTCAGCAGCGGCCTGGCGATGAGGAACCTGCGGTCGTAGATCTCCCCCTCCAGCCTGCTCACGTCCGTGATCCCGGCCGCCTCGGCGGCCTTGAGATGCAGGAGCTGGCGGGCGAAGTCCCAGTCGTACAGCGCCTGGGCGGCGTCCAGGCCCTCATAGCACTGCAGCCTGATGAGGGGCGCCTTCAGGAGCGCGGCGAGCGTCTTGGCCAGCTCCGTCTTGCCGACCCCCGCCTCCCCTTCGAGGAAGAGCGGCCGCCCCATCCGCAGCGCGAGGAAGGCGGCCGTGGCCAGGCCCTCGTCGGCCAGGTAGGCGTGCCGGTCGAGGAGCTCGATGAGCTTCTCCGGCGACTCGATGTCCATTGCCCTGATTGTCCGCCGCAGCACGCTCCCAGGCTACGTCGACACCCGCTTCGGCGATATTCGCCCGATGCCACCATCACACCAGGTAAGATCCTGATCACCGAGCGAGAGGACGACAAGGCGTGCCCGTACCCCCAGGCATGCCGGAGTCGTGGGACGACCACCACGTATCCCCGGCAACGAGAGAGCAGCGCAAGATCACCGCAGCCCGCAGAGCGATCGACGTCGCCCTGCAGACGCGGTTCCTGTGGATCAGCCAGGAGAAGTGGGAGGCCATCGCCGCCTGCGAGGATCTCGAGCTGCTCCAGCAGTGGCTGATCCGCATCCTCACCGTCGACACGGTCGAGGAGCTGTTCGCCGAGCCGGGCTAGCTCCAATGCTCGCTTGGTCAATGTGGTGGCGGCTGTGTCAAGCCAGTGATGGCGCACACCGGCAGGACGCAGTGCGGGATCTACCCGCGCGGGTGGTGGTGTATCTGCTGCTGGCCGGGTGCTTGTTCCCCGAGCCGGAGTGGCGGCGACTGACGGCCGGGCTGGCCGGTCCGAAGCTCGCCCAGTTCCACCACCGCCCTGCACACCGCCCGCGACCTGCCACCATCAGCATGGACATCCTGATCACAGACCAGTGACCGACAGCCCAAGCCCTTGACTAAGCGGCATTGGGGCTAGATCGCACCGCTGGCCACCCGCTCGGTGCCGCAGCCGCACCGGCTCGTGAACCTGGCCAACGGCATGTTTCCTGGCGATTCCGCACGGCGAGATGACGCTCGGCAAGTACGCCATCCAATGGCCTATAAGACGGCTGGCCGTTTGATTGAGGGCGTCCAATATTGGGCTCTTTCCTGCTTCTTTCCCTTTCGGACCGGCTTGAGAAAGATCTTGACCGTCTGTCGATCAACGTGAGATATTCCGATCGATCTTGAAGGTGCCCGACAAGGTGTCCGGCACGTACACACCCCCCTCTCAGGCACAAGCCCATTTCGGCGTGCCCGTTTTTCCCCTCGCGGAAGGCAACGACATGCAAGTGCGTGCTCCGAACGGACAGAGTCTCACGGTCGAAGGCAATTCCCAGCCCTTCATCGGCGGCTGGGCCTACGTCATCTGGGCGCACGGCCCCGCCGGAGGCACGCGCTTCCAGGTCACACCGGCTGGATCCACCGAAGTGGTGTCCAAGCAACTCGGCGACTGGCCCCGCTTCACCGTGCGTGAGGCCCAGTGGAACGGCGGCCGGATCCTGTCGCTCGAAGACCCGGAGCAGGGCACGACCAACATGGTGTGGGTGGGACCGCACAATGAGGTCGCCACCTTCTTCAACGGCGTGGGCGTCCCGTTCGAGGCCTTCATGGACATCCTGGTCAAGTTCGACGTGCGGGACACGCCGGAGGGGCTGACCATGCTGCCGCGGGCGGGATCGGGCCTGACGCTCGGCAACCTGCTGGCGGTCAACACCATCGACCAGGTCTGCGCCGTCCAGGTCAAGCCTGCCGCGGACGCCGCGGACGCGGTGCCCCCGACCAAGGGCAAGCGCGTGCGCGGCGGCGCCATGTGGCGCGTTGACGAGAAGGACGAGTCCGGCGCCGTGCAGACCCGCTCGGCCTTCATGGTCAACGACAGCACCGCGACGACCGTCGTTGCCGCCCGTCCGGACGACGTGCGCTTCATCGACGTCGTCGAGACCATCTCGTGCCGGCTGAGCTAGGACGATGAGAGCCTTCCTCGACTCACTGGCGGTGCTGTCCTTCCTCGGGACGGTGCTGCTGCTCTTCGCCTTCGCGACGCTCCTGAACATGGTTCGCGAGCTGCAGGGCAAGCTGCTCCAGGCGCAGGCGGCCGCTCCGGCGGTCCCCGCCGTCCGGTCCGTGGCCAGGTTCGGCTCCGACGACGGCCTGCCCACGTTCGTCCTGGTCGTGTCCGAGAACTGTCCCCTGTGCGTCGAGCGTGCCCGGCACCTCGCCGCGGTGGCCGGGCCGGACCTGGCCGGGCACGCCGTGCTGCTGGCCGCCGCCGGCCGCTGCGCCGAGTGGGTGGCGGGCAGTGAGGTCCTGCCGGTCATCGACGCCGCCCTGCTCGGCCAGGTCGCCGTCGGCGCGACCCCGACGCTGGTCAAGTACTCCGCCGACGGGACGGAGGAATGGCGCAGGGTCGCCGGTTCCGACGACGACCTCGACACCTTCCTCGCCGTCAGCTCCTCAGAGAGGTCAATCGCATGACAGTCGACGCCGACCGTTACTGGGCCGACGTGCCCTCCGTGACAGACGAGCCCGATCCCGGCGAGCGCCGCCGACCGGCCTTCTCCGCCCCCTCCCGCCGGACCGTCTTCAAGAGCATCGGCGTCCTGGGCGGCGCCCTGGCGCTGAACGTGCTGTCCGCCCTGCCGGGCAAGAACAACGGCGCCTACGCGGTGGTGGGCAACGAGTACACCGACTGCGCCGGCTACGGGAGCGCCTCCGGTTACAACAACAACACCAAGGTCTGCGTCGGAGCCCCGTACTCCAGGAGCTACTGCGGCGGGGACGGCTGGTTCCTGCGCTCGTCCGGCACCTGCTACAACAGCTACGCGGTCAAGTTGTGCGGCGCGGGCAGCCTGACCGACAGGAACGCCTGGCGGTGGACGCACAGCGGCACGAAGTACCGCTGTGCCGACGGGTACGTCGCCACCTGCGGCGGGACCACCTTCTACATCTGCTCCTACGCCCTGTAAGACGCGATGAGCAACACCTTCGCCGCCACCCGGGTCGCGCTCGGCATCGCGCTGTGCACGGCCCTGGTGGCGGCCGCCCACCAGGCCTGGACCCCGTCGTTCACCCCGCTCGCCTGGGCGCTGCTGGGGGTGACCGCCGGGTTCTCGCTGTCCGGCAGCGTTTGAAGCCTCAACTCAGCGGACCTGCTGACCTCGTCGGTCTGGCGAGGCAAGTTGCCGGTGTTCAGCACCGGACTCATGCTCGGCGCGCTGCTGTCCGGGCTCATCACCGGCGCCCTCGGCGGGCTGGCCTCGATCATCCCGGAGGCGGTCCGGCTGTGGACGCTCGCGCCTTTCGTCGCCGTCATCCTGCTCTTCGAACTGGCCGGGCGGCCGCTGTCGCTGCCGCAGAACCGCCGGCTCGTGCCGCAGGACGTCATCCCGCGCTCCTCCTTCTCCGGGCCGCTGCAGTTCGGCTTCGAGATGGGCACCGGCGTGCGCACCTTCACCCCGACGGCGCTGCCCCAACTGCTCGTCCTGGTCATCGTGCTGGCCGGCGGACTGGGACCGGGCCTGCTGGCCGGGCTGGGCTTCGGCGTGGGCCGGGTGCTCATGCCGCTCTCCCGCGCGCTCAGCGGCGACCCGCGCGGCTGGGACACCAAGCTGCTCGGCTCGACGGCCTGGGTGGGCCGCCTGTGCGGCGCCGGGTTCCTGCTGTCGCTCCTGCTCCTGTGGATCTAGGTGCCCATGGATGACACGCTCCCGGCCTGCTTCGCCCTCGCCGGCGCGGTGCTGCTGGTCGCCGCCGCGGCGCGCCGCCCCGGCGGCGTCACCGCGGCGGTCACGGCGCACGACCTGCTGCCGAGGTTCCTGGTACGGCTCGCGCCGCTGATCGGCCCCGCCGAGGGGCTGGCCGGCGCGGCCGTGCTGGCCTGCTGGATGACCGGCGCGGCCGGGCCGCTCCGGCTCGCCGCGGCGGCCGTGGCGCTCTGGTACCTGGCGCTCGCCGTCTACCTGGCCGTCCTGCTGCGCCGCAGGGGCAGGGTGCCGTGCGGCTGCCTGGACGACACCGGCCTGGCGTCGCCCGCGAAGGTCGGCCGCGCCGTCCTGCTGGCCCTGGCGACGGCGCCGCTCGTCGCGGGATGGCCGCCGATCCCGGACGAGCCGGGCGCGCGGCTGCTCGCCTGCGGGCTGGCCGCCTTCACGGCGGGAATCGTGATCGTCGCCGGCAAGGTGGCCGACCTCGCGGGAACCTCCGCGGCCCCCGGACGGTAATCACTTCGACGAGACCCCTGGGAGGACCGCACATGAACCGCACGATCGCGATCGTCATCGCGCTGCTCTGCACCGCCTGCGGCACGGCCACGGCGCAGAAGTCCGAGCCGCCCGCCCTCCTGCTGGAGCCGGGCCAGCTCAAGGACGGCCGCGCGTGGACGGTCACGGCCACCTCGCAGGGGACGTGGCGCGACCTGGACGAGGACCTCGTGCCCTGCGGCAAACGCGTCATCGCGCCCGCGGAGGCCGTCACCCGCTGGCGAACCTTCAAGGCGTCCGACGGGGCCATGGTGACGCAGGTCGTGGTGAGCGGGGTGGAGGCCATGGACTCGTTCAAGTTCTTCTACGCCGAGTGCGGCGAGGTCGGCGACATCGAATCGACGGTCGGCCCCAAGAACGTCGCCCGTCACGACGGCGAGGTGGAGGTGGCCACGGTGTCGAAGGACCGGTTCGTCGTGCTCGGCGGCACCGTCCCCGACGCGCAGCTCACCCTGTTCGCGGAGACCGCCCGCACCCACCTGGACACCGTCCCGTCCTAGACGGCAGGCCCGACGGCCTTGAACACCAGGACGGTGGAGCCGTCCTGGGTGTCGATCTGGAAGGCGTAACAGCCGGGCCTCTTCAGCCGGACGTAGCCGGGACGGTCGCGCCAGTCCGCGGCCAGCGGATCCGGCGGGATGGTGATCTCGTCGCGCAGCGGCTCGCCCTGCGTGCCGTCGAACGCGACAGGACTGTCGCCGTCCAGCCGCCGCCCCTTGATGACGACGGGGTCGCGCAGGCCGGGCGCCACGAACCAGAGCACCTTCGCCCCGCCCCAGCCGCTGCCGGCGAACAGCGTGCCGGGCCCGGCTCCGGTGTACTCCAGCACGGGCCCCATGACCGGCCGTGCCGGGCCGTTCCCGAGCGTGTCGCCGCCGCGCGCGGTCGGCCTGGTCACCGTGCGGGTGACCGGGCAGTCGCCCCCCGGCGTCACGGAGGGGGCGGCCACCCGGTCAGGGGCGCAACCGCACAGGACCAGGGCGAGCACCAGGGCCGTCGCCCGCGCCGCGCGGCTCACGGCACCAGCGCCCAGACGAACGCCGCCGTCACCGTGGCGAGCGACAGCACCCGCGCCGCCTGGAAGACCACGCTGCGCCCCTTGAACGCGACGTCGCCGATCTCCAAGGCGTTGCGGCCGATAGGCGCCACCAGATACGGGATCGCCCGCGCGCCCGCGAACGCCACGACCGCCGCGAGGGCCAGGAACACGTCCCCGAGCACCACGGGCACGGCCAGCGCGACATGGAACACACCGTAAGGCGCGTCGGTCAGGAACCCGAAACCGAGCGCCCTGCCCCAGCGCGTCACCGCGTCGGCATTGTTCATGTTGACGAACTCGGTCGGCACCAGCCACCGGAAGGACAATTTCCGGTGCCAGCCGCCCACCCATTCGCTGAATGCGAACGCGCCGAGGAGCACGGCGACCGCGACGTTTCGCGGGCCCTGATCCAGCGGCAGCAACCAGGAAAGGGCGGACAGCGAAACGACCACGATGGCGAGCATTCCGGCGCCGAGCGCCAATCCGCCGACGAATCGGGGAATGGTGTTACGTGGCGACGCGTACAGCGTGCCGGCCGCGTTCATTCCTCAAGCGGTGGCGAATGAGAGCACTCCGGCGACGCCGGCCAGGACAATCGTGAAATGCGTCATGGGCGCCTTTGTCAGTAGTGGGTCGTCGATTTGCAGCCGCAGACGTAAGTGCCGTTGCAGGCGATCGGGCCGATGATGCTGGAGATGCAGTCACGGCAGCGGTGCCGGTTGGGGCTCGTGCCGGTGTACCACCAGCCGGTGCTGTAGGGGCAGACGTTGCAGCCGCGGTTGTAGCTCGGCGTGCAGGTGGCCCGGCCGCTCGGGCAGGCGGAGCTCGCCGCGCACCCCGAGCAGTACCTGCCGTAGGGCGGGTAGCAGGTGCCGTGGGCGAAGGCAGGGCGGGCGTTGACGCCCATGACGACGCTGGCCACGGCGGCCGCGACGGCGCCCGACTTGCCGAGGAACTTGCGCCGCCCGATCCGTCTGGTGGCCTTCGCGGCCCCTAGCTGGAATTTCTCGTCACGCGACGTTTTCACGTACCGCCTCCTTGTCGAACTCGACCCGCTGAACCGGGGCGAGCATGTCGATGAGCCGTCCGCGGCTGTTGAGCAGCCCCTTCGAGACGATGAGCCCGCGCTCGTCGACGACGAACGCGAAGGGGCTGACATCGACGTCGTACGCCGAGGCGAGGCCCTCCGTGGCCACGACGACGGGGCCCTTGACCCCGCGCGCGCCGGCGTAGGAGACGACGTCCGCGAGGTCCGAGCCGAACAGGAAGTTGACGACCCGCAGGTCGTAGTGGTCTTCGAGGTAGCGGATGTCCGGGTAGATCTCCGCGCACTCATGGCAGGTGGTGGACCCGAAGAAGACGAGCTGGGGCCGCCGCAGGCCGTGGACGTCCACGTCGGCGCCGGTGCGCGCGTCGATCAGGTCGAGCGCCGGCAGCTTCCTGCCGATGGAGATGCCGCTGTCGTCGGCGCCTCTGGCGCTGCCCATGACCATCAGCCCGAGCTGCCGGAACAGCACCGCGGTGAGGATCAGGTTGACGGTGGTCACGATCAGGCAGACCGCGACGATCACTATGCCCAGGGTCGACATGGCTGGCTGGTTCCTTTCACGCGTCGCGCTCGGCGGGCCGCAGGTCGGGGAAGCCCTGGAACCAGGGCCGGTAGCGGTCGGCCCGCAGCCGGTACTCCCGCAGGACGGGCCGGTAGACGGGCATGATCACCATCGCGTGGAAGAGCACGACCGCCATCGCGCCGAACACCAGGACCCGCGCCGCCAGGCCGGGAGGGGTTTGCGCGAGGTAAGCCAAGCCGGGGGCGGCTTCGGCGAGGTAGGCCACGGCGCCGGCGAACGCGGCGAGGGCCAGATTCACGAAACCCAGCGGGTATCCGAGCCGGCCCGACCTGGACCGGCCCCAGCACCCGCAGTCGGCCCGGCCGCGCCGGGCCCGCAGCCACAGGACGGCGAGGCCCATCACCGCGTACAGGCCGGAGACCGCGAGCAGGGCCGCGGGCGCGCCCGACAGGACGAGCGCCAGGCAGGCGAGCGCCTGCACGACGGTCAGGGCGTGGTCGACCGGTGTGGACAGGATGCCGCGCGGGCGTTCGCCCCAGGCCCAGTCCCAGCCCTTGGCGAGGGCCGAGGCGACCAGGGGTGCGCACGCGAGCACGGCGAGCAGGTAGAAGGTCATCGGCACGGTCAGAGGACGACGAGGGTCGTGGTGACCTGCGTGGTGAGCAGTTCGTCGGCCGCCGGCTGCTTGGCGACGACCTCGGCGACCCTGCGCAGCGTGGCGAGGTCGTCCACGTGGCCGACGACGGGCGCCTCGGGCTGGATGCTGGCGACGTCGGTGAGGAAGACGGCGAGCTGCGGCGTGGCCGGCAGCTTCCCGTCGGCGTCGGTGCACAGGACCACGTCGCCGGCCCGGTAGGACGCCCCGGGGCTGGCGTAGCGGTCGACCTCGGGAGGCGCCGCCGCGTCCTGCGCGGGAATGGCGCTCTTCTTCTGCTGCGGCGTCTCGGCGTGCCATTGTTTGAGCACGCCCGCCAGGGCCGGCTCGCCGACCTGTATCTGCAGCAGGAATTCGGGGGCGTACCTGGTGACGACGGTGACCACCGGCTCGGCGGTTTCCGCGTCCATCCGGGTGGATAAGTCCGTGAGCTTCTGCGCACGGCGCATGCGAAGCGTTCCGATGGGTTGACTTTGCTGACCTGTGTTCATGCGACTCCGCTCGGCTTTCGCTATGGGATATGCCGTGGTACACGCACATGAATAGGCGGAAGGATGAAGTCGAGGAGCCCCGTCGATGCCCCCGGCCGATCTGCCGATTCACCCCGTGAGATCGGTGGCCGGAGGTGCTGATCGACAGTTAAACATAGGAATCGCCGCCGTACAACAGAAGAAGTAAGGCCGCGGAAATCGTCAGGAAAGCCCGGCTTGTGGATCATCGGTGACAGCCGTTACGAGAGGATCCACCCACATGCCCGCTCCGAAACACACCCAGACCGCGCTGGCGCCGGACGGCCGCCGGGTGACGCTCTCCTGCCGCAGCGAGAACGTCCAGGGTGATTGGCAATGGCAGATGCGGCTCACCAGCAAGACGATCGCGGTCGGCCTCGGCGTGGCCGGGCCCGGCTACGCCGACGGCGCCATGGCGGCGCTGAAGATGAGCGCCAGACAGCAGATCGTCTACCGGGCCCAGCCTCTGGTCGTCATGGTCGACGCCGCCGAGGAGAGCTGGATGGCAGCCTGGAAGGGGCCGCACCACACACTGCACCTGGGCGGGGCCGCGCCCGCGCCCGACCTCGGCACCATCACCGGGCTGCTCGACCAGCTCTCCATCACCGACACCCCCGACGGCCTGCTCGTCACGCCGCAGCCGGGCAGCGACGTCGTCATGTGGGGTCTCTACGGGACCAAGTACACGCAGGCCGGCAAGATCTCCTTCTACCCCGCCGAAGACGCCCAGGGCCTCCTCCCCGAAGGTCAGGAGGGCCTCGCGGTCGATCACGGCCGCGTCTGGGTCAAGAGCATGGAGGTCGACGGCAAGGACCGGGGACGCAAGTACCTGCACGCCAGCGCCAACTCCGTCGCGCTGATCAACGACAGCCTCGACCGGCTCCCGTGGGTCACCAAAGCCGGCCAGGAGGAGCTGCTGCAGTCGCTCGAGATCAGGTGGGGCCGTTGATCGCGATCCTGTCCGCCGCGCTGGTGCTGGCGTGGGTCGCGATCGCGCTGCTCGCCTTCGGCTACGCCGGCCTGCTCGGCAAGGTGCGGGAGCTGCAGGAGGGACGCGGGCCGGGCACGAGCCAGGTCAACCCGGAGCTGGCCGCCCGCGGCCCGGGGAGCCGCAGCCTGGCGCTGGCGCTGACGTCCACCTGCTCCACCTGCGAGAAGGTCTTCGCCGAGTGGGGCGCGCTGGCGGCCAGGCTGAACGCCGCGGGCGACCGCACGACGGTGGTCAGCATGGACGACTCCGCCAAATGGCAGGAGCGCGGCGCGACCGACGTGGTCCTCGCGAGCGAGCTGTCCTCGCCCTTCCTCATCGCCTACCAGCCGGCGTTGCTCGTCTTCGACGAGCGGGGCGCGCTGCTGTCCGCAGAACCGATCGGCTCCGTCGAAGGGCTGCACGCGCTGTGCGAGCCGTTCCTGGAGCCGGTGACCATCTGACGACGAAAGCGAAATCAGCATGAGCATGCTCGACCAGATTCCCGTCATCTCCGAGGCCCCGAGGGCGGGCCGCGAGACGCGCCGGCCGGCCGCCGGCGCTCAGGCGGCCGCGCTGCCCGCGTCCGCGCCCGGCCGGCGCACCTTCCTGCGCACGGTGGTCGTCGGCGGCACCGCGCTGGCGATGACCTCGCTCGGGTGGATCACCGACCGCATGGCCGCCTACGCCGTCACCAGGACGACCAGGCACGCCTCGCACTGCATGGGCGTGAACGTGTCCGGCGACACCCCGTGCTGGGGGCGCACGTCGATCTCATCGACCCACTGCGCCGGCGACCACTACCACCGCACCGACTCCGGCAGCTCGGGCAGCTCCTACTGGTACGACTACAACTGGGTGGCCGCCTGCGGCGGCGCCGCGGGATGGTACTGGTCCAGCAGCGCCGGCAAGTGGAACTGCTGGGACGGCGACTTCGACCAGTGGGTCTCCGGCTCCAGCGCGAGCGGCTACACCACGATCTGCAAGTACAAGTACGCCTGAGTCACCCTTCGACGACGCCTCCCGGCGGCAGCGGCAGCACGTAGCTCGTCCCGTCCGCCGTGGAGACCCTGATCTCGATCTCCCACGGCCGCGCCGTGCGCGTCTCGGCGATGCCAGCGGCGGGCACGGCCGTGCTCGTCCCCTCCGGGGTGGTCACGGTCGCGCTCCGGCCCGGGGCGATCGCGACGATCACGAACACCCGGCCGTGCGCCACGCGCAGGGCCGCGAACCCCAGCCCGGACGGGCGGATGCGCTCGCACACCTCGTCGCCGCGCTCGCACGCGAGGTCATAGGACAGGTAGTCGCTGACCTGGCGGAACGGCGCGCCTTCTGTGGCCGCCCACAGCTCGGCCGCCTTGCCGTCCTTCTCGTTGGCCCGCCTGGGCAGGACGACCAGGGTCTCGGCGCCGGCCTGGCCGTACACGAGGGCGTCTACCGGCCGCCCGAGCTGGGCGCTCAACCGCTCCACCGGGCCCGTCTCGGGTCGCGCGGAGACCGTCCCCTCGGGTCGCGCGGAGATCGACGCCGAGACCGTCCCCTCGGGTCGCGCGGAGATCGACGCCGAGACCGACACCGAGGTCGTCCCCGCCGGTGAGGACGAGGCCGCGGGGCCAAGCACGAGGGGAAGGGCCAGCCCCGCGCCGCCCGCGACGACCGCCGCGCCGGCCGCCGTCACCCGCAAGCGCCGCCGCCTGGCGCGGGCGCCCGCGATCGCCCGCTCGCCCATCCCCGCAGGGAGCACGGCGTCCTCGACCGCCCGGTCCAGCGTCTCCCGCAGCTCCATCTCACGCATCAGCGACTCCCGTCGACGTCTTCAGATCCGCCCGCAGCCTCCGCAGGCCGCGTGATGCCTGGCTCTTCACCGAGCCCACCGAGCCGCCGAGCTGCGCGGCCGTCTCGCTCTCCGTGTAACCCAGCCAGAACCGCAGGACGATCACCGCCCGCATGCGCGGCGGCAGCCGCCGCAGCGCCGCCAGCACCAGCTCCCGGTCGTCGGCCCTGCCGAAGTCGTCGGCGCCCTGCGAGGGCTCCACGTCCTCGCCGGAGCGGCGGCTGTGCCAGGGCGAGCGCCACCGGCTCGTCGCCCGGTTCACGATCGTGCGCCGCGCGTACGCCTCCGGCTCCTGCTCGCGCAGCCGGGACCAGCGCAGCCACACCCGTTCCAGGCCGTCCTGCAGCAGGTCCTCGGCGTCGCCGCGGTCGCCGCACACGAGCACGGCGAGCTTGAGCAGGCGCGGCCCGCTCGCCGCCACGAACGCCCTGAACTCGTCTTCCGCATCACCCCGGGGACTCTCCACGTAGACATAACGCCACAGCGCACCTCAAGGTTGAACGCCTTACCCGACAAGTGACCGCAGGAAAGGTGGCGGAAAGAGGTCGGAAAGCACCGCTGGCCATGATGATCGCATGACGCTCACATCGGGGGTTCGGCACGACTGGCGCGGCTCACCCGTGACGGTCGGCCTGGCGGTCGCCGCGGCCGCCATGGGGGCGAGCGTGCTCGCCCACCTTCTGCTCGTGGGACCGGCCGTCGCGCTCGTCGGCATCGGCGCCGCCGCCGTGGTCGCCGGGTACTCCACGTCCGGCTCCGTTTGAAGCCACAACTCAGCGGGTCTGCTGACCTCGCCGGTCTGGCGGGGAACGAGAAATGTCGTCTACTTCAACCGCGGACTGCTGCTCGGCGGCACCGCGACCGGCCTGCTCCTGCTGCTTCCCGCGGCGGTGACGCACACCCTGATCCCCGCCTCCTGGGCGACGCCGCTCCTGCTCGGGCTCGTGCTGCTCGCGCTCGGCTGCGACGTCGGGCTGCTGCCCTTCCGGCTGCCGCAGAACGCCAGGCAGGTGCCCAGCAGCATCGTCGCCCGCTCGGACGGGAGCGGGGCGCTGCAGTTCGGCTTCGAGATGGGGACGGGCCTGCGCACCTTCATGCCGACCCACCTGCCGTACGTGCTGGTCAGCCTGATCCTGCTGGCGGCCCCCTGGTGGAGCGCGCCGTTCGCGGGCTTCTGCTTCGGGGCGGGCCGTGCGATCATGGTCCTGTCTGCTGTCCGGCGCGGTAACGCGGCCGACTGGGACCGTGATTTCGCGGCTCGCAAGAAGGCCATACTCACCGGGTGCTGGTTCAGCATGGTCTGCGCGCTCGCCGTCATCGTCATCTCGGTAACGTGATGGGGGAGTGGATGCGGATGACTGTGGGCTCCATCGGCGTACTCGGCACCGTGGGGCTGTTGTCTGCCGAGGGGGTCGTCAGTCCCAGGCCGCCGGTCGTCAGGGCGCTCCTCGGTGCGCTGGCCGCGCACGCCTCGGAGCCCGTCCCCTCGGCCCATCTCATGAACACGATCTGGGAGCAGGACCTGCCCGCCAACCCCAAGGGCGCCCTGCACCTGACCGTCCACCGGCTGCGCCGGTGGCTGGAGGAGCAGGCGGGCGGCTCCATCGCCCTGGTCACGGGGGTGAGCGGCTACCGGCTGGACCTGCACGAGGGCACCACCGACCTGATCGAGTTCCGCGCTCTGACCTCGGCCCCAGGCGGCGCCGAGGACGATCTGCACCGGGCGCTCGCCCTCTGGCGCGGGCGGCCCTTCGAGAACGTCCCCGAGGACCGGGTCGACTCCGAGCTGGTCGAGACGCTGCTGGCCGAGCGCCAGGCGGTGGTGCGCAGGTACGCCAGGTCCGCGATGGACGGCGGCCGGCTGGAGGCGGCCGAGTCGCTGCTCTGGACGGCGTGCCGGGCCGACCCGATGGACGAGGAGGCCCACGCGCTGCTGATCGAGGTCCTGTCCGGCATGGGGCAACTGGCCTCGGCCCTGTCGGTCTACGACCGCATCAGGCGGCGGCTCTCGGCGGAACTGGGCATCAGCCCGGGCAGCCGGCTCACGCTGGCCCACCAGCGGGTGCTGAAGGAGCCCGCTCTCACCGCCGACCCTGATCGCGGCCCCCGGCCGAGCGCGCTGACCGGCCGCGGGCAGGCCCTGCGGTCGCTGGCCGACGACCTGTGCCACGCCCGCGTCGTCACGCTGACAGGCCCCCCTGGGGTCGGCAAGTCGGCGCTCGCGCTGGCGGCCGCGACCACGGCCGCCGTCCGGCTGGAGTGCGACGTCACCACCGTCGATCTGGAGACCCAGGCGCTCACCGGCGTCGATCTGGAGGCCAGGCAGCTTGCCGGCGTCGATCTGGAGGCCGGGCAGCTCGCCGGCGTGCTCCCGGCGGGGCGGGGCCGGCACATCCTCGTCATCGACGGGTACGGCGGGCGGGTCGCGGAGGTCAAGGCGGCCATCCAGCCGCTGATCGCCTGCTCGCCCGAGCTCGTCGTGCTCGGCACCGGCTCCCGCGTCCTCGGCATGCCGGGGGAGACCACGCGGACGCTGGGCCCGCTGAGCGCGGCCGAAGCCGAGAACCTTCTGATCAGCCGCGCCGCCGCGTTTCTGCCCAGCGTGTTCCACGCCCCGGAGAACCGTCACTGGCTGAGCAGCCTGCTCGCCCACACCGGCGGCCTGCCGAGCGCCATCGAGATCGCGGCCTCGCTGCTGCGGACGCTGACGCCGGACAACCTGGCCGCGGCCCTGGCCAGGGACGCCCGGATGCTGCTCGACGGCGGCGACGCCACCGGCGTCACGCTCGCCGAGCGGATCCGGCACGCGCACAGCGCGCTCGAAGAGCGGGAGGCGCTGCTGCTGACCCGCCTCGCGGGGCTGCCGGAGGAGTTCGGCCTGGCCGAGGCCGAGACCCTGTGCGCGTGCGCGACGTTGACCGAGAGTCAGGTCGTCCGCGGGCTCATCGGGCTCGTCGACCAGTCCTTGGTGCAGCCCGTCGACCACTCCTACGGCCGTCGTTACCGCATCCTCCCGCCCATCCGCCGGTTCGTGGCGGACCTCTGCGAAGACGCGCGCGAGAGGGAGAGCGTGGGCCTCCGCGTCTGGTGATCTTTTTCCTCCTGGACCGGCCAGACCTTCGCGACGCTCAGCGGCTGGGAGCACTGCACCTGATCGACCTTCACTCCCCCGGCCCGCGCGGCGTCGTGGGCCGGGCGGGCCGGACGGTCGGCAGGCCGGCCTCCGCCCACGCGTCGAAGCCGCCGATGACGTCGGTGGCGTTGGACAGCCCGAGCTCCCGCAGCGCCGCCGCGGCCAGCGAGGACGAGTACCCCTCGGCGCAGATCACGATCCACTGGATGTGACGGGAGTCCGCCTCGGGAATGCGGGCCTCGCACGTGGGGTCGAGCCGCCACTCCAGGTGGTTGCGCTCGACCACCACGGCCCCCGGGATCTCCCCGGCCGCCCTGCGCTGGTGCTCGGGCCGGGTGTCGACGAGCTTCGCGCCCCGGCCCGCGGCGGCCCACGCCTCGGCGGGCGCGAGGCGCCGCAGCCCCGCGCGGGCCCGCGCCAGCAGCCGGTCGACCTCAGTCGCGCCGGCGCAGGGCTCGCCTGTCGTTGTCAACGCGGTGGGTGATTCCCCGGGCATCGAGACACTCCAGCAGGGGCAGGGCGACGCGGCGGCTGGTGGCCAGGGCCACGCGCGCGTCGCTGACGGTGAAGGGGGAGGAAAGTTCGGCGAGCCGGTCCGCGGCCCTCTCCAGCGCGTCGGGCATGAGCACGACGTTCTTTCCGATCGACATGACCGCGCCGGAACGGAGCGCGGCCGCGAGCGCCTTGCCCGTGAGGCCGAGCTCGTCCAGGCGTTCGGCGGTGGGCGCGTCGAAGGGGCGTTCGGCGAGGTCGGCGGTCAGCTCCGCGACCGCCCTGGCGATCGCGGGCGGCAGCGACCGATCGGCGGTCACGATTCGGCCGCCCTCGGACACCAGCGGCGGCACGACGAGCGCCTCGGCGAGCCGCCGGTCGGGCAGGCCGAGCACCTGGGCCACGGCGTCCACGGTGACCCCGGGATCGTGCGCGGGCCGCCGCGAGACGTGCTCGACGAGCCGGCGGGTCAGGGACGACCAGTGCTCCGGGTCGGCGTACCAGTCGCCGGTCACCGGTGTTCCGGCGGGAGGGCAGCCCATCGCCCGCAGTTCGCGTCCGGTCAGCAGGCCGTGCCAGCGCAGCAGGGCCGCGGCGTCGGGCAGCGACACCTCGGCGAGCGCGGCCGCCCTGGCCGCCGCCGCGCCCCGGCGGCGCAGCGGGGCCGGCCGGACGTCCAGCACGACGAGCCCGGCGACGATCTCCCGCCGGCCGGGGTCGCGGAGCAGGCCCCGGTCACCCGTCCTGAGCGGCAGGGGACGGCCGAGGGTGAGCCGCGCGGTGTCGCCGCCGAGAAGCCGGACCCTGACGGGCACGGCGGCCGACCCGACGTGCAGCACCGCCGCCTCCCTGCGCCGGGCCGTTCCAGAGTGCGGCACCGCCGCCTCCCTGCGCTGGGCCGATCCGGGGTGCGGCACCGCCGCCTCCCTGCGCTGGGCCGTTCCAGGGTGCGGCACCGCCGCCTCCGCGTGCCGGTCCGGCGCGGCAGTCAGCCGGACGTCGATCACCTGAGCCGGCGACCACGCCTCCGGCGTCATCAGGGCCATGCCGCGCGACAGGTCGTCACGGTCGACGCCCCGCAGGTTGACGGCCACGCGGGCGGTCGCGGACACCCGCTCCGCCTTCTCCCCCAGGGTCTGCAGCCCCCGGATCCTGACCCGGCCGCCGCCCGTCTCCAGCTCGTCGCCGACGCGGAGCGTGCCCCTGGTCAGGGTGCCGGTGACGACGGTCCCCGCCCCCTTGATGGTGAACACCCGGTCGATCCACAGCCGGACGGCGTCCCCGGTGTCCGGCTCGGGAAGCGCGGCGGCGAGCCGGCCGAGCGCGGCCCGCAGCTCATCGAGCCCCTGCCCGGTCCGGCCGCTGACGGCGACGCTGCCGATCCCCGCGAGGCCGGTCCCGGCGAGCCGCTCGCGCACCTGCCTGCGCACGGGCTCGGGATCCGCCAGGTCGGCCCGGGTGACGACGGCGAGGCCGTGCCGCACGCCGAGGGCGTCCAGCGCCGCCAGGTGCTCGGCCGACTGCGCCTGCCAGCCCTGGTCGGCGGCCACGACCAGCATCACCGCGGGGCAAGGCCCCACCCCGGCCAGCATGTTGGTGACGAACCGCTCGTGCCCGGGGACGTCCACGAACGCGAGCCGCTCGCCCGATGCGAGCGTCGTCCAGGCGAACCCGAGGTCGATGGTCATGCCGCGGCGGCGTTCCTCGGCCCAGCGGTCGGGCTCCATGCCGGTCAGTGCCCGGACGAGCGTCGACTTGCCGTGGTCCACGTGCCCGGCCGTCGCGATCACGTGCATGTCGCAGACCAATCCCCGTTTTTCCCCGTTCAGCGGAGGCGGACGGGAATCGAACCCGCCGCGCCGAGATGCTCGGCGCCACTGGTTTTGAAGACCAGGAGGGTCACCAGACTCCTAAACGCCTCCGGAAGAGATCATAGACGAATTGCCAGGCATGCCCGATTAATGTCGAACAATAATTGTATGTCCGGTATTTTCCACCAATTCACCAATTACTGGGGCGCCCGGGATCTCCCCGGCGACGAGCAGGCCCCCCGAGGTCTGCGCGTCGGCGAGGAGCAGCAGAGTTTCCTCCGGGACGTCGCCGTGATCCAGGTGAGGAGCCACCCAGTCGAGGTTGCGCCGCGACCCGCCGGGGACGAACCCCTCCCGCACGGCCCGCTCTGCGCCCTCCAGCACCGGAACGGCCGAGGCGTCGATCACGGCGGTGACCCCGGAGGCGCGGGCGAGCTTGTGCAGGTGCCCCAGCAGGCCGAAACCGGTGACGTCGGTCGCGCACCGGATCCCGGCGGCCAGGGCGTCGCGGGAGGCCTCCGCGTTGAGCCGGATCATGGTCTCCACCGCCTGCGGGAACACCTCGCCGGTGCTCTTGTGCCGGTTGTTGAGCACGCCGAGACCGAGCGGCTTGCTCAGGGACAGCGGCAGCCCGGCGCGGCCGGTGCTGTTCTGGAGCAGCCGGCCGGGGTCGGCGACGCCGGTGACGGCCAGGCCGTACTTGGGCTCGACGTCGGTGACGCTGTGCCCGCCGGCCAGATGGCAGCCGGCCCGCGCGGTCACCTCCGCGCCGCCCCGCAGCACCTCGGCGGCCAGGTCGTAGGGCAGGTGGTCGACGGGCCAGCACAGCAGGTTGAGCGCGACCACCGGACGCCCGCCCATGGCGTAGACGTCGGACAGCGCGTTGGCCGCGGCGATGCGGCCCCAGTCGTAGGGGTCGTCGACCACCGGGGTGAAGAAGTCGGCCGTGCTGATGATCACGGTTCCGTCCTGTACGCGGACCACGGCGGCGTCGTCGCCGGTGTCCAGCCCCACCAGGAGCTCCGCCTCGGCGTCTCGCGGGAGCGGCATCCCCGAACCGCTCAGCAACCGTTCCAGATCCCCCGCGGGGATCTTGCAGGCGCAGCCACCGCCCTGGGCGTACTGTGTGAGCCTCTTCATGATCACACTTTAGGGTGATAATGGTCGGCATGCTCGTCGATGAGCCGGTCTATCTGGATCACAATGCCACCACCCCCATCGATCCGCGCGTAGCCGAGGCGATGACGCCGTACCTGACGACCTGGTTCGGCAACCCCTCCAGCGGTCACCGCCACGGCGAGCGGCCGCGCCAGGCCATGGCCGTCGCACGCGAGCAGGTCGCCGCGCTGATCGGGGCCCGCGCGCCCGAGGTGGTCTTCACCGGGTCGGGCTCCGAGGCGAACCTGCTGGCCCTGCGCGGCGCGGTGCTGGCCGCCGGCCGCACCCGGCCGCACGTGATCACGCAGGCCACCGAGCATCCGGCGGTGCTGGAGACCTGCCGCGCCCTGGCGCGCCTGCACGGCGCGCGGGTGACGACGCTGCCGGTGGACGGTGACGGCCTCGTGGCCGCCGCCGCGCTGGAGGCCGCGCTCACCACGGACACGGTGCTGGTGTCGGTGATGGCCGCCAACAACGAGACCGGCGTCCTGCAGCCGGTCGCCGAACTCGCCGCCCTCGCCCGGGCGCGCGGCGCGCTGTTCCACTGCGACGCCGCCCAGGCCGCGGGCAAGATCCCGATCGACGTCCTGGCCTGGGGCGTGGACCTGCTGACCGTCGTCGGGCACAAGATGTACGCGCCCAAGGGCGTCGCCGCGCTGTACGTGCGCGACGGCGTGGCGCTGGAGCCGGTCGTCTACGGCGGCGGGCAGGAGCGCGGCCTGCGCGCCGGCACCGAGAACGTCGCCCTGGCCGTCGCCATCGGCGCCGCCGCCGACCTGGCCGCCCGCGACTTCGCGACCGGTGCGCCCGCCCGCCTCCGGGAGTTGCGCGACGACCTGCACCGCCGCCTGTCCACGGCCCTGCCGGGCCGCGTCCGTCTCAACGGCGCGGCCGGGCGGCGCCTGCCGAACACGCTGAACGTCAGCATCGACGGCGTGCTCGGCTCCGACCTGCTCGCCGCCGCGCCCTCGGTGGCCGCCTCCACCGGCTCGGCCTGCCACAGCGGCGCGCGCACCCCCTCGCCCGTGCTGTCGGCCATGGGCCTGGATGCCGGCCGGGCGCTGGGCGCGGTGCGGCTGTCGCTGGGCCGCGGCAGCACCACAGGCGACGTCGAGACGGCCGCCGCCGCGCTGACCGACGCCGCCCGGCTCCTCCTCCCACAAGAACGCCCCCGCAAGAACACGCCGATCGGACGTCCCTGACGTGACAGACCCTCGCCGATCCATCCCCAGGACGGACGCCCTGCTCGCCCACCCCCGGCTGGCCGAGGCCCGCAGGCGGTTCGGCCACGCCCAGGTCAAGGCCCTGATCGTGGCCGCGCAGGAGCACGCGAGGAAGGGCGACCTGCCGCCGTCGGACGTCCTGGCCGCCGTGCTGGAGTCACTGCCGGGCTCCGCCGCCGGCCTGCGTCCGGTGATCAACGCCACTGGCGTGCTGCTGCACACCAACCTGGGCCGCGCCCCGCTGTCGGCTGCCGCCCGCCAGGCGGTGGAGCTGGCCGCCGGCGTCACGGACGTCGAGCTCGATCTCGGCACGGGCGGCCGGGGCCGGCGGGGACGCACCGCGCTGGCCGCGCTCGCCGCCGCGGTTCCCGCGGCCGAGGCGGCGCACGTGGTGAACAACAACGCCGCCGCGCTCGCGCTGGCGGCCACCGCGCTCGCGGCGGGCGGCGAGATCGTGATCAGCCGGGGCGAGCTGATCGAGATCGGCGACGGTTTCCGCCTGCCCGACCTGCTCGTCTCCACGGGGGCGCGGCTGCGCGAGGTCGGCATGACCAACCGCACCTCGCTCGCCGACTACGCCGGGGCGATCGGGCCGCGGACGGGGATGGTGCTGAAGGTGCACCCGTCCAACTACCGGATCGAGGGTTTCACGGCCGACGTCCCGGTGGCGCGGCTGGCGGAGCTGTGCCGTGAGCGGGGCGTCCCGCTCGTCGGCGACGCCGGCTCGGGCCTGCTGACCCCCGAGCCGCTGCTGCCCCGCGAGCCCGACGTCACGACCTGGCTCAACGAGGGCGCCGACCTGGTCACCACCAGCGGCGACAAGCTGCTCGGCGGCCCCCAGTGCGGCCTGCTGTTCGGCCGCGCCGAGCTCGTGGAGCGGCTGCGCCGCCATCCTCTGGCCCGCGCGCTCCGGGTGGACAAGATCACGCTGGCGGCGCTGGAGGCCACGGTCGCCGGCCCGCCGACCCCGACCTGGGAGAGCCTGCACGCCGGCCAGGCCGCGCTGCGCGCCCGCGCCGAGAGCCTGGCGGCCCGGCTGCGTGACAAGGGGATCGACGCCGAGGCCGTCGGCAGCCAGAGCGTGGTCGGCGGCGGCGGGGCGCCCGGGGTGGTGCTGCCGAGCGCCGCCGTCGCGCTGGACGGGGCCATAGCCGCCGTGCTGCGCCGGGCGGAGCCGCCCGTCCTCGCGCGCGTGGAGGGCGGCCGATGCCTGCTCGACCTGCGCGCGGTGCCGGCCGAGGACGACGACGCACTGCTGGACGCCGTGCTCGGCGTGCCGCCGGAGGAGTGAGCGCGGGCACCGCTTTTTTGTGCCGCCATTGAATAGGCATTCCGGCCAAAGGGGATAAGCGGCCGTTTGACGGGTCTATTGACCAGACCAAAACCACCCGTTACATTCCTTTCCGGACGTCTCCGTGATCATGGAAACGGGCGTCCCAGCGTTCCCGCTCGACCCGGCCCTGGTGTCTTTCGTGAAGGGATAGCGAATTGCCGTTTCCATCGTTCGTGTCAGAGGCCAGGCGAGGACGGAGAAGGCGCGCAGGAGCGCTGCTCTTAGGTCTGACGGTGGCCCTTCTCGGCGCGCAGCCCGTGTACGCCGACGAGCCGAACGGTCCCGTCGTCACCGGCACCGTGGCCACCAACCTCCAGATCCCCTGGGGCGTGGCGTTCCTGCCCAACGGAGAGACCCTCGTCAGCGAGCGCAACACCGCGAGGATCGTGTCGATCGTCCCCGGCAAGCCCGTCCGCGAGGTCGGCGTCGTCCCCGACGTCAACGCGACCGGCCAGGGCGGCCTGATGGGCCTGGCCGTCTCCCCGCACTTCTGGAAGGACCGCTACGTCTACGCCTACCACACGGGCGTGACCGACCAGCGGATCGTACGCATGCGTTACACGCACGGCGCGCTCGGCGCCCCCGAGCCGGTGCTGACCGGCATCCCGACCGGCACCTCCCACCTCGGCGGGCGGATCACGTTCGGCCCCGACGGCTTCCTCTACGTCGGAACCGGCGACGCCGGCGTCCCCGCCAACTCCCAGGACCCGGCCGGCCTCGGCGGCAAGATCCTGCGCATCACCGCCACCGGCGCGCCCGCCCCCGGCAACCCGTTCCCCGGCTCGCCCGTCTACACTCTCGGCCACCGCAACGTGCAGGGCTTCGACTGGGACCACCAGGGACGCCTGTGGGCCTCGGAGTTCGGCCAGGCCACCTGGGACGAGCTCAACCTGATCACGCCGGGCGCCAACTACGGCTGGCCGGTCGTCGAGGGCCAGACGGGCACGCCCGGCTACGTCGACCCGCTCCTGCAGTGGACGCCCGCCGAAGCGTCCCCCAGCGGGCTCGCCATCAGCGGCAATGTCATCTACATCGCCGGCCTGCGCGGCCAGCGGCTGTGGGCCATCCCGCTCCAGGGCGCCGGCGTCGGCACGCCCGTCGCGCACTTCACCGGCCAGTACGGCCGGCTGCGGACGGTCATCAAGTCCCCCTACGGCGGCCTCTGGCTCACCACCAGCAACCGCGACCAGCTCGGCGTCCCCGGCCCCGACGACGACAAGATCCTCAAGGTGAAGCCTTGACCGAAGCTCTGGCGGCCGTGATCGACGCGATCGTGACACCACAGGCCGAGGAGGTCGATGGCGGCGGCGTCTTCCCGCGCGCCGCCAAGTACGCCCTCGGCAAGGCCGGCCTGCTCGGCCTGACCAGCGCCGCCGAGGCCGGCGGCGCCGGTCAGGGGCTCGCCGCCGCCGCCGGGGTGGTCCGCCACCTGGCGGCGGCGTGCGGCTCCACCGCGATGGTCGTCCTCATGCACTACGCGGCGACCGCCGTGATCGAGGCGCACGGCCCGGACGAGGTCCGCCGGGACATCGCGCGCGGCGAGCACCTCACCACGCTCGCCTTCTCCGAGGTGGGCTCGCGCAGCCACTTCTGGGCGCCGCTGGGCACGGCCGCCGGGAGCGAGGGCGGCATCCGGCTCGACGCCCGCAAGAGCTTCGTCACCGCCGCGGGCGAGGCCGACGGGTACGTGTGGTCCAGCCTGCCGCTGGCCGCCCCAGGCCCGATGACGCTCTGGCTGGTGCCCGGCGACGCGCCGGGGCTCTCGGTCGGCGGCCCGTTCGACGCCATCGGGCTGCGCGGCAACGCCTCCAGCCCGATGACCGCCGGCGGCGTGCGTCCCCGGAGCATGCTCGGCGCGGACGGCGCCGGCCTGGACATCGCGCTGGCCACCGCGCTGCCGACCTTCCTCGTCCTGAACGCGGCCTTCTCCCTGGGCGTCATCGACGCCCTCGTCACCGCGGCCTCCGCGCACGTCGCCGGCACCCGCCTGGAGCACCTCGGGCAGAGACTGGCCGACCAGCCCTCCGCCCGCGCGGCCTTCGCCCGCGCCGCCATCCGGCGCGACCAGGTACAGGCCTTCCTGCACGACGTGCTCACCGCGCTGGAGACCGGCCGCGACGACGCGACGCTGCGGGTGCTGCAGGTCAAGGCCGTCGCGGCCGAGGCCGCCATCGAGGTCGCCGACGAGGTCATGCGGTTGTGCGGCGGCTCGGCGCTGCGCCGCGACCTCGGCATCGAGCGGCGCTTCCGCGACGCGCTCGCCGCCCGGGTCATGGCGCCCACCACGGAGGCGCTGCACGACTTCGTCGGCCGCCTCTCCTTCGGCCTGCCGCTGCTCGACGGAGGACCTTCGTGACTCTGCTGATGGGGGCCGTGGCGTACGACCCGAAGGTGGTGACGATCTGGGCGGGGTTCCGCGCCTGGCTGGCGCGGCAGGGCCTGCCGTTCGACTTCGTGCTGTACTCGCACTACGAACGCCAGGTCGAGGACCTCGTCGCCGGACGGATCCACGCCGCGTGGAACTCCCCGCTCGCCTGGGTCAGGGCCCAGCGCCTGACCGCGGGCCGGGACGACCCGGTGTACCCGCTGGTGATGCGCGACACCGACCGCGACCTGCGATCGGTCGTGGTGGTCCGGGCCGATTCGGGCATCGACCAGGTCTCCGGGCTCAAGGGCCGGCTCGTCGGCGTGGGCGCCGCCGACTCGCCGCAGGCCACCCTGCTGCCCCTGCACGACCTGCGCCGACAGGGGGCCGAGTTCGACGTCCGGCTCTTCCAGGTCGGCGTGGGCCTGCACGGCGACCACGTCGGCGGCGAGCGCGACGCCGCGCGGGCGCTGCTCGCCGGCGAGGTCGCCGCGGCCTGCATGCTGGACGCCAACCACCTGCTCTTCGGCCAGGAGGGCACCCTGCCCGCCGGATCCACCCGGATCCTGCACCTGACCGACCCCTACGACCACTGCAACATGACCATCGCGGGAACGGCCCCACGCGAGCCGGTCCAGGAGTTCGGCAGGCTCCTGACCGGCATGTCCTACGCCGACCCCGAGGTGCGCCCGCTCCTCGACCTCGAAGGGCTCACCGCGTGGCTGCCCGGCCGCACCACGGGTTACGCGGCCCTGGAGAGCGCGGTGGACGCGGCCTCCTTCTACGACCCGGCCGGCCGGATCACGGCCGCGGACTACCGGCCTTGACCGACCGGATCGCCCGCCTCGCGGGCATCGGGTTCGACCAGGGCGCCCGGACGATCATCCGCGGGGAACTGGCGGCCCTCCCGCCCGGCGGCCGGCTCGGCGTCGCCGGCGACCACGACGCCCTCCTCGTCCACCTGTCCGCCTGGTGCCGCAAGGAGGGCCACCGGCTGGAGATCCCGCCCGCGGGAACTTCGAGCGTGCGCGCCTGGATCACGCCCGGCCCCACGGCTCACGTCCGCTGGGCGCGGGCCGAGCGCGCCGGCGGCGCGGGCGTCTCCGGCGTCGTGTCCCACCCGCCCGCGCACTGGGGGCTCGCCGCCCGCGGCGCCCTCGTCGAGCCCGGCGGCCCGCCGGCGCCGTTCGACCTCGACCGCAAGGAGGTCGTCTGGGCCGACCTGGCCCCCGCCCTGTACGCGCAGGCCGCCGCCAGGCAGTGGGATCCGGCGACGGCCATCGACTGGGAGGCCGGCGGCGGCCTGCCCGCCGAGGTGGAGGCGGCCGTCGTCCAGGTGATGACCTACCTGGTGGAGAACGAGCAGGCCGCGCTGGTCGTCCCGGCCAGGCTGCTGGCCAGGGTGCACCCGCACTTCCGCGAGGTGATGCAGCTCCTCGCCGTCCAGGCGGCCGACGAGGCCCGGCACATCGAGGTGTTCTCCCGGCGGGCCACGCTGCACGGCGCGGAGCTGGGCACCTCCTCGGTCGGCGGGCGCGCCTCGCTCACGTCGCTGCTGGCCGAGCCGGACTTCTCCCTGGCCTCGTTCCTGCTCTCCGTGCTCGGCGAGGGCAGCTTCCTCAACCTGCTGTCCTTCCTGCACCGGCACGCCCCCGACCCCGTCACCCGGCGCATCGCCGAGCTGGCGCACCAGGACGAGGCCCGCCACGTCGCGTTCGGCGTCGCCCACCTGGCCGAGCAGTCCCGGCGCGACCCCGCCTTCCGCGGCCGGCTCCGGGGAGCGATCGAACGCCGCCACGACCTGCTGGCCGACACCGCCGGGCTCAACGAGGACGTCTTCGACGCGCTGACGCTGCTGGCCGCCGGCTCGTGGTCGCCGGCCGCCGTCGCCGAGGGCCACGCGGTCGTGCAGCGCCTGCAGGCCGACATGTTCGAGGGGCGCAGGAACCGCCTGGTGCGCCTGGGCTTCCCGCCGGACGAGGCCGCCGAGCTGTCCGCCCTGCACACCCGCAACTTCATGTGACCGTCACAGGACGATCGGCAGCCTGTCATGGCCGCGCACGGTGCTGCTGTGCAGCCGCGCCGCGCGCTCGTGATCCTCGACCCGGCCGGGATCGTCGTGCCGGGCAGGCCCACGTCACGGGTGCAGATGTGCTCGCGCGTCTGATCACCTCTCCCGCGCCTCGCCGCGCTCCCTGATCAGCGCCCGCAGCTCCGCCGTGGCCTGACGGGCGCGGGCCTTCTCCGAGCCCTGGATCCCCATGGCG
This sequence comes from Nonomuraea monospora, assembly GCF_039531895.1. Taxonomy (NCBI): domain Bacteria; kingdom Bacillati; phylum Actinomycetota; class Actinomycetes; order Streptosporangiales; family Streptosporangiaceae; genus Nonomuraea; species Nonomuraea monospora. The sequence continues at coordinate 397,931 of NZ_BAAAQX010000005.1, forward strand.
CTGACCGTACGCCCGTCGGACAGGTCGAGCCGCGGCCACGGATCGCCTGTCACCATCGTGACCTCCAGCACCTCCGGCCACGTCACCCGCTGCGTACGCATCGCGTTGACGATCGTGAGGCCCTCGTCGTCGGCCTCCACCCGCACCCGCCCCAGCAGATGCAGCACCCAGGCCACCGCGCAGCCGAACGCCACGATCGCCACCCGGTCGGGCAGCTTGAACGGCTGCGCGATGAGGACCGCCATCACCACCGCCCCCAGCACGATCACGACCGCGAAGCCGTAGGCGACGACGCGGCCCCGGCGCGGACGCCAGGTGACGGGCAGGGGCGGAGGGGATACGGGCTCTGGCACGAGGAGAACCTACCGTAGGTCAGGCGAGGGTCCTCAGGAGGAGGGCGGTCTCGAGCGCGGCGATGGTCGACTCATACCCCTTGTCCTCCTTGCTGCCCGGCAGGCCGGAGCGATCGACCGCCTGGTCGAGGCTCTCGCACGTGAGCACGCCGTTGCCGATCGGCGTCTCCTCGTCCAGCGAGATCCTGGTCAGGCCCGACGTCACCGAGTCGCACACGTACTCGAAGTGGGCCGTCTCGCCGCGGATGACCGCGCCCAGCGCCACCACCGCGTCGCAGCGGCGGGCCAGGGCCTGGGCCACCACCGGGATCTCCAGCGAGCCCGCCACCCGCACCACGGTCGCGCTGGCGCCGCTGTCGTCGCAGGCCTGCACGGCGCGTGAGACGAGCTGGTCGGTGATCTTGGCGTGCCAGCTCGCCGCCACCACGCCCACCGTCAGCCCTGCCGCGTCGGGCACCGCGACGCCCGGCCGTCCTTCCCCGCTCATTCGCTCTCCTTGTTCACGAGGCCTCAGAGATGTCGTGGCCGAGGCGTTCGCGCTTGGCCTTCAAATACCGCTCGTTGTACGGGTTCATCGCCACGGGCATGGGCTCGCGGCCGAGAACCTTGATGCCGTACCCGTCCATGCCCTTGAGCTTGGCCGGGTTGTTGGTGAGCAGCCGGATCGACTTCACCCCGAGATCGGCCAGGATCTGCCCCGCGTTGGAGAACTCCCGCGCGTCCACCGGCAGCCCCAGCTCCAGGTTGGCGTCCACGGTGTCGCTGCCGTTGTCCTGGAGGCTGTACGCCTTCAGCTTCGCCAGCAGGCCGATCCCCCTGCCCTCGTGCCCGCGCAGGTAGACGACCACCCCGCGGCCCTCCTGCGCGATGGCCGACATGGCGTGGTCGAGCTGCACCCCGCAGTCGCAGCGCATCGAGCCGAACACGTCGCCCGTCAGGCACTCCGAGTGCGCCCTGACCAGCACGTTCTCGCCGTCGTCCAGGTCGCCGAAGACCAGCGCGACGTGCTCGCCGCCGTCGAGCGCGCTGGCGTACCCGAACGCCCGCCACATCCCGTACGTGTTCGGCAGCCGCGTCTCGGCGACCCTGGTGACCATGCTCTCGGCCCGCCGCCGGTAGTCGACGAGCTGCTCGATGGAGACCAGCGCCAGATCGTGCTCGTCGGCGAAGCGGCGCAGCTCCGGCAGCCTGGCCATGGTGCCGTCGTCGTTGACCACCTCGGCCAGCGCGCCGGCCGCCGACAGCCCGGCCAGCCTGGACAGGTCGACCGCCGCCTCGGTGTGGCCGCGCCGGGCCAGCACGCCGCCCTCGTGGTAGCGCAGCGGGAAGACGTGACCGGGGCGGACCAGCTCGTTGGGCTCGGTCGCCGAGTCGGCGAGCGTGCGGATGGTCCTGGCCCGGTCGGCCGCCGAGATGCCCGTGGTGACGCCGTCGCGGGCGTCCACGGTGATCGTGTACGCCGTGCGCATGCGCTCCTTGTTGTGGAACACCATGAGCGGCAGGCCCAGCCGGTCGAGCTCCTTGCCCTCCATGGCCACGCAGATCATGCCGCTGGTGTGCCTGATGGTGAACGTGCACAGCTCCGGCGTGGCCTTGGCCGCGGCGAAGATGAGGTCGCCCTCGTTCTCCCGGTTCGCGTCGTCCACCACCACCACGGGCTTGCCGTTGCGGATGTCCTCGATCGCGCGCTCGATCGGGTCGAGCTTGATGTCGCTCACCGGGCCACCGCCGGCACCGCCAGGGGCCCCGTGCGGTATTCACGCAGCCATTTCACGAAACCGACCATGACCAGGACGAAGAAGACGCCGTACACGGCTCCGGACACCACCAATCCCGAACTGAACGCCAGCGGCACCCCGACCAGGTCCACCGCCACCCACACGATCCAGAAGTCCACCAGCGCCCTGCCCTGCGCCCAGGTCGCCGCCGCGCTGCCGACGAAGATGTAGGCGTCGGCGGCCACCAGCACCATGCCCTTGACGCCCGGCACCGAAGCGCCCCACGACAGGCCCGTCACGTAGAACAGCACCCCGATCGCGGCCGTGCCCAGCAGCATGACGCCGATCAGCATCGACCGTTCCCACCAGTGGGCGGGCCTGACCGCCAGCTGCTTCCCGTCCTGCGTGCCGCGCCGCCACGCCCACCAGCCGTAGACCGCCAGGCCCGCGAACAGCACCTGCTTCAGCGCGTTACCCGTGACGTGCGCGTTGATCGAGGCGGCGAACAGCAGCACCGCCCCGGCGAACTGCACCGGCCACGTCCACATCGACTTGCGCATGGCGAGCAGGACTGTGGCCAGGGCGGCGATGTTGCCCACCAGGTCGGTCCACAGGACATGCGTGCCGAAAACCTCGAACCCGGCGTTTAGCCAGTTCATTGCCTGACCACCAGCCTCTCCACATACTTCGCGATCACGTCCACCTCGATGTTGACCACGTCACCCACCTGCCGCTCGCCCATCGTGGTGAGCTTCAGCGTCGTCGGGATGAGACTCACGCCGAAGCCGTCGTCGTCAACCGTCGTCACCGTCAGGCTGATTCCATCGATGGCGATCGACCCCTTCTCCGCCACGTACGGGGCGATCGGCCCCGGCAGGGAGAAGCGCAGGTCGTCCCAGCTCTCGCCGGGGTCGCGGGACAGCAGGACCGCCGTGCCGTCCACGTGGCCCTGCACGATGTGGCCGCCGAGCCGCTGGTCGGCGCGCACGGCGCGCTCCAGGTTCACCGCGGAGCCCTCGGCCAGGCCGCCCAAGGAGCTGCGGTCCAGCGACTCCCTGATCACGTCCACGGTGAACACGTCGTCCTTGACCTCGACGACCGTGAGGCACACGCCGTTGACGGCGATCGAGTCGCCGTGCTTGGCGTCGGAGGTCACGACCGGGCCGCGCACCGACAGCAGGGCGCCGCCGCCCGCCTGCTCGATGGCCACCACTTCGCCCTTTTCCTCAATGATTCCGGTGAACATCACTTCTCCCTGCCTGATTGAGTGCCTGGTTGAGTGCCTGGTGTGGGGGTGGGCCGGGCAACAAGCCGCAGATCCGGCCCGATAGTGGAAATTTCGTCAAATCTCAGGCGGTGGAGGTCGCCGATCGTCCCCGCCCCTGCCGCGCCCAGCGCCGCCTGTCCCGAACCCAGCAACGCCGGCGCCAGATATGCCACCACCCGGTCGACCAGCCCTCGCCGCACGAACGAACCGGCCAGCGTCGGGCCGCCCTCCAGGAACACGCTCACCACGTCGCGCGCGGCCAGCTCCCGCAGGAGGGCCTCCAGGTCCAGGCCCTTGTCGTGGCGGGGCAGGCGCAGGAGGTCCGCCTTGAGGTCGGTGCCGGTGTCGTCGGCCACGGCGATGAGCGTGGGGGCCTGGTCGTCCAGGACGCGGGCGGACGGAGGTGTCCGGGCGTCAGGATCGACCACAACCCGCAACGGCCCCCGCCGCCGCCCGGCACCGGTGGCAACGCCAGCGCCTTGGCTCACGCCTTCGCCCGCGCCCGCATCCGCGCCCTGGCCTACACCTTCGCCCGCTTCCGCCCCTGCACCCGCGCCCTGGCCTACGCCTTCGCCCGCTTCCGCCCCTGCACCCGCGCCCTGGCCTATGCCTTCGCCAGCTCCCGCGCCTGTGCCCGCGCCTTCGCCAGCTCCCGCGCCTTCGCCAGCGCTCGTGCCTTTGCCCGCGTCTTCGGGCCGCCCACCCGTGCGGGCGGTGAGCTGCGGGTCGTCGGCCAGCACCGTGCCGATCCCGGCGACGATCGCATCAGCGGCCCTCCGCAACCGATGCACGTCCTCCCTGGCCTCAGCCGAGGTGATCCACTTACTGGTCCCGTCCTCAGCCGCCGACCGCCCGTCCAACGTCGCCGCGAACTTCCACGTCACATGAGCCCGCCCAAGCCGCACATACGTCAGCCACTCCTCATTCCCCCGCTCAGCAGCCTCGGCCAGCACCCCGGCCGTGACAGCCACTCCACGCGCCCGCAGCCGCGCGGCCCCACCGGCCGCCTTGGGGTTGGGATCGGACACGGCGATCACCACCCGCGCCACCCCCGCCTCCAGCAACGCGAGGCTGCAAGGCCCGGTGCGCCCGGTGTGGTCGCAGGGCTCCAGCGTCACGTACGCGGTGCCGCCCCTGGCCCGCTCCCCCGCCTGTGCGAGCGCGACGACCTCGGCGTGCGGCCCGCCGGCGTACGCGTGGAAGCCCTCACCGGCGACCTGCCCGGCGGCGTCGAGCACGACGCAGCCCACGACGGGGTTGGGGCTGGTGGTGCCGTGACCGCGCGCGGCCAGCTCGACGGCGCGCGCCATGTGGGCGGCGTCCTGTGCGGGTGTCATCAACCCCGGGTCTCCTACTCGCCAGTAGCTTCAAGCCACGGCGGGCCCCGGGGGATATTTCGCCATGAGTGCGACAGGTGCCCTCATGGCAGGCCGCCCGGCTGGGACGCCGGACAACCTCGCGCGCTTCCTCCCATCCGGACTTTAACCGTCGGTCCCGGAATTTCACCGAGTCAACCGGCCGATGGCATCGGCCGGGTCGCGGACTGTCACCGCCGGTTCGGAATTTCACCGACCCCGGAGCACGCTAGCTCTCTTCTCCTACCAGTTTGCCATGCCGATACCCGAGCATGCGACCACCCCCCGAAAAACAACCAAGCGATTGCTTCAGGCGGCCATCAGCCGATGCGCGCGGCGCGCCGCCGGGCTGTACCGCACGTGCCCAGGCACCAGCCCGAGCCCCGTGTGCAGGGTGCGCAGGGTGGCGGTGGCCCACAGGTCCTCGACCGGGGTGGCGGGCAGCCCGTACAACCGCCTGGCCCAGCGCGGGAGCGTCGCGAACGCCAGCAGCGTCAGCGCGGGCATCGCCGGCTTGAGCGGGGTGAGCAGGCGCGGCAGCGGGGCGTTCAGCGACAGGCGCAGCGGATGGGCGGCCTCGGGCACGAAGCGCAGCCCTGGGCGTTCGGCCTCGATGTAGTCGTGCAACTCCGCCACCGAGCCGGGCACGTCCTCCCGCGCCAGCCCGACGACCTCGGCGGCCCGCCGCCACTCGGCCACGAACGAGTCGGCCTCCGCGTCCGACAGCCGCACCCCGGCGCGGCGGGCGACCGACAGGTACGAGTCGACCTCGCCCACGTGCACCCAGCGCAGCGCTTCAGGATCGTCGAGGCGGAAGGTGGCCCCGGTGTCGGGGTCGTGCGCGGTCAGCTTGGCGTGGATCTTACGGACGCGGCGTCCGGCGCGCTCGACCTCGGCATGGGTGCCATAGGTGCGGACGCGGACGAACTCGGTGGTCCGTACGAACCGGGACCAGGCCTCCTGCGGATCCATCAGCGCCGAGTTCTGCAGCACGCCGCGCATCGCCCTCGGGTGCAGCCCCTGCATCAGCAACGCGCGGAAACCGCCCACGAGCAGGATCGGCTCACCCATCACCCGCCACGTCACCGAGCGGGGCCCGAAGATCCCATGGTCGCTCATAAGTGGATAGTTACCCAGGTAGGGCGACCTTCATGTCAACGGACGGCCATGCCGGGAAACGGCACACCCAGGACCGGCGCGGGGACGAGACGGCTGACTCGGGGGACGGCGCGATCAGGAGACGGCGCGATCAGCGGAGGGCGCGATCAGGAGACGGCGCGGTTGGCGGCGGCGCGTAGTTCGTCGATCGCCGCCACCGGGTCGGACGCCCCGTAGACGGCACTGCCCGCCACGAACACGTCGGCCCCCGCCTCCGCGCACCGCTCGATGGTGCCGGCGTCCACTCCCCCATCGACCTGCAGCCAGACCCGCCCCCCGTGCCGCCCGATCAGCTCTCGGGCCCGCCGCACCTTGGGCAGCACCACGTCGAGGAACTTCTGCCCCCCGAACCCCGGCTCCACGGTCATCAGCAGCAGCATGTCGACCTCGCCGAGCAGATCCTCGTACGGGTCGACGGCGGTGGCCGGGTTGAGCGCGAGCCCCGCCCTGGCGCCGAGCGAGCGGATCTCGCGCAGCGTGCGGATGGGCGCCTTGGCCGCCTCGGCGTGGATGGTCACGCTGCCCGCCCCCGCCTCCGCGTACTGCGGCGCCCAGCGGTCGGGGTCGGCGATCATGAGGTGGCAGTCGAGCGGCGTGTCGGTCGCCTTGTGCAGCGCCTCGACCACGGGCAGCCCGAGGGTCAGGTTGGGCACGAAGTGGTAGTCCATGACGTCGACGTGCAGCCAGTCGGCGTTGGGCACGGCGGCGGCCTCGTCGGCGAGCCTGGCGAAGTCGGCGGCGAGGATGCTGGGCGAGATCTGTACGGCCATGATCCCCCTAGTCTAGTGACTCACGCCGCCCCGCCCTGCCGGACGCCTCCGCGTTCGCGGCCCCCGGCCATCAGCCCGAGCCTGATGAACAGCAGCGGCGCCCCCACCTGCACCCACAACGTCAGCACCGCATAAGCCACATACGTCCCCACAACGCCCTCCGGCAGCACCTCACGCTCGACGTACCAGATGAGCACCGCCACAACGGTCCCGATCACCCACCGCCCGGCCCGCGCCCGCAGCGTGCCGCCCGCGTCGAACCACCCCAGCCGGTACATCAGGGACGCCCCGGCGAGCGTCCCCAGCAGCACCCCCGCCATGGTGACGACGGTCTCCAGCCCCTCGGGATCGATGGCCCCCGCCGAGCTCCACCCCGGCGGCACCACCCACCCGCCGTACGGCACGTTGGCGAGCGCCGCGCACCCCAGCAGCGCGACGGACAGCACAGCGGACGCGGCGAGCTGCACCCACAGCGCCTGCCCGCGCCACCACACCGTGACCGGCCGCTCCAGCCGCCGGACGAGCAGCAGCACCACGATGCCGAGCAGCACGCCGACGACCACGTCCGAGATGAAGTGCACCCCGAGGTACACCCTGCTCAGGCACACCAGCCCGACGACCACCGCGGCCCCCCACCACGCCCACGGCCTGGCCACCGTCGCGGCGATCCAGCCCAGCCCCACGGTGCCGATCTGGGCGTGTCCTGAGGGCAGCCCGAAGGTCTGCTCGATGGAGTACGGGTGGATCCTGGCGTCGATCCAGTACGGCCTGGGCTGGTGGGCGGCGAGCTTGAGCACCGCGTTGGAGGCGGCCGCCGTCAGGACGGCGAGCCCCAGCCGCAGCGCGAGCCCCGGGTTGACGCACCAGTAGAGCAGCGGCAGGCAGAGCAGGAAGAACGTGTCCGTGCCGAGCACCGACACCAGCTCCATCACCGGCCGGACGGCGTCGGGCCAGCTCTGGAGCCACACGATGGGTGCCAGCTCCGCCAGGTGAAGGTCGTCCAGGAGATCCATCACACGGCCGGGGACGGCGTCAGGAGGTCCTGCGCAGCAGCGCCAGGAACATCGCGTCGGTGCCGTGCCGGTGCGGCCAGAACTGGGCGTGCGGCCCGTCGCCCAGCGCCTCGACCTCGGGCAGGTAGGCGCGGGCGTCGAGCTGCTCGGCGTCCTTCCTGCGGGCCAGCACGTCGCCCACCACGACCCGGGTCTCGGCCAGGTGAGGCGAGCACGTCACGTACGCCACGACGCCGCCGGGGCGCACGGCGTCGAGCGCCGTCTCCAGCAGCCGCCGCTGCAGCTTGCCGAGGTCGGCGATGCCCGCCGGGTCGCGCCGCCAGCGCGCCTCCGGCCGCCGCCGCAGGGCGCCGAGACCGGTGCAGGGGGCGTCGAGCATCACCCGGTCGAAGACGCCCGGCCGCCACGCGGGCTCGGTGCCGTCGGCGGTGACGACGGACGCGCTCCTGGTGGTCTGCCAGACCAGCCGCGCCCGGTGGTACTGCACGTCGGCGGCGAGCACCCGCGCCCCACCGGGGAAAGCCCCGGGAACGTCCGAGCGCATGCCGCCGCCCGCCGCGGGCGAGCCCGCGCCGCTGCCCGGTGTGTCCGAGCGGGTGCCGCCGTCGGACGTGCCCGGTCGTGAGGCGTCGTCGCCGGCCGCGCGCCGGTCGGCCTCGCTCCGCAATCCGGCCAGATCCCCGTGGTCGGCGATCGCGTCCAGCAGCCCGGCCTTTCCGCCAGGCCCCGCGCACATGTCGAGCCACAGCTCATCACCGTCGCCACCGACCGGCACCCGGGTGAGCGCCAGCGCAACCAACTGGCTGGCCTCGTCCTGCACCGCCGCCCGGGTCTCGGCGACGGCCTCGATCTGCCCGGGATCCCCTTCGCGCAGATAGGCGGCGTACGGCGAGTACCGCCCAGGAAGGGCGCCGGCGTCCAGCAGCTCCTCCACCGAGCTGCGCCCAGGCCGCGAGACGAGCGTCACCAGCGGCCGGGCGTTGTCGGCGTCGAGCAGCTCGGCCATCTCGTCGGACGAGCCCAGCGCGTCGCGGAACGCGGAGACGATCCAGCGCGGATGCCCGTAGGCGACCGCGAGGTGCCCGACGGGGTCGTCGGCGGGGTCGGGCGCCACGATGGGCACCCACTCCTCCAGCGTCCTGGAGCCGATCTTGCGCAGCACCGCGTTGACGAACTTGGCGGCCCCCTGGCCGATGCGCAGCCGTACCAGATCGACGGTGGTGCCGACGGCGGCGTGCGGCGGGACGCGCATGCGCAGGAGCTGGTGGGCGCCGAGCCGCAGCGCGTCGCGCACGTCGGGGTCGGGCGCGCGGTCGCTGCACATCTCGATGATGGCGTCGTAGGTGCCGAGCCCGCGCAGCGTCCCGTACGCCAGCTCGGTGGCCAGCGCGGCGTCGCGCCCCTTGATGCCGCGCTCGCGCAGCAGGCGCGGCAGCAGCAGGTTGGCGTACGCGTCGCGCTCGTCAACCGCGCGCACCACGTCGTAGGCGGCGTTGCGGGCCGGGTCGCGCGACGGTCTGCGGGGCCTGCCCGAGCGGTCGTCGCCGCCCCTGCCGCCGGACCCCTGCTGCCCCCTGGTCTTCATCCGCTCAACTCTCACTCGCGGCACGCCCGGTCACCCGAAGAGCTCCTTGCTCTCCGGGCGGACCCCGCGGGCCCATTCGACGGCCCCCATCAGCCGCTTGCCCTGCGGCTGCACCTCGCCCAGCTCGACGGCGTCGCTGGCCGTCCCGACCAGCACGGACGTCTTGGACGCGACGATCTCGCCGGCCGCCAGCCGTTCGCCTGGCACCACCCGCACGGGCCCCAGCTTGACGCGCTGCCCGCGGAACTCGCTCCACGCGCCCGGGTTGGGCGTGCAGGCCCTGATCAGCCGGTCGACGCGCATGGCGGGCTTGGTCCAGTCGACGCGGGCGTCGGTGACGGAGATCTTGGGGGCGATCGTGACGCCGTCGGCGGGCTGCGGGCGGGCCTCCAGGGTGCCGTCCTCGACGCCGTCGAGGGTGGCGGCGAGCAGGCCCGCGCCGGAGACCGACAGCCGCTCCAGCAGCGCCCCGCTGGTGTCGGAGTCGCGGACCTCCTCGGTGACGACGCCGTAGACGGGGCCGGCGTCGAGCTCCTTGACGATCTGGAACGTGGTCGCGCCGGTGATCTCGTCGCCGTGCAGGACCGCGTGCTGGACGGGCGCCGCGCCGCGCCAGGCGGGCAGGATCGAGAAGTGCAGGTTGATCCAGCCGTGCCGGGGCACGTCGAGCGCCGACTGCGGCAGCAGGGCGCCGTAGGCGACCACGGGGCAGCAGTCGGGCTCCAGCTCCCTGAGCCGGTCGAGGAAGGCGGGGTCGCCGGCCTTCGGCGGGCGCAGCACCTCGATGCCGGCCTCCTCCGCGAGCTCGGCCACCGGCGAGGGGTGGACCTTGCGGCCGCGGCCCGACTGGGCGTCGGGGCGGGTGACGACCGCGACGACCTCGTGCCGGGGCGAGTCGATCAGGGTGCGCAGTGACGGGAGTGCCGTCTCGGGCGTGCCCGCGAAGACCAGACGCATGCTGTCAGAGCGCCCTTCCGCCGGTGGCGTGCGGCGAGACCTTGATGACCGGGGCGGACAGGCCGCTCCACTCCGCCTCGCGCACGGCCTTCATGGCCAGCTTGCGCTGCTTGGGGTCCATCCGGTCGATGAACAGGATGCCGTCGAGGTGGTCGGTCTCGTGCTGGAAGCACCTGGCCATGAGGTCGGTGCCCTCCAGCGTGACCGGCTCGCCGTGCATGTCGAAGCCCTTGGCGACGGCGCGGATGGCGCGCGGCGTCGGGAACGACAGGCCGGGGAAGGACAGGCAGCCCTCCTCGCCCTCCTCGTCGAGGTCGCCGGACAGGTCGAGGTCGGGGTTGACCAGGTGGCCGAGCCGGTCGTCGACGTAGTAGGTGAACACCCGCAGCCCGACGCCGATCTGCGGGGCCGCCAGGCCGGCACCGGGGGCGTCCATCATCGTGTCCGTGAGGTCCTTGACCAGCTTGCGCAGCTCCTTGTCGAAGTCGACGACGGGGGCCGCCGCGGTGCGCAGCACCGGATCTCCGAACAGCCGGATCGACTGGATCGCCAAGGGGGTGACTCCGTTCTCAAGCGTGGATCAGCCCAGTTTAGTGCAGGTGCGGGCCCAGCCAGGTGGCCCAGCCAGGTGGCCCGGTCAGTCGGTCTGCTAGCCGCTGCGGCGCGCGTGCTCCAGCGAACGGGCCTTCATCGCGGCCTTGCGTGCCGCCTTGACCACGGCCTTGTCGTCGTGGGCGCCGGCGAGCATGTCGAGGACGGCGATCGTGTCGGGGTGGCCGACCGCGGGCATCTCGCCGACGAGCTTGATCAGGTCCTCGCCGGGCTCGGGCGGGTCGATGCGGCCGGCGGCGGGGCCCGACAGGTGCATGAGGGCCGCCAGCGAGTCGACCGCGAGCCAGGTGTGGTCCTCGGGGCTGAGCGTGGGGGCCGCGAGGTCGCGGATGTGCAGCCAGGACGCGGCGTAGCGGCGCATCAGCGGATGCTCCAGCGCCTGCCTGACCGGGGCCTCGGCCTCCGGCCCCAGCTCCTCCAGGATCGCGCCGACGGCGCCGCGCTGCCCGGCCGTGCCGGAGGCGGCGATCTCGATCAGGTCGCGGGCGGCCGACTCGGGCGAGCGGCGCTCCAGCCACCCGGCCACCGCGCTCTGCGTGGCGCTGCCCTTGACCAGCGCGTCGACCAGCTCGGCCGCCGACAGGTCGGCGAACACCTCCACCTCGGCGGCGGTCGGCGCGTCGTGGCCCTCGCGCAGCAGATCGCGGCGGATGGCCCACACGCCGAGCGGGGTGAGCGCGGTGCGGCCCGCGGCGGTCTGCTCGACCAGCCCGCAGTACGCCAGCAGCGACAGGGCCTCCAGCAGCTCCGCGGGCAGCGCGGCGGCGATCTTGCGCATCTCGGCCGCGCCGGGCGCGCAGGCGACCTCGTGGGACTGCAGGATTCCGCGGGCGAGGTTGGCGGTGGCCACCCCCGACCGCACGGAGTAGATGGTGGCCAGCATCTCGGCGAGGTGCCCGTCGACCACGGCCGAGCCGGTCAGGCCCTCGTCGGCGCGGTCGAGGACGTCCATGACCACGCCGTCCCAGAACTCCAGCGTGGCCTCGACCGTGAGCTGCATCGACAGCGGCCCGCGCGAGGCCTTGCCGCCGAGGATCTGCAGCAGGCCGGTGTTGACCGCGACGACCCAGATCAGGCGCAGGCGGGCGGCCGGCAGGCCGAGCTCCCGCGCGGCGGTCTCGGCGTCGGGCTCGGTCAGGTGGCCGGAGGGCGTGACCTGGCGCTCGCCCGTCCACGTGGTGAGCCGGATGGCGTCGGCCACCAGCGGCACCGTGGGCACCGCCCTGGCCAGCTCGGCGTCGGGCGCCAGCAGGACCGGAGGGAACGTCAGCGCCTCATGCTCCACGTGAGTCTCCTCAGGGGGCCGTGGAGGCACGGCGGCCTGCTCATCGATCAGCTTACGCAGCTCGGAGAGGTCGAAGACGTTGTTTGCCACCCACGAAACTTACTGCACAGCGGTCACATGAGCGTACTCAACGGATGCCGCGGGAGCGGGCTTTGAACGCGGCCTTGCGTGCCGCCTTGGCCACCGTACCGTCGGTGATGGACCGTCCGAGCAGCTCCAGGACCTCGACGACGTCGGGGTGGTCGACGCGCCACATCTCCTCGATGAGGTGGGCGGGCGGGCCGGAGGCGGCCATGTTCTCGGCGAAGATCTCCGGGTCCTCCTCGGCGGCGGGCATGGCCAGGGCCAGCATGTCGACGCTGACCCAGAGCAGCTCGTCCTGGGTGAGCGGCGGCGCGGGCAGCTTCCTGGCGGCCAGCCAGTGGATGGCGTGCGGGCGCAGCTCCTGGTCGTCCAGGTGGTCGCGGACGGCGGGCTCGGCCTCGGCGCCGAGGCGGTCGACGATGGTGATGGCGATGCCGCGGGCCACCGCGGGCGCGCCCGAGGCGGCGGCCAGCAGCTCGGCGGCGGCCTCCGCGGGCACCCTGCCGGACAGCCAGCGGCTGATGTCGTCCTCGGCGATCTCGGTGGGCACGCCTTCGAGCAACCCCTCGATGAGCCCGAGCGCGTCGGCCTCGGCCAGGTCGGGCGCCTCAGGCGCGTCGATGCCGAGGGAGAGGTAGTGCTCGCGCAGCGCCCAGACCGCGAGGGGCGTCAGCTCCGCGCAGTCGCCGGCGACGCGCAGCATGCCCGTACGCTCCAGCCGGCTCAGCACGGCGGCCAGGTCGGCCTCGCCCTCGCCGGACAGCTCGTCGAGGTAGTCGCCGATCACCGTGACGGGCACCCGCACCTGGAGCCGGTAGATCATGTCGAACAGGTCGTAGAGGCCCTCGTCGAGCTCGGCCGAGCCGGTGACGGCGCCGCCCGTGTCCTGCTCCAGCAGGTGGGAGACGCGCTGCGCCCACGCGGTCAGCGGGTCGCCGCCGGCGGGCAGCGGCTCCTCCGCCAGCATCGGGACGCCCTGGAGCGCGGCGCGCAGCTCCTCGGGCGCGGCCAGCCGGACGGCGGGCAGCGGCGTGCAGCCGGGGCAGTCGCAGGGCGCCTCCCCCAGGTCGGGCAGCTCGCCCGAGGGGATGGCGACCGACTGCTCGAGTGAGTCGGGGCCGATGGAGCTGAACAGGCTCTTGGCCATGCCGAAGTTCGCCGGGTCGGCGAGCGCGTCGGGCATGCGGGTGGCGATGTGGTCGAGCCGCTCGCGCATCCGCGTGGCCGTCTCGCCGCTCACCTGGGCCGCCTCGGCGAGGTAGTCGACGAGGGTGCGGGCGGCGGCGACGGTCTCCGGCGCGCTCTCCGGAGGGGCGATGACCTTGCGCGGATAGATGGACAGCAGCAGCTCGTCGAAGGTCTCGGGGGTGAAATCACCCAGTTCGTTGACGTTGAGGTAGTCGCTGGCGTAGTCGCAGAGCAGGCGGACCTCGTCCGCGTCCACCTCGACTTCCCGCGCGCGCCCCCAAGCGCGCAGGTCGTCGATGGCCTGGTTCACCCATTCGATCGACACAGGGGCACGCTAACGGGTGACCCACGGATGAGCGAATCGGGGAAATGGTCTAAATAAGGTCGAGAGGGTCGACACTCACCCTCACGACATCCGGCGTCTTTCTGGCCGCACGCACCCCACTGGCCCCCTTCAGCGCAGCCGCCAAGGCCGCCCCACCTGCCCGGCGAACCCGGATCATGGCGCGTTCCTGACCGGACTCGTCCACCGGCACGGGGCCGAGCACCTGAGCGTCCGGCGGAAGGCGTACCTCTTCGAGCATCTGCCTGACCGCGCTCGCCGCGCCGGTCAGCGTCGCCATCCGCACCGCCGGCGGGAACCCCAGCTCGGCCCGGTCGCCGAGCTCACGCTCGGCGTGAGTGATCGGATCCCACCGCAGCAGCGCCTGTACGGACGGCAGCGCCGCGTCCCCGAGCACCACCAGCTCGGCGGCGGGACGCAGCAGCGCGGCGGCGTTCATCCACCGGCGCACCGTCTCCTCCGCCGCCCGCAGATCGGCCCGCCCGAGCAGCGCCCACCCGTCCAGCAGCACCGCCGCCGCGTAACCGCCCTCCGCCACCGGCTCTGCGCCCGGCGTCGCGACCACCAGCGCGCGGGTGGCGGGCACCGAGGCCAGGACGCCGTCGCGGCCCGACGTCCGCACCGGCACCGACGGGAACGCCCTGCCGAGCTCCTCCGCCGTCCGCCTGGCGCCGGTCACCACGGCGCGCAAGCGGGGGCTGCCGCAGGACGGGCAGCGCCAGGCGGCGTCCACCCGGCCGCACCAGCGGCAGTACGGGGCCGTATGGCCGCCCCTCAGCGCCAGCGGGCCATGACACAACGGCCCCCCCTGCTCGCCCAGCGTCTGTGACGATCCTGGCGTCTGTGACGGTCCAAGCGTCTGTGACGGCCCTAGCGTCTGTGATGGTCCCAGCGTCTGTGACGGTCCCAGCGGCACCACCGTCTGGGACGGCCCCCGTCCTGCTTGCGGCATCACCGTCTGGGACGGCCCCCGTCCTGCTTGCGGCACCGCCGTCTGGGACGGCTCCCCCAAGGCGGTGCGGGTGGGCGGCAGGACGCAGCGGGCCGGCATGCGGCAGTGCTGGCACGCCAGCGCGGGCAGGTAGCCGCGCCTGGGCACCTGCACCAGCACGGGGCCGCTGTCCAGGCCGACCCGCAGGGCGCGCCAGGCGATGCTGGGCAGGCGGGCCTGGCGGGCGGCCTGGTCCTTGGCCAGCTCGGCGTCCTCCCCCGCCGGACGCACCCGGGGGGCCAGGCTCCTGATCGTCGTACGCGCCGCCACGATCGGCCGCGCCCACCCACTCGCCACGAGCTGCGTGGCCTCGGCCGTACGGGCGTAACCGCCGATGAGCATGCCGGCGCCGGTCCGGTGTGCGCGCAGGCCCAGCACCTCGCGGGCGTGCGGGTAGGGGGCCAGGCGTTCGGCGTGCAGGTCGTCGCCGTCGTCCCAGATGGCCACCAGGCCCAGCTCGGCGACGGGGGCGAACATGGCGGCCCTCGTGCCGACCACGGCCTTCACATGGCCTCTCAGGACCTTCAGCCACCGCCTGTACCGTTCCGCAGGGCCCAGGTCGGCGGTCAGCGCCACATGCCTGCCCGGCCCCAGCAGGCGGGCGAACTCGGCGTCGGCCAGCGCCACATCCTTCCCGTCGGGCACCACGACGACCGCACCCCTCCCGCCGTCCAGCGTGGCCCGCACGGCCTCGGCGATCGCGCCCGCCCAGCCCCTCGCGCCTGGAAGCGCCGACCAGACGGCCCGGGGGGTGCGGCCGTTACGCAGCGCGTCCAGGAAGGACGGGCCGGTGGGGTACGCATCCCAGGCACTCACGAACTGGACCGCGGCACCGGGGGTTGGGGTGCCGGGCGCTGTGGTGCCGGGCGCTGTGGTGCCGGGCGCTGTGGCGCCGGGCGCTGTGGCGCCGGGGGGCGTGACGCTCGCAGCGCTCCGGGCCGCCGCACCCGAGGCTGCCTGCCGGGCCGTCGTGTGCGCGGTGGGCACGGTGGACGCGGGCGCGGTGAACGCAGACGCGCTAGGCGCAACGGGCGCAGGCGCAGGCGACCCGGGTGCGGCGGGCGACGTGCTCGCCGGTGGCACAGCCGGGCGCTCAGGCGGCGTAGGCGTGGACGTGGCCGGCGCGGCGGTGGGCGTGGGCGCAGGCGCGGCTGTGGAGGTCGGCGGCGTGCGGGCAGGCGGCAAGGGCCCCGTGGGCGTGGACGCGGGGGGCGTGCTCGCATGCGGCGCGGACGCAGCGGGCGCGGCAGGCGCGGCGGGCGCGGCGGGCGCGGCGGGCGCGGCGGGTGCGGCGGGCGACGTGCTCGCCGGTGCCGCTGCCGTGCGGTCAGGCGGGATGGGCGGCGGCGCGGCTGACGTGGGCGGCGCGGAGGCGGGCGTGGGTGACCCGGGTGCGGCGGGCGACGTGCTCGCCGGTGGCACAGGTGGCACGTACGCGGGCGGCGGGCTGGTGGGTGGGGTGGGTGGGCTCTCGGACTCGGCCTTGGCGTGGCGGGGTGGGATGGCGAGTCGCAGTACGTCGGTCAGCGTCCCCGCGTACCGGTCGGCCACCGCCCTGGCCAGCCCCGCGATCTCGGGGGTGAGCACCCGTTCGGGCGACACCACCCGTTCGAGCGGCGTCAGCTTGCCCTCGTGCTCGCTCTCCCCCACCCGCTCCAGCAGGAACCCGTCCACGAGCTTGCCCGCGAACCGGACCCGCACCCGCACCCCCGGCTCGGCGACGGCGTGCAGGGGCTCGGGGATGAGGTAGTCGAAGGGCCGGTCGAGGTGGGGCAGCGGGCTGTCGACGACGACCCTGGCCACGGGCTTGTCGGGGGCGGGGACGGGCGCGCCCTTGGTGTCCTTCGACGACTGCGCGGGCCGCACGGCTTCGAGCGGCAGGAGGGCGTCGTCGGAGGAAGGGGTCACGCAAAAGGTCTACCAGACCTCCGCCCGCATCCACGCCCACGACGTGCCCCGCGAGCGGCCGTGACGGCGAACCCACCGCCGCCCTCGACAACCGCCCGGCAGGCAGACGCTCGCGCCCGCTGGGCGATCGCGTAGCGCGCCGATGGGGAACCGCTCGCGCCCCGCTGAAGCAACCGCCCCGTGTGCCGGCAGGGAGCCGTTCGGCCCCGCTGGGCAACCGCTCACCTCCCGCTGGGCAACCGCTCGTGTGCCGAATAGTGCGCACGCTGAAAGTCGTACGCAGGTGGCCCGGAAACACCCTTCAGGCACACCCGTAAACAGCCCCCCGGACGAACAAGGGAGCACAAGAAAAACCGGTGCCGCCCCTCGGAAGGGCAGCGGCACCGGTCAGCGAGTGACAGCCGTCACAACCCCGCGGCGGTCCGCAGAGCCTCGGCGCGGTCGGTGGACTCCCAGGAGAAGCCCTCCCGCCCGAAGTGCCCATAGGCCGCGGTCTCCGAGTAGATCGGCCGCAGCAGGTCGAGGTCGCGGATGATCGCGGCGGGCCGCAGGTCGAACACCTGGAGCACGGCCTCCTGGATCTTCTCCACGGCCACCTTCTCGGTGCCGAAGCACTCGACGAACAGGCCGACGGGCTGCGCCTTGCCGATGGCGTACGCGACCTGCACCTCGCACCGGTCGGCGAGGCCGGCGGCGACGACGTTCTTGGCGACCCAGCGCATGGCGTAGGCGGCGGAGCGGTCGACCTTGGACGGGTCCTTGCCGGAGAAGGCGCCGCCACCGTGGCGGGCCATGCCGCCGTAGGTGTCGATGATGATCTTGCGCCCGGTGAGGCCGGCGTCGCCCATGGGGCCGCCGATCTCGAAGCGGCCGGTCGGGTTGACCAGCAGGCGGTAGCCCTCGATGTCGATGCCGATGTCCTGGAGCACGGGGTCGACCACGTGCTCCTTGATGTCGGGGGTCAGCATCTCCTTGAGGTCGATCTCCGCGGCGTGCTGGGTGGAGACGACGACGGTGTCGAGGCGGACGGGCGTGTCGCCGTCGTACTCGATGGTGACCTGGGTCTTGCCGTCGGGGCGCAGGTAGGGCACGGTGCCGCTCTTGCGCACCTCGGACAGGCGCTGGGCCAGCCGGTGGGCGAGCGTGATCGGCAGCGGCATCAGCTCGGGGGTCTCGCGGCAGGCGTAGCCGAACATGAGGCCCTGGTCGCCGGCGCCCTGGCGGTCGAGCTCGTCGCCGTCACCGTCGACGCGGTGCTCGTAGGCGTCGTCGACGCCCTGGGCGATGTCGGGCGACTGCGCGCCGATGGACACCGACACGCCGCAGGAGGCGCCGTCGAAGCCCTTGTGGGAGGCGTCGTAGCCGATCTCCAGGATCTTCTCGCGGATGACGCCGGGGATGTCGACGTAGGTCTCGGTCGTGACCTCGCCTGCGACGTGAACCTGGCCGGTAGTGATCAGCGTCTCGACGGCGACCCGGCTCTTGGGGTCGTCCTTGAGCATGGTGTCGAGAATCGCGTCACTGATCTGGTCGGCGATCTTGTCCGGGTGGCCCTCGGTGACCGACTCGGATGTGAACAGGCGACGTGACAACTCAGTGGCTCCTCATGCAGCGGCTGCTGACGGATGTGATGCCCGGCACCCTGGGGCGCGGCTGGGCCTCGGGGAAGTCTAGCCCTACCTGGCGCCAGGTCGCGAAAGTGTCCACCATATGTCTCCCATCAGAGCTCGGGGAGTGGATCGGCCGGCAAGATCTCCGGGTTGAAGATCTCGGCGTCCGCGGCCGAGACCACAGCGGCGTACTCCTCATCGAACTCGAACACGATCGAGCCGAGCTCGACAACGCATCCAGGCATGATGGGCCCGATCCTGGTGCGGCGCGGGAACTCGGCGAACACCGACACCGGTCTGTCGGTCCTGAGCGTTCTCGTGGCCAGAACGGATATGGCCGTGTCGGTCACCACGATCAAGAAGTTGCCCGTCCCCGCGGGCCCCTCGGAGAACGCGGGAAAGACGTAGTGGATCTCCCCTTGATCGCCGAGCAATGTTCTACAACGTTCCCTGACAGCAGAACCCACCGGCATTCCATCCCCCTTCGCCCCAAGTATCCGCAGGCAAGGAGGAATGTTGCAACAGGTGATCGAGTAACCGGATCTGTACGCTTTGTACGATTTTCCGCCCCTTCAGGAGAGGCGCTCACCCACCAGGTCCCACACGGCGTCGGCCAGGTCTTCCTTGGGCCCGAACGGCACCTCGACCGGATCGCCGCCCGCCACCAGCACGGTGGCCGCGTTGTCAGGCGTGCCGAACGCCAGCCCCTCGCCCACCTGGTTGACGACCAGCAGGTCGCAGCCCTTGCGGGCGAGCTTGGCCTGCCCGTTGGCCAGCACGTCGTGCGTCTCGGCCGCGAAGCCCACGATCACCCGGGGCCCGGGCTCCACGCGACGGCGCTCGCCCAGCTCGGCGAGGATGTCGGGGTTCTTGACGAGGTGGATGGCCTCGGGCTCGCCGTCCGTCTTCTTGATCTTGACGTCGGCCCGGGTCGCGGGACGGAAGTCGGCCACCGCGGCGGCCATGACGACCACGTCGGCGTCGGCGGAGGCGGCCAGCACGGCGTCACGCAGCTCGGCCGTGGACTCCACCCGCACCACCTTCGCACCCGCGGGGTCGGGAAGCGTGACGTTGGCCGCCACGAGCGTGACCTCGGCGCCGCGGGCGGCGGCCGTGCGGGCCAGGGCGTAACCCTGCAGCCCCGAGGAGCGGTTGCCGATGAAGCGCACCGGGTCGATGGCCTCGCGGGTGCCGCCGGCGGAGACGACGACCTTGCGCCCGGCCAGGTCGCGGGGCCTGCCGCGGAGCACGCGCAGGCAGGTCTGGAAGATCTCGGCGGGGTCGGGCAGCCGCCCTGGACCGGTGTCGGCGCCGGTGAGCCGGCCGACGGCCGGGTCGATCACGACGGCGCCCCGCTCGCGCAGCGTCGCGACGTTGGCCCGCGTGGCGGGGTGCTGCCACATCTCGGTGTGCATCGCGGGCGCGAA
Source organism: Nonomuraea monospora (assembly GCF_039531895.1). Lineage (NCBI taxonomy): Bacteria > Bacillati > Actinomycetota > Actinomycetes > Streptosporangiales > Streptosporangiaceae > Nonomuraea > Nonomuraea monospora. The sequence continues at coordinate 417,555 of NZ_BAAAQX010000005.1, forward strand.
GACCACCGGGCACGTCGCCGTGAGCAGCGTGTTGGTGAGCAGGTCGCCCGCCAGCCCGTGCGCGGCCTTGGCCAGCACGTCGGCGGTCGCCGGAGCCACCACGACGAGGTCGGCGCGCTTGCCGATGCGCACGTGCGGCACCTCGTGCACGTCGTCCCACACGTCGGGGGACACGGGGTTGCCCGAGAGGGCGGCCCAGGTGGGCGCGCCCACGAACTTCAGGGCCTCGCGGGTCGGCACGACCCGCACCTCGTGCCCCGACTCGGTGAACAACCGCAGCAGCTCACACGCCTTGTACGCGGCGATGCCGCCGCTGACGCCCAGGACGACCCGCATCGAAGAGGTCAGGCCGCGCCTTCGATGGGCTCGGCGTTGAGCAGGCCCTCGGAGACCTCGCGCAGCGCGATGGACAGCGGCTTCTCCTGGGCGTGCGTCTCGACCAGCGGGCCGACGTACTCCAGCAGGCCCTCGCCGAGCTGGGAGTAGTAGGCGTTGATCTGGCGAGCACGCTTGGCGCCCATGATCACCAGGGAGTACTTGCTGTCGACGATGTCGAGCAGCGCGTCGATCGGCGGGTTGGTGATGCCCTCCGCGGCCGGGGTGGTGCCTGCCACGATGTCAGACCTCTCGGTTGGTGGTTGTCGTGACCCCCTGAGGGTCAGTCATCAAGGCTATCAGCCGGTGGCACACGTCTTGGACACTCGTGTTCACCAGTGTCAGGTCGAATTCCGACTCGGCGGCCATCTCGACCCGCCCGGCCTCCAGCCGGCGCGCGATGACGTCCTCAGGCTCGGTGCCGCGTCCGCGCAGCCGCTTCTCCAGCTCCTCCCAGGTGGGCGGGGCCAGGAACACCAGCAGCGCCTCCGGCATGCTGCCGCGCACCTGCCTGGCGCCCTCCAGGTCGATCTCGAGCAGCGTGGGTACGCCGTCGGCGAGCTTCTTCAGCACCGGCTCGCGCGGCGTGCCGTAGCGGTTGCCCGCGAACTCCGCCCACTCCAGCAGCTCTTCCGACTCCACGAGCCGGTCGAACTCCTCGCCGTCGACGAAGAAGTAGTGGACCCCGTTGACCTCGCCGGGCCGGGGCCTCCTGGTGGTCACCGAGACCGACAGCCACACCTCTGGGTGTGCCCGCCGGAGCTCGGCGACGACCGTGGACTTGCCGACGCCCGACGGCCCGGACAGGACCGTCAGCCGCCGTTCGCTCAGGGGCGGGAAGTCGACTTCCACTTCCGGTCCGACCGCCTCGTAGGCACTGACATCGCCGGACCAGGACCTGTCGGTCACTTCCTACCCCCCGTTGAACCTGCGCTTTCGTGTGGAACAGAGACTAGCTCTCGTTGCCACCGAACTCGCGCTCGAGGGAGGCCCTCTGGTTCGCGCCGAGACCCCGCACGCGGCGGGACTCGGCGATGGCGAGCCGCTCCATGAGCTGCTTGGCGCGGACCTTGCCCACGCCGGGGAGCGATTCCAACAATGCCGACACCTTCATCTTGCCGATGACGTCGTCGGTCTGCCCATCCTTGAGCACCTCAGCCAGAGAAACCGCGCCATGCTTGAGCCGGTTCTTGACCTCGGCACGCTCTTTACGGGCCTTGGCAGCCTTTTCCAAAGCTGCGGCGCGCTGCTCAGGGGTCAGGGGAGGAAGAGCCACGCCGGGTCACCTCGAATTTCTGTCGATGTACTCGGACGGGAAGGGAAACTAGCTGGTCATCGCCCCCTAAGCAACGTCAAGAGCGGTTTCTCTCGCCACAAAATCCACTTCATCACTCTGCGTGATCGTAAAATCACATTGTGCTGATCAAATCGCCCTCACTTCCGCCTTCGCGCGTCGGCTCGCGCCGGTGTCGCGAAACGCAAGGACGTGGGTCGTCCCGCCTGACGCCGATGTCCGAAACCCCGCCCGCACCAGGGCCGAAACCCGGGCAGCGATCTTGTGCGGGCGGGTGCACGGATGCCTTATGATCTTGTGAGCGGGGCCCGGCGGGCGTGCTGGCGACGATCTTGCCGTACGCGTGCCTCCCGCATGCGCGTGAACGTACGCACACGCGGGATCCGTACGCTCGGCCAGGAACCGTACGCGCGTCGAAAGCCGCAAGCCAGGCGCGCGGGCGTCAGGAGGCGCGGCGGAGCGAGGCGGCGATGGCGGCCGCCGCCGCTCCAGGATCGGGCGACCCCGTGATGGGCCGGCCGATCACCAGCAGGTCGGCGCCGTCCGCCAGCGCCTGCTCAGGCGTCGCGACCCGCTTCTGGTCCTGGGTGGCGGCCCCGGTGGGCCGCACGCCCGGCGTGATGAGCGTGATCTCACCGCCCACCTCGGCCCGCACCGCCGAGACCTCGTTGGGCGAGCACACCAGCGCGGTGGCGCCCGCCTCGACCGACAGCGCTGCCAGGCGGCGTACGGCGTCGTCGGCGGGCCCTGCGACCCCGATGCGCTCCAGGTCGCTCTCGGTGAGCGAGGTCAGGATGGTGACGGCGGCGATCTGGGTGTGCGGCGCGGACTCCACCGCCGCCTTGATCATGGCGGGCCCGCCGGCGGCGTGCACGGTCAGGATCGAGGGACGCAGCCGCGCCACGGCCCGCGCGGCGCCGGCGACGGTGTTGGGGATGTCGTGCAGCTTGAGGTCGAGGAACACGCGCACGCCGCTGGCCCCCCGCACGGAGGCGATCACGTCGGGCCCGTAGCGCAGGTAGAGCTCCAGGCCCACCTTGACCGTGCTGACATGGGGCGTGACCAGGGCGGCCCATCGGGCGGCGGTCTCCAGGTCGGGAGCGTCGAGAGCGACGGCGATGGGTGCGGGGGTCAAGACGTGCTCTCCAGAGGTTCGGGAGTCAAGGCGTGCTCTCCTCGGTATCGACTAGCAGGTGCCGGGGCGCGCTCCCCGGCGGGCGGTGCGCCAGGCCGACGGCGTCGGCCAGCCGCTGGAAGCCGCGGGCCCTCAGGAGCTCCTCAAGCTCGCGTTCGATGCGCAGGCAGGCGTACGGGTCGTGGAACAGCGCCGTGCCCACTGCGACCACGCAGGCGCCCGCCAGGACGAGCTGGAAGGCGTCCTTGCCGGTCATGACGCCGCCGACGCCGATCAGCGGCACCCCGGGCAGGGCGGCGTGCACCTGCCAGACGCACCGGACGGCCAGCGGCAGGATGGCAGGACCCGACAGCCCGCCGGTGACGGCGGCGAGCGAGGGCCGCAGCGCCTCGGTGTCGATGGCCATGCCCAGCGGATTGTTGATCATGGAAAGCGCGTCGGCCCCGGCGTCCACGCAGGCGCGGGCGACGGAGACGATGTCGGCCACGTCGGGCGCGAGCTTGGCGACGACGGGCACGTCGTAGCGCATGATGGAGCGCACGGAGGCGATCACCTCGGCGGCTGCGCTGCCCTCGCGGGCGAAGACGCGCCCCCTGTCCTCCATGTTGGGGCAGGAGAGGTTGACCTCCAGCGCGGTCACCCCGGGCGCGTCGGCGAGCCTGCGGGCCAGCTCGGAGTACTCGGCGACGGTGCCGCCGCCGATCGAGACGATGGTCTTGATGCCCCGCTGGGCCAGCCAGGGCAGCTCGCGCTCCAGGAACGCGTCGATGCCGGGCCCCTGGAGGCCGACGGCGTTGAGCATGCCGGAGGGCGTCTCGGCCATGCGCGGCGTGGGCCGGCCGGCGCGCGGGGCCATGGTGATCGAGCGGGTGGTCAGCGCGCCGAGCCGGTGCAGGTCGAAGAACTGGGCCAGCTCCCGGCCCGAGGAGGCGCAGCCGGCGGCGGTGGTGATCGGGTTGGCCAGCTCCACGTGCGCCAGAAATGTCCGCATATCAACTGACATGTCGAGCACCGCCTCCGGGGGCGCCGAGCGCGTCGAACGGGATCGTTCCCACGTCCTCGAAACGCACCCGCTCCCCCCGGAACACCGGCCCCTCCGCGCACGCCCTGACCATCCTGGTCGCCCCGTCGTCACCGATGACGGGCAGCACGCACGTCATGCACACCCCGATCCCGCAGGCCATCGCCTCCTCGACCGCCACCTGCACGGGGATGTCGAACTCCATCGCCACCGCCGTCACCGCCCGCAGCGTCTCCATGGGCGCGCAGGCGTAGACGACGTCGGCCCGCGTGTCGGCGATCACCGAGGGCAGCGCGTCGGTGACCTTGCCGCGCAGCCCCAGCGAGCCGTCCTCGGTGGTCAGCGTGGTCGTCTCGGCCATCCTGCGGGCCCGCATCGCGCCGAAGACGCGCTCGGCCCCGGCGCCGCCGAGCACGAAGTCCACCCGGCAGCCCCGCTCCAGCAGCGCGTCGGCCAGCGGGAACAGCACGGCGGAGCCGTACTCGGAGCCGACCAGCACGCAGTGAACCGGGTCGCGCGGCAGCGGGAAGGGCCGCCCGAGCGGCCCCACCAGGTCGAGCGTGTCACGGGCGCGCCGCTCGGCCAGCCACGCCGTGCCCGAGCCGCGCACGGTGAAGACCAGCTCCACCGTGCCGCCGTAGTCGGACTTCACGTCGTGGATGGACAGCGCGCGGCGCGTCACCATCGACGAGTACGGCCCGCCGACCGCCACGGAGACGAAGTGGCCGGGGCGGTAACGCTCGGCGATGCCGGGCGCCACCACCGTCAGCGCATGGTAGGCGTCGACCCGGCGCGTCGTCAGCACCGTGCCCGTCACCTGCACCGGTGTGCCGGCCAGTCGTCTTCACCTCCCGTGCGGGGTCAGCCCCGGAGTGCCTGTGCGTGCTCCTGGAGAGACCGTACGCCGACGTCGCCGCGCACGATCGCCTGGATGCCCGCCGCGGCGGCCGCCAGGCCCGAGACCGTGGTGATGCACGGGATGCCGCGCAGCACGGCGGCCGTGCGGATCTCGTAGCCGTCGAGCCGCGGCCCCGACTGGCCGGGGCTGCCGAAGGGCGTGTTGACGATCAGGTCGACCTCGCCGTCGAGAATGGCCTGCACGCTCGTGGGCTCACCTCCGGGACCCGTCCCCTCGCTGTGCTTTCGCACGATCTTGGCATGGACACCGTTGCGGCGCAGCACCTCGGCGGTCCCCTCGGTGGCCAGGATCTCGAATCCGAGATCCGCGAGCGCCTTCACAGGGAAGATCATCGCACGCTTGTCCCTGTTGGCCACGGATACGAACGCGCGTCCCTTGGTCGGGAGCTGCCCGTAGGCGCCCGCCTGCGACTTGGCGTAGGCGATGCCGAAGAACTCGTCGATGCCCATGACCTCGCCCGTGGAGCGCATCTCGGGCCCGAGGACGATGTCCACGCCGCGGAAGCGGTTGAACGGCAGCACCGCCTCCTTGACCGCGATCGACGCGTCGAGCGGCAGTGTGCCGCCGTCGCCCTCGGCGGGCAGCATGCCCTCCTCGCGCAGTGACGCGATCGACGTGCCGAGCATCACCCTGGCCGCCGCCTTGGCCAGCGGGGTGCCGGTGGCCTTGGACACGAACGGCACCGTGCGGCTGGCGCGCGGGTTGGCCTCCAGCACGTACAGGATTCCGGCGTGCATGGCGTACTGGACGTTCAGCAGGCCGCGCACGCCCACCCCGGCGGCGATGCCTTCGGTGGCGGCGCGGATGGCCTTGATGTCGGCGCCGCCGAGGGTGATCGGCGGCAGGGCGCATGCCGAGTCGCCGGAGTGGATGCCGGCCTCCTCGATGTGCTCCATGACGCCGCCCAGGAACAGCTCCTCACCGTCGTAGAGCGCGTCCACGTCGATCTCGATGGCCTCGTCGAGGAACTTGTCGACGAGCACCGGGTGGCCGCCCTCCTGGGCCGCCATGTACGTGGTGAGCGTCTGCTCGTCGTACACGATGGCCATGCCGGCCCCGCCGAGCACGTACGAGGGCCGCACGAGCACCGGGTAGCCGATCTCCTCGGCGATCTCCAGCGCCTCGGCCACGGTCAGCGCGGTGCCGTGCTTGGGCGCGGGCAGCCCGGCCTCGGCCAGCACCCGCCCGAACGCGCCGCGCTCCTCCGCCAGGTGGATGGACTCGGGCGAGGTGCCGACGACGGGCACGCCCGCGTCCTTGAGCGCCTGCGCGAGGCCGAGCGGCGTCTGGCCGCCGAGCTGCACGATCACGCCCGCGACCGGCCCGGTCTGCTGCTCGGCGTGCACGACCTCCAGGACGTCCTCCAGCGTGAGCGGCTCGAAGTAGAGCCGGTCGGAGGTGTCGTAGTCGGTCGAGACGGTCTCGGGGTTGCAGTTGACCATGACGGTCTCGAACCCGGCCCGCGACAGCTCGAACGAGGCGTGCACGCACGCGTAGTCGAACTCGATGCCCTGCCCGATGCGGTTGGGGCCCGAGCCGAGGATGATGACCTTCTGGCGCTCCCCCGCGGGGACCTCGGTCTCCTCGTCGTAGGTCGAGTAGAGGTAGGGCGTCTTGGCGGCGAACTCGGCGGCGCAGGTGTCGACCGTGTTGTAGACCGGCCGCAGCCCGAGCGCGTGCCGCAGGTCGCGGACCCTGGCCTCGTCGATGCCGCGGATCTCGCCGATCTGCAGGTCGCTGAAGCCCAGGTGCTTGGCCCGGCCGAGCACCTCGGCGGTCAGGTCGTCGGCCGCGCCGACCGCCTGGGCCTCCTCGTGCAGCAGGAAGAGCTGGTCGATGAACCACGGGTCGACGCTGGTGGCCTCGTACAGCTCCTCGGGCGTGGCGCCGGCCCTGATGGCCTGCTGCATCGTGCGCAGCCTGCCGTCGTGCGGGGTGCGGCAGGCGTCGAGCAGGTCGTCCTTGGGCGCGACGTCGCCGGCCCAGGTGAAGGAGGACTCCTTCTTCTCCAGCGAGCGCAGCGCCTTCTGCAGCGCCTCGGGGAACGAGCGGCCGATCGCCATGGCCTCGCCCACCGACTTCATGTGCGTGGTGAGGGTCTGGTCGGCGCCCCTGAACTTCTCGAACGCGAAGCGCGGCACCTTCACCACGATGTAGTCGAGCGTCGGCTCGAAGGAGGCCGGGGTCTCCTTGGTGATGTCGTTGGGGATCTCGTCGAGCGTGTAGCCGATGGCCAGCTTGGCCGCGATCTTGGCGATCGGGAAGCCGGTGGCCTTGGAGGCCAGCGCCGACGAGCGCGACACGCGCGGGTTCATCTCGATGACGATCATGCGCCCGGTGCGCGGGTCCACCGCGAACTGGATGTTGCAGCCGCCGGTGTCGACGCCGACCTCGCGGATGACCGCGATGGCGACGTCGCGCATGTTCTGGTACTCGCGGTCGGTCAGGGTCAGCGCGGGCGCCACGGTGACGCTGTCGCCGGTGTGCACGCCCATCGGGTCGATGTTCTCGATGGAGCAGACGATGACGACGTTGTCGGCCTTGTCGCGCATGACCTCCAGCTCGTACTCCTTCCAGCCGAGGATGGACTCCTCCAGGAGCACCTCGGTGGTCGGGGAGGCGTCGAGCCCTGCGCCGCCGATGCGGCGCAGGTCCTCCTCCGTGTACGCGAAGCCGGAGCCCGCGCCGCCCATCGTGAACGAGGGCCGCACGACGACGGGGTAGCCCAGCTCACCCGCCGCGGCCAGGCACTCGTCCATGGTGTGGCAGATGGCCGACCTGGCCGACTCGGCGTTGAGGCCGTGCTCGCGGGCGACCTTGGCGACGATCTCCTTGAACTTCTCGCGGTTCTCGCCCGACTGGATCGCGTCGAAGTCGGCGCCGATCAGCTCGACCTCGTACTTGTCGAGCACGCCCGACTCGTGCAGCGCCACGGCGGTGTTGAGCGCGGTCTGGCCGCCCAGCGTGGGCAGCAGCGCGTCCGGGCGCTCCTTAGCGATGATCTTCTCGACGAACTCGGGGGTGATCGGCTCGACGTACGTGGCGTCGGCGAACTCCGGGTCCGTCATGATCGTGGCGGGGTTGCTGTTGACCAGGATCACGCGGAAGCCCTCGGCCCGCAGCACGCGGCACGCCTGGGTGCCCGAGTAGTCGAACTCGCACGCCTGGCCGATCACGATCGGCCCCGAGCCGATCACCAGGACTGACCTGATGTCCTCACGCTTGGGCACGGCTCATGACCTCACAGAACTCGTCGAACAGATAGGCGGCGTCGTGCGGCCCCGCGGCCGCCTCCGGGTGGTACTGGACGCTGAAGGCGCGGCCGTCAAGCAGCCGCAGCCCCTCCACGCAGCGGTCGTTGAGGTTGACGTGGCTCACCTCGGCCTGCCCGTACGGCGTCTCGAACGGCCCGTCGAGCGGCGCCTCCACCGCGAACCCGTGGTTGTGCGCGGAGATCTCCACCTTGCCGGTGCGCACGTCCTGCACCGGCTGGTTGACGCCCCGGTGGCCGTAGCGCAGCTTGTACGTGGACAGCCCGAGCGCCCGCCCGAAGAGCTGGTTGCCGAAGCAGATGCCGAAGAACGGCACCTTGGACTCCAGCACGCCCTGCAGCGCCGACACGTCGGCGGTGGCGGGGTCGCCAGGACCGTTGGAGAAGAACACGCCGTCGGGCTCGACCGCCATGATCTGCTCGTAGGTGGCGTCGGCGGGCAGCACGTGCACCTCGCAGCCGCGCTCGGCCATCCGGTGCGGGGTCATGCCCTTGATGCCCAGGTCGACGGCCGCGACCGTGTAGCGCCTCGGGCCGATGGGGGGCACCACGTAGGTCTGCCCGGTGGCGACCTCGCCGGCCAGGTCGGCGCCCTCCATGCGGGGCGACCGCCGTACGCGCTCGACGAGCTCCTCGACCGGCGCCTCGGGCGCGCTGAAGATGCCGGCGCGCATGGCGCCGCGCTCGCGCAGGTGGCGGGTGAGCGCGCGGGTGCCGGGGATGGCGATCCCGACCACGCCCTGCTCCTTGAGGTAGTCGTCGAGCGAGCGGTTGGCCCGCCAGTTGGAGACCACCCTGGACGGCTCGCGCACGACGTAGCCGGCCACCCAGACGCGCCCGGACTCGGGGTCCTCGTCGTTGACGCCGGTGTTGCCGATGTGCGGCGCCGTCATGGCGACGATCTGCCGGTGGTAGGACGGATCCGTGAGGGTCTCCTGGTAGCCGGTCATGCCGGTGTTGAAGACCATTTCGCCGAACGTCTCGCCTTCGGCGCCGTATGGGGTTCCGTGGAAGACGCGGCCGTCTTCCAGGACGAGCACCGCAGTGTTCAAACCAGCTTCCCTTCGAGAACGGTCGGCCTGCCGCGCAGGAACGTCGCCACTACCCTGCCGGGCAGCGTCATCCCCTCGTACGGGGTGTTCCTGCTCTTGGACGCGAAGGCGGACGGATCGACCTTCGTGCGCGCGGACGGGTCGTACAGCGTGATGTTGGCCGGGGCGCCCACCTCCAGCGGCTGCCCCTGCCCGGCGAGCCGCCCGATGCGGGCGGGCACGACGGACATGCGCTGGGCGAGGCCGGCCCAGTCGAGCAGCCCGGTCTCGACCATGGCCTCCTGGACCACGCTGAGCGCGGTCTCCAGGCCGACCATGCCCATGGCGGCGGCCGACCACTCGGTCTCCTTGTCCTCGACCGGGTGGGGCGCGTGGTCGGTGGCCACGATGTCGATCGTGCCGTCGGCCAGCGCGGCACGCAGCGCCTCGACGTCCGCGCGGGTGCGCAGCGGCGGGTTGACCTTGTAGATGGGGTTGTAGGCGCCCACCGGCGACTCCTCCACGAGGTCGTCGGTGAGCAGCAGGTGGTGGGGGGTCACCTCGGCGGTGACGTTCCACCCCTTGGACTTGGCCCAGCGGATGATCTCGACCGAGCCGGCCGTGGAGACGTGGCAGACGTGCAGCCGGGAGCCGACGTGCGCGGCCAGCAGGCAGTCGCGGGCGATGATCGCCTCCTCCGCGACGGCGGGCCAGCCGGTCAGGCCGAGCCTGCCGGAGACGACGCCCTCGTTCATCTGGGCGCCGGCGGTGAGCCTGGGCTCCTGGGCGTGCTGGGCGACGACGCCGTCGAACGCCTTGACGTACTCCAGGGCGCGGCGCATCAGCACCGCGTCGTCCACGCACCTGCCGTCGTCGGAGAAGACCCGCACGCGGGCGGCGGAGTCGGCCATCGCGCCCAGCTCGGCGAGCTGCTTGCCCTCCAGGCCGACGGTGACGGCGCCGACCGGGTGCACGTCGCAGTGGGCGAACTCGCGGCCCAGCCGCCACACCTGCTCGACCACGCCGGCGGTGTCGGCGACGGGCGAGGTGTTGGCCATGGCGTGCACGGCGGTGTAGCCGCCGCGGGCGGCCGACTGGGTGCCGGTCTGCACGGTCTCGGCGTCCTCGCGGCCCGGCTCGCGCAGGTGCGTGTGCAGGTCGACGAGGCCGGGCAGCGCGATCGCGCCCGCGCCGTCCACGGCGTTCTCGCCCGCCAGGCCGGGGCCGATCTCGGCGATCGCCCCGTCGGCGACGCGGATGTCCACGGGCTCGCCGCCCAGGATCCTCACGTTGCGAATGATCATGCGGTCTCTCCCCCGAGCAGCAGGTACAGGACGGCCATGCGGATGGTCACACCGTTGGCGACCTGTTCGACGATCGTGGACCGCGCCGAGTCGGCCACCTCGGCGGCGATCTCCATGCCCCGGTTCATCGGCCCCGGGTGCATGACGATCGCCTCGTCGGGCATCTTCGCGAACCGGTCCCTGTCGAGGCCGTAGCGGCGGGAGTACTCGCGCTCGCTCGGGAAGTACGCGGCGTTCATCCGCTCCTTCTGCACCCGCAGCATCATCACCGCGTCGGACTTCGGCAGCACCGCGTCGAGGTCGTAGGAGACCTCGCACGGCCAGGTGCCGACGGAGACGGGCAGCAGCGTGGGCGGCGCGACCAGGGTGACCTCGGCGCCGAGCGTGTGCAGCAGCAGCACGTTGGAGCGGGCGACGCGGCTGTGCAGCACGTCGCCGACGATGGTGACCCTGCGGCCCTCCAGGCCGCCCAGGCGGCGGCGCATGGAGAAGGCGTCGAGCAGCGCCTGAGTGGGGTGCTCGTGGGTGCCGTCGCCGGCGTTGACGACGCTGCCGCGCACCCAGTTGGCCAGGCGGTGCGGCGCGCCTGAGGCGCCGTGGCGGATGACGACCGCGTCGGCGCCCATGGCCTCCAGGGTCAGCGCGGTGTCCTTGAGCGACTCGCCCTTGGACACGCTCGACCCCTTGGCCGAGAAGTTGATCACGTCGGCGGACAGCCGCTTGGCTGCCGCCTCGAAGGAGATCCTGGTGCGCGTGGAGTCCTCGAAGAACAGGTTGACCACGGTGCGCCCGCGCAGCGTGGGCAGCTTCTTGATGGACCGTTCCGAGACCCTCGCCAGCTCCTCGGCGGTGTCGAGGATGAGCAGCGCGTCGTCCTTGGCCAGGTCTCCGGCCGAGATCAGGTGCCGGTTCACCGGGCGCCCCCCTTCATCAGCAGGACGGCGTCGCGGCCGTCGGTCTCCTGGAGGTAGACCTTGACCTTCTCGCTCTTGGCGGTCGGCAGGTTCTTGCCGACGTAGTCGGCGCGGATGGGCAGCTCGCGGTGGCCGCGGTCGACCAGCGTGGCGAGCTGCACGGCGGTGGGCCGGCCGAGGTCGTTGAGCGCGTCGAGCGCGGCGCGCACGGTGCGGCCGGAGTAGAGGACGTCGTCCACGAGCACGACGACCTTGCCGTCGATGCCGTCGGGGGGCAGCTCCGTGGGGCCGAGCGGCCGAACGGGCCCGCTGCGCAGGTCGTCGCGGTACATGGTGATGTCGATGGAGCCGACGGGGATCTTGACGCCTTCGAACTGCTCGATGCGGTCGCCGAGCCGGCGCGCCAGCGTGGCGCCGCGGGTCGGGATGCCGAGGAGGACGACGTCGCCCGCGCCCTTGGTGCGCTCGAGGATCTCGTGCGCGATCCGGGTCAGCGCCCGGTGGATGTCCGGGGCCTCCAGCACGGCCCTGGAGTCGTCCGCGGATGTGGACATGGCGAAGCTCACCACCTTTCCCGCCTCACGGGACGGGTCTTAAAAGGGTGTTGGTCGGGACACACAGTACCAGGGGCTACCAGGTACAACGCGAGCGCCTCCCACCGGCGCCCGCGGCCCGGGGAACCTTCCGGATCGGGTAATTTCCCGCGCCGCGCGGTGTCGGCGCGGTTCGCGCCGGGCACGATCACCCGGCGCGCGGGGCGGCGGTCGAGCGTGACTTCCGCTCTTTTGAGGGGGATACAGCACAAATGACGTTCCATGTCGATTCCGAGGTCGGGCACCTGCGGCAGGTCCTGCTGCACAGGCCCGACCTGGCACTGAAACGGCTGACGCCCACCAGCAAGGACGCCTTCCTCTTCGACGACGTGCTCTGGGTGCAGCGCGCGGTCGAGGAGCACGAGGAGTTCCAGCAGGTGCTGACGAGCCGCGGCATCCGCGTCCACCTGCTGGCCGACCTGCTCAGGGAGACCGTCGACATCCCCGAGGCGCGCAAGCACATCCTGGACGCGGTCATCGACGAGCGCTGGCTCGGCCCCGTCGCCATCGACGACATCCGCAACACCCTCGACGGGATGGACGCGGCCACCCTCCAGGTCTACCTGACCGGCGGCATCACCAAGCGCGAGCTGGTCTCCATGGGCTGCGACCCCAAGGCGGTGACCTTCCACGCCACCGGCGAGGACGGCTTCATCCTGCCGCCGCTGCCCAACCACTTGTTCACGCGCGACACCTCGTGCTGGATCTACGACGGCGTGTCCATCAACGCGATGAAGAAGAAGGCCCGCATGCGGGAGACGGTCAACATGGAGGCCGTCTACATGTACCACCCGACGTTCGCCGCCGGCTTCGACCGGCCAGGGCAGGGCGGCTACCACTGCTGGATGCCCGGCCAGTCGGTGGCCCCCGCCACCATGGAGGGCGGCGACGTGCTCGTCATCGGGCGGGGCGCGGTGCTGGTCGGGATGAGCGAGCGCACCCAGCCCCAGGCCGTCGAGATGCTGGCGCAGCGGCTGTTCACGGCCGGGTCCGCGCGGCGGATCGTGGCGCTCGACATGCCGAAGGCGCGGGCGTTCATGCACCTCGACACCGTGATGACGATGCTCGACGTGGGCGTGTTCACCAAGTACGCCGGTCTCGGCATGCTGCCCGCGTACACCATCGAGCCCGGGGAGACGTCCAAGGAGCTGAAGGTCACCGACCACCCGCCCGAGGACATGCACAAGGCCATCGCGCACGCCCTCGACCTGCCCGACATCAAGGTGCTGACGCCCAGCCAGGACGTCTACGCCGCCGAGCGGGAGCAGTGGGACGACGGCTGCAACGGGCTGGCGCTGGAGCCGGGCGTGGTCGTGGCCTACGAGCGCAACGCCACCACCAACCACTACCTGCGCGACAACGGCATCGAGGTGATCACGATCAGGGGCAGCGAGCTGGGGCGGGGGCGCGGCGGGCCGCGCTGCATGAGTTGCCCGCTGGAGCGCGACGCGGTCTGAGAAGGCGGTCTCGAAGGAGGATCGGCATGCGGGTCATCGTGGCGCTGGGCGGCAACGCGGTGCTGCGGCGCGGGCAGCGGCCCGACGCCGACGCGCAGCTCGTCAACGTGCGGGCCGCCGTCAGGGCGCTGGCCGGCCTGGCCGGCGAGCACGAGCTGGTCATCACCCACGGGAACGGCCCGCAGGTCGGCATGCTGGCCCTGCAGAGCGCCGCCGACCCCGGCCTGAGCGGGCCGTACCCGTTCGACGCGCTCGGCGCGCAGACGCAGGGCCTGATCGGCTACTGGATGCAGCAGGCCCTGCAGAACGCGCTGCCCGGCAGGCAGGTGCTGGCCATGGTCACGCAGACCCTCGTGTCGGCCGTGGACCCGGCCTTCGCCGAGCCGGCCAAGTTCGTCGGCCGGGTCTACGAGCGGGAGGAGGCCGAGAAGCTGGCCGCCGAGCACGGCTGGACGGTGCGGCAGGACGGCGAGCACTGGCGGCGCGTCGTCCCCTCCCCCACCCCGCAACGCGTCGTCGAGACCCGGCTGATCCGCCGGATGGTGGCCGAGGGCGTGATCGTGGTGTGCGCCGGCGGCGGCGGGGTGCCCGTCGTCCGCGACGAGCGCGGCCGGCTGACCGGCGTCGAGGCCGTGGTCGACAAGGACCTCACCACCGCGATGCTGGCCGAGGCGCTGGAGTGCGACGCCTTCCTCAGCCTCACCGACGTGCCGCGCGTCATGCGGGACTTCGGCACCCCCGAGCAGAGCGAGATCGGCCACACCACGCCGCACGAGCTGCGGGCGCTCGACTTCCCCGCCGGGTCCATGGGGCCGAAGGTGGAGGCGGTCTGCCGGTTCGTGGAGACGACCGGCGACATGGCCGCCATCGGCCGCCTGGAGGACGCCGAAGGCATACTCGGTGGCTGCGCGGGCACCATCGTCACACCCAACGGCCGGTGGCCGCTGACGAGCACGCTGTAGGGGGTGCCCGATGACGCTGACCCGGCGGCTCCTGCGTACCAAGCCGACCGAGCGGATCGTGGCCGAGGGCGGGCACGGCGAGGGCGGCGAGCTGCGGCGCACCATGTCGCTGTGGCAGCTCACGCTGTTCAGCGTCGGCGCGACGCTGGGCACCGGGATCTTCGTGATCCTCGGGCAGGCGGTGCCCAAGGCGGGGCCCGCGGTGGTGCTGTCGTTCGTGCTGGCGGCCGTCACGGCGCTGTTCTCCGCGCTGTCGTACGCCGAGCTGGCCGGCACGATCCCGGTGTCCGGCTCGTCCTACTCCTACGCGTACGCGACGCTGGGCGAGCTGGTGGCCTGGATCTGCGGCTGGTGCCTGATGCTGGAGTACGCCGTCTCCGTGGCGGCCGTGGCCGTGGGCTGGGGCGAGTACCTCAACTCGTTCCTGTACTCGCTGTTCGGCTTCACGCTGCCGGACGCCATCACCCGCTCCCCCGGCCAGGACGGCGGAGTGATCAATCTCACGGCGATCGTCATCGTGCTGCTGACCACCTGGCTGCTGCTGCACGGGGCCTCGGAGAGCGCCAAGGCGAACGCCTTCTTCGTGCTCATCAAGATCGCGGTGCTGCTGTTCTTCTGCGTGGTGACGTTCACCGCGTTCGAGTCGGGCAACCTCACGCCCTTCGCCCCGCTCGGCGTGGCCGGCATCACGGCCGCCGCCTCGCAGGTCTTCTTCTCCTACATCGGCTTCGACGCCGCCTCCACGGCCGGCGAGGAGGCCAAGAACCCCAAGCGGGACCTGCCCCTGGCGATCATCCTGTCACTGGCCATCGTGACCGTCGTCTACGTCCTGGTGGCGCTGGCCGCCGTCGGCGCGATGCCGTGGACCGAGTTCGACCCCGACAACACCGAGGCCAGCCTGTCGTACGTCGCCAACCTGGCCCTGGGCGCCACCTGGCCCGGCCTGATCGTCTCCTTCGGCGCGGTCATCGCCATCGCCAGCGTCGTGCTGACCGTCATCTACGGGCAGACCCGCATCCTGTTCGCGATGTCCCGCGACGGGCTCATCCCGCGCGTCTTCCAGAAGGTCAACCCGCGCCGGCAGGTGCCCGTCGCCAACACCCTCATCGTGGCCGGGTTCATCTCCGTACTGGCCGGGCTGGTGCCCCTCGGACAGCTCGCCGAGGCCACCAGCATCGGCACCCTGTTCGCCTTCGCCATCGTCAACGTCGGCGTGCTCGTGCTCCGCTACCGCAGCCCCGAGCTGCCGCGCAGCTTCCGCACGCCGCTGTTCCCCGTCACGCCGGTGCTGGGCGCCGTCATGTGCGTGGTCGTCATGGCGGGGCTGGCGGGGGTGACCTGGCTGGCGTTCGGGCTGTGGATGCTCGTGGGGCTGGTCTGCTACTTCCTGTACGGCTATCGCCATTCGCGGCTGAACGACGAGGTGCGCTGAATGAGGCTCGACGACGTGCTGGCCGGATACGTCCCCGGGCCCCGGGGGCGGGACGGGCTGGCGCTTGCCGTACTGCTGGCCGAGCAGGCGCACGCGCGCCTGACCGTGGCCACCGTGCAGCCGCCCGCCCGCTCGACGCCTGGGCCCGCCAGGGCAGAGGAGAGCGCGTGGCGCGCCTACCTGCGCGAGCAGGCCGACGCCACCCTCGCCCAGGCCCGCGAACTGGTGACCGAGCTGAGGGGCGGGCTTGAAGGCGGGCTGGGCGGCGGGCCCAGCGGCGGACCGGAAGGCGAGCCAGGCGGCGGCCCTGGCGGCGAGCCGGAAGGCGCCCCTGACAGCCGGCCGGGCGACGGCCCCAGCGACGGCCCCGGCGGCGACCCTCGTGACAGGCCGGGCAGCGACCCTGGCGGCGACCCTCGCGGCGGGCCGGGCACCAACCCGGGCGGCAGGCTGGAAGGCGCGCCGAGAGGCGGACCGGGCGGCCAGCCGGGCGGCGGCCTCAAAGGCGGACCGGGTGGCGAGCCGGGTGGTGGGGGCGCTGAGTATGTCGCGCACACGCACAGGGGCAGCGGGCGCGGGCTGGTGGAGCTGGCGCGCAGGCGGGGCGCCGACGTCGTGGTCATCGGCTCGGCGTCGGGCAGCGGCAGAGGGCGCATCTCGGTGGGCAGCACCGCCGACCAGCTCCTGCACTCCTCCTCCGTTCCCGTCCTGCTCGCCCCGCGCGGCTACGGCGACCAGCCGCCGGCCGCCTTCGACCGCCTGACCGTCGCCTACCGGCGCGGCCCCGGCTGTGACGCGGCCGTCAAGGACGCGGCCGGGACGGCCGCGGCGCTGGGCGTGCCGCTGCGCCTGGTGACGCTGGTGATCAGCAGCGGCAGGCGGGCGAGGATCGAGGAAGAGATGCTCGTACGCCTGCGCGACCAGGCGGCGGCCGACCTCCACGCGGCGGCGCGGGGACGGCCGACGGGGCGGGCCGTGGAGGTCGAGGTGCTGGAGGGCCGCAACGTGGCCCAGGCACTCGGGACGACCTCGTGGCTGCCCGGCGAGATGATCATATGCGCTTCCAGCGACACGGGGCCACTGAGGCGGGTGTTCCTGGGGGACACCTCGATGAAGATCGTCCGGGCTTCGACCTGCCCTGTCATGATTCTCACCAGGGAGCCCTGACCGCCGGAATTTCTCGTCAAACTCTGACGAAGTCACCGTTGTCAGTGGGACATGAGGTGCGATTGTGGCGTTCCCTACCGGACCGGATTCGGCATCTTTTTTCCAATCAGCTTGACCTTAGGCGTCCACCCCTTTACCGTCACTGTGCGTAACCACACCGCGCGGCGTTCTGGGGTAAACCCAGAGCCATGGCTACCGATGGTGCCGAGCCTGGCACCAGACCCCCCGGTGGCCCGGGCATACGCCGCAAGGGAGCACAATCTACTGAGAGCGATACATACGAGAGCCGGGGGGCCACACGATGCCGTCTGAGTACGCAAAGTCGCTGGGTGCACGACTCCGCGCCATCCGCACCCAGCAGGGCCTGTCCCTGCATGGAGTCGAAGAGAAGTCGCGTGGCAGGTGGAAAGCCGTAGTCGTTGGCTCCTACGAGCGTGGCGACCGAGCGGTGACCGTGCAGAAGCTTGCCGAACTTGCCGATTTCTACGGGGTGCCCGTATCCGAGCTGCTGCCGGGCGGAGCCGCCCCCAGCCCGCTCGGGCCGACGCCCAAGCTTGTGATCGACCTGGAGCGGCTCGCGACGCTGCCCAAGGAGAAGGCCGGCGCCCTCGCCCGGTACGCCGCCACGATCCAGAGCCAGCGTGGCGACTACAACGGCAAGGTGCTGTCGATCCGCCAGGAGGACCTGCGCTCCCTGGCCGTGATCTACGACAAGTCGCCGAGCGAGCTCACCGAAGAGCTCATCAGCTGGGGCGTTCTCGACGCCGAGGCCCGCAGGGCCGTGGAGTCGTTCTGACGTTCTGAGACCGTCCGGGGTCTTGGGACTTCGTCGTCCTGGTTTTGAGGTCGCCCGCTCCGACCGGGGGCTCGTCGCATCGTCGGCGAGCCCATCGGCATTTTCCGGGTGCTGCGGTCGAGGAGTTTCTAGCGGCCCGGACGTCGGCCGTATCCCTGTGCTGGGCGCCGTCCACGTTGCGCCGTGCATCGCCGCACCCCGACTCGCCGCACCGGCGCCGGGTGAGAAGCGGGCGAGCGTGGCAGGGCACCCGTGATGCGGTGGCGGCCCTCAGGCTGAGGTGGCAGGGCAGCCAAGACGCGGCGACAGGCCTCAGGACGCGAAGCCAGGCCCGGGCGCGATGGGCAAGCCTCGGGCGCGCTTGCGAGGCCCGCAGACACGGCGACAAGGCCCGTAGACGCGACGGTGAGCCTCAGGACGCGATGACCAGGCTCGCGGACGCGGGGGCCAGCCTCGGGCGCGGTTGCGAGCCCGTAGAGGCAGCGAGCCTCAGAACGCGTGGCCAGGCCAAGCAGATGCGGCGGCTGACCTCAGGACGAAATGGCAGCCCAGGAATCCGGTGGCGAGCCGCAGAACGCGGTGGCGAGCACGCGGACGCGGCGGCCAGGCCCGTAGACGCGACGGTGAGCCTCAGGGCGCGATGACCAGGCTCGCGGACGCGGTGGCCAGCCTCGGGCGCGGTTGGCGAGCCCGTAGCAGTGGCGGTGAGCCTCAGAACGCGGGCGAAGGCCGTCAAGGTGAGCCTTGAGCCGCGTCAGGGCGCAGACCGCGCTTCAGGAACCCCTCTTCAACCCGCCAACGGCACATCCACCGGCAGTTGCGGCTGGGACGGAACCCCCAATATGCCCTCCACGGTCGTCACGAACGTCTCAGCCTCAGCCAAGATCTCCTCAGCGTCCGCCGCACTGACCCGCCGCACCATCCCCGCCTCGGCCGCGGCCCGCTTGGCGGCGGTGGTGGCGAAGTAGGTGGCCCACTGCTCCAGCGACGGCTCCGCCTCAGGCAGAAGCTCCCACGCGCTGCGCAGCCGCCGGCGGCGCCCCTCGGTGGGGCGGGGCCGGGCGGCGAGGATCGCCGCTGCCGCTCGCAGGGCCGCCAGGTGGGCGGCCACATATCGGGATGCCGGGGTGCGAGCGCCGGTCGCCTCCGCCAGGCACGAACGTGAGTCGGTCAGGTGTGCCCGAACCGCAGGCGACAGCCGGGGCCCGGGCGTTTCTCTAGGCCGTGGTGCCATCTTGCGCGCCTCCTTTGGAGTCGTGGGCGACGCCGGCTTCCGCGCCGATGGAGCCAACAATCGCAGACGCCACCGACATTTCCGCCGGGCAGGCCGGACGAGGAGCTTCCCCTCTCCCCGTCCGGCCAGGACACGCCCACTCGTCTCCGCCGACGACGAGGACGCGCCCTTCGCCCGAGGAGCCTGGCCGCGGGAGAATCGCTTGGGGAAGCGAACGGCCCGCGACCAGGTCCCAGGTGACGTTGAGCCGCGAGCCTCACCGTCACTAGGTCGAACATAATTTCGATCACGGCCGGTTGTCAACCGAACCACGAACATAGGTTCGATGATGTTGATGGGAAAGCGTCACGAACCCCCGCGTACACGAAAGAGCCGCCGCCGCGAGTCAGGGATGCGGCGACGGCGAAGCGGTGTTGTCAGGGCGTTGTCAAGTCAGGAGACCGAGATCGCCCCGGACGGGCAGAGGGTCACAGCCCGGCGCACGGCCTCCTCCAGCTCCTGCGGAGGCTCGTCCTGGAGCAGCACGACCGTGCCCTCGTCCTCGCTCTGGTCGAACACCTTCGGCACCGTCAGCGCGCACATGCCCGCGCCGATGCACACCGTGGTATCTGCCTTGATTTCCATCGTGACCTACCAAGTGACAGGGAGGCGGTGCACTCCGTAGATGCTCATGTCCGAGCGCATCGGCACCTCCTCGGGTGTTACCGCCAAGCGTAGGCCAGGCAGGCGCCGCAGCAGCGCTGGGTAGGCGATGCGCATCTCCGCCCGGGCGAGCTGCTGGCCGAGGCACTGGTGGATGCCGTGGCCGAAGGTCAGGTGGCCGCCGGCGGGCCTGGTGAGGTCGAGCCGTTCGGCGTCGGGGAAGCGGGCGGCGTCGCGGTTGACGGCGGGCAGGTGGATGGCGACGTTCTCGCCCGCGGCGATCGTGACGCCCTCGATCTCGACGTCCTCCAGCGCCGAGCGGATGGGGCCGAGGTGGATGATCGTGAGGTGGCGCAGCAGCTCCTCGACGCCGTTCTCCACCACGGACGGGTCGTCGCGCATGGCGGCGAGCTGGTCCGGGTTGGTGAGCAGCGCGTACGTCCCGAGCCCCAGCATGTTGGCGGTCGTCTCGTGCCCCGCGACGAGCAGCAGGACGCCGACCCCGGTGAGCTCCTCGTCGCTCAGCTCCCCGCCCTCGATGAGCCCGCTGAGCAGGTCGTCGGCCGGTTCCTTGCGCTTGCGCTGGACGAGCCCGTACAGGTAGGACGAGATGCCGCCGAGCGCGGCGATGGCGTCGTCGGCCTTGGCGTCGAGGCTGGCCAGCACCTTGGTGTCGGCCTGGAACCGGTCGCGGTCCTCGTACGGCACCCCGAGCAGCTCGCAGATGACCAGCGACGGGATCGGCAGCGCGAACTCCTGCACGAGGTCCACGGGCGGCCCCGCGGCCTGCACGGCGTCGAGGCAGGCCTCGGTGATCTCCTCGATGCGCGGCTCCAGCGTCTTCATCCGCCGCACCGTGAACTGCCCGGTCAGCAGCCTGCGGAAGCGGGTGTGGTCAGGGGGGTCCATGCGCAGGAAGAAGCCGGGCGGCACGCGGAACTTCTCCGGCCGGGCGGCCAGCTCCATCCTGGCGGACGGGATCGGCGGGTGCATGTGCTCGGGCCGGTTGCTGAAGTGCGGGCTCGCCAGGACGGCGCGGGCCGCCGCGTAGCCGGTCACGAGCCAGCCCTGGTGGCCGTCGGCGTACGTCATGCGGTGGATCGGCGCCTGTTGGCGCAGGGCGGTGACCTCGTCGGGCGGGTCGAGCGGGCGCTGGCGGACGGTGGGCAGGGTCAACGGTGACATGTTCCGCTCCTTTCCGAGCTCTCCCCTCCAGAAAACCTCACTTGATGCAAAACTTCAATGGATGAAAACAATAAGGACGTGCAGTATAGTTCCGGCATGGTGGAAGGGCTCCGGGAGCGCAAGAAGCAGCGCACGCGGCAGGCGCTGATCGAAGGGGCGCTGCGGCTGTTCGAGGAGAAGGGCTTCGAGGAGACCACGCTCGCGGAGATCGCCGAGCAGGCCGACGTGTCGACGCGCACGTTCTTCAGCTACTTCGCCAGCAAGGAGGACGTCGTCTTCTACGACACCGCGTCCCGGCTGGAGCTGGCGCTCACGGCGATGGAGAGCCGGCGGCCCGGCGAGACGGTGACCGGCGTGCTGCTGCGGGTCATCGAGGAGAGCTTCGAGCAGGCCACCGCGTACCAGTATCTGACGGCGGAGGAGGCGGCGCTGCGGGTGCGGCTCATCCTCACCGAGCCCGCACTGCAGGCGCGCGCGCTGCTCATGCTGTTCGACACGCAGCTCAGGCTGGCCAGGGCGCTGCACGAGGCGTTCCCCGAGCTGACGCTGGCGGACGCCGCGGCGGCGGTGGGCGCGCTGATCGGGGCGATCAAGCTGTCCGTGATGGCCACCCTCGACCAGGAGCAGTCGATGGCGGACCTGTGGGTCATCGCGCGCCGCGCGGCCGAGGTCACGATCACCGGCCTGCACACCCTCGGATAGCGCGGGATGGGTGAAAGGCTGTCGCGGGAGGGGAAGCGGATGGCGGGAAGCGGTCGCCTGGCGGGGCTCGTCCTGCTGGCTCTGGGGCCGGCGCTGGCGGCGGCGTACGCGGGCGCGGGCCACGTGGCCGTCCGGGCGGCGGTGCGCGCGCAGCTCGCCGGCCCCGGCTGGCAGGGCGGCGGCGTCGACGAGTCGGGGCTGACCTCGCTGGGCGTGGACACGTGGCGGCTGACCTGGTGGACCGCGACGGTCGTCGGCCTGGCCGCCGTCGCCTACCTCGTGTTCGGGGTGCTGTTACAGCGCGAGAGACGCGGCCGGACGCTGATCCTCGTGGTGTCGGGTGTCCTCATTGTCCCGTACGCGCTGGGCTTCGGCGTCGCGCTGTTCAATCCCGTCGTGCTGCTGGCCAACCTGTACGAGTCGCCCGACTTCCTGGCGGGGCTGCCCGCGTGGCAGCCGTACACGGCCTGGCTGTTGCTGGCCGGAGGGCTGGCGCAGGCCGTGGGGATGGTGCTGGCCGCCGCACAGGGCAAACGCGCCGCCGCCGCCGCGGACGTGGCGCCGGTCAACGAGCGCAGCTGAACGTGCCGCCGCTCGGTTCCACCGCTGGGCCGGCGCGATCGTCAGCCGCTCCCCCCGGCCCGGCCAGGCTGGTGTAGATCACGTGCTCTACGCCCGCCTCGGCCCGCAGCGCGTCCAGGTCGTCCAGCCGTGCCCGGAGCCGGTGGGCGTCCAGCCCGCGGGCGGCGGCCCGGCGTCCTGCGGGACGACGGCCGTGCAGACGCCCTCGGGCGGGGTGCCCTGGTAACGCTCGATCCTGGTCCACCACACCCGGTACGACAGCGGCACCCAGACGTTCCACTTCACCCCGGCCTCCACCGCCACCCGGCCCGGCGGTGACGGCGCGGGCAGGCCGTCGGGGCCGGGCGTGGGCGGGGCGGGCGCCAGGTGCGCGACGAACGCCACGTGGATCAGCGCCAGGACGACCGCGGTGAGCCATGCGGGCCGCCGGACCAGGGCCGCCGCCGCCAGGCAGGCCAGCAGCGCCAGCGCGGACAGGGAGGCGGCGGTCAGGTCGAGGGCGTCAGGGACGCCGGTGAGAAAGATCACTTCGGGGAAGTCGAAGGCGATGAAGGCGTGGCTGTGGAGGCGGTCGCCCGCGTACCAGGCGGTCATGCCGCCGGTCACGGCGAGCAGCCCGGCGGCGGCCAGCGCGTGCCGCACCACGCCCCGTCGTCCCGTGCGGAGCAGGACGAGCATGCCCGCCAGCGTCCACGCCACCGCGACGCACGCCAGGTAACGCCCGTAGGCGAAGTTGCCGACGCGGTGCTCGTCCGGGAGGGCGGCGGAGGAGGCATACGCGATGCCCAGGGTCGTGACCAGCAGCACCCCCGCCAGGACGCGCGGCGCGAGCGGCGCGCTGCGGCGGGCCATCAGGGCCAGCGCTCCGGCCAGGCCCACGCCCGCCAGGCCCCACGTGCCCGCGATGAGGTACCAGAGCTGTCCGGCGGCCCCGGACAGCGCCCACGCCTGCCCTTCCAGGCTCGTCAGGCGCTCCACCAGCAGCGCCGACAGGTCACGTGGGCCCTGGGGGTAGAGGGCGGCCCGCAGCGCCCCGTTGAGCGCGTCCCCCGCCACCGCCCCCGCGACGGCGGCGGCCAGCGTCGCGATCAGGGCCGCACGCGGCAGCCTGCGCCACAGCGCGACCGCCAGGAGCAGGCACACCGCCACGATCACCGTCCCGCGCAGATGCACGGCCATCGCGTACGCCGCCAGCCCGCCCGCCGCAGCCCCGGCCCACACCCGCCGCCGCCCAGACCCCGCCTCGACCCCGCCCCAAAGCCGCCCAGACCCCGCAAAACCCCCGGCCCACACCCGCCGCCGTGCGGGCTCGTCCGCGACCAGGTCGTGCAGGGCGACCAGCCACCCCAGCACGACCACCGGCAGGACGGCGTCGGCCAGCGCGAAGCCGGAGAACACCAGCACCGACGGCGACAGCCCCGCCGCGAAGGCCACCACCAGCGCCGCCCGCCTGCCCAGCCGAAGCCGCCGCAGCAGCACGTACGCCATCGGGTACGCGCAGGCCCCGGCCACCGCCCCCACCCCGACGGCCAGCCGGTAGGCCGACTCGGGGTCGGAGGTCAGCCAGAAGATGGGCACGAGCAGCAGCGCGTACCCGGCGTGGTAGAAGGTCGAGCCGGACAGATCGGCCGCCGCGCCGCCCGCGAGCCAGCGGGCGGCCAGGAGGTAGCCGGTCTCGTCCGGGTTCGCCACGGGCGCCGCGTGGTAGCGGTTCAGCCATAACCGCAGCGCCACCTGCGCGGCCCAGCCGGCGGCCAGCAGCCACCACACCCGCGTCCCCGTCCCGTTCGGGCGCCGGGGCGCCGCGGGCGTACGCACCAGGAAAGCCGTTGTCATGAGATCCCCCCAGAGTTCGGGGGAAGCTCACCAGAGCACGGATAACCGGCCCGTCACCGATTTCGGTTATGCGGAGGTTATGCAGGTTCAGGCACGCTTGTACGCGCCCCTGACGTGCACAGGGACACCCTTGCCCAGCAGCCCGGGCAGCTCGACGGCCACGTTCATGGGCATCCGCACGCAGCCGTGCGAGGCCGGGTACAGCGGCACCGACAGCGCGCCGTGGAAGGCGATGCCGCCGTTGAAGAAGATCGGGTTGTACAGCTCACCGAGGTAGGACTTGTGCCAGCCGCTGGCCCGCCACGTCGTGCGGTAGTTGCCCGTCGGCGTGCGGGCCGAGCCGCAGAAGCGCTGCTCCTTGCCCTGCCAGTCGGCGGTCTCGCAGTAGGGGACGCCGCTGCCGGACGAGACGTGGGTGATCAGCTTCACCTCGCCGCGCACGTACAGGACCATGATCTGCTTGGTCAGGTTGACCTCGGCGCGGGTCGCCTTGCCGTTCGGCACCAGCACCTTCGGCGCGCGCGGCGTCTCCAGCGCCTCCCAGGTGCGCTTGGCGACGGTGCTGGTCGGCTTGATGCCGTTGACCTTCTGGAACGCCCAGACGGCGGCCAGCGTGGTGCCGCCGTACTGGCCGTCGGTCTTGCCGGGGCGGTAGCCGAGCTCGATCAGCCGCTTCTGCATCCAGGTGACGGCCTTGCCCTTGGCGCCCAGCCTGAGCGTCTTGCGCGGCGCGGAGACGCGTTCGGCGGTGGCGGACGGCCCCTGCTGGGCCGCGGCGGCCGGCGGGGACGCGGGCAGGGGCGCCTGCGCCTGCCGTGCCGCGTGCTGCGTTCCGCAACCCGAGACGACGACCGCGCCGGCCGTCAGAAGAGCAGCCACCCCGGGCAGCCGTCGAACCCGCACCCGTACCACCTCTCCTAAAGAACGGATCAGGGGACCCTACACCACTTACCAGGAATGGGTAATAGAGGCGTCAACCTGTTTAGAGTGTCCCCATGTCTGAGAAGTTGCCTGCTAACGCCGTCGTCGTGGAGAGCGCCCTGCGCTCGCTGGGAGCCACCGGCGAGATCGTGGTCCTGCCCGAGAAGGCGCCGACGGCCGCGACCGCCGCCGCGCAGCTCGGCTGCGAGGTGGGCGCGATCGCCAACAGCCTGATCTTCGACGCCGACGGCTCGCCGCTGCTGGTGCTGACCAGTGGGGCGCACCGCGTGGACGTCGAGCTGATCGCCCGTACGGCGGGGGTCGAGCGGGTACGCCGGGCGACGCCGGAGTTCGTCAGGGAAGCCACCGGGCAGCCCATCGGCGGCGTGGCCCCGGTCGGGCACCCCGCGCCCGTGCGGACCCTGGTGGACAACTGGCTGAGCAAGCACGAGGTGGTGTGGGCCGCGGGCGGGCATCCGCACACCGTGTTCCCGACGACGTTCGACGAGCTCGTGCGGATGACCGGGGGTTCGCCGGTGGACGTCGAGTAGTGTGCGACGGGTGATCGAGTTTCGCGGGGCCGGGCCGGCCGGGTTCACCGAGCGGCTGGAGACGGTGATCGACATTTACACGGCAGCGATGAATCCGCCGGAGGAGCAGATCACCGGCCGCAAGACCATCATGCGAAATCACGCGACATATCCCCATTTTCAGTGCTATTTCGCGGAATTGCGTGATTCATCCCCAGATATGCCCGCTCCGGAACCCCGCGTCGTCGGCTTCGCGTACGGCTTCCGTGGCGCGCCCGGCCAGTGGTGGCACGACGTCGTCCTCAGGGGCCTGGAGGACCGGCTGGGCGAGGAGGCCGCCCACGCCTGGATGGGGCACGCGTTCGAGCTGGCCGAGATCCACGTGCACCCCGACTACCAGAACAAGGGCGTCGGCCGCGCCATGATCAGGACACTGTGCGCCGGTCGCCGGGAACGCTCCGCCGTCCTGTCGACCCACGACCAGCCCACGCCCGCCCGCCACCTGTACGCCAGCATGGGCTTCTCCGACCTGCTGACCAGGTTCGTCTTCCCGGGCGGCTCCGAGGAGTACGCGATCGCCGGCCGGCCGATGCCGCTCACCTAGCCCAAGTAAAGGCCGTGACCAGCGGGTTTGCCAGGCCATGACGCAGGGCACGATCGATGACGGAAGGTGACCGACCCTTTACCCCCTGCCCGTCACCCGCCCGGTCCCCCTGCGGACGGGTGACGGGCAACCGCACGCGGGGGCTCCGGCCTCACGCGGAGGCGGTCACCCGATCCAGCCGCTGGAAGACCTCACGCGACGCGCTCGACCGGTTGAACGTGATGAAGTGGATGCCGGGCGCGCCCTCGTCGAGCAGCCGCTGGCACAGCTCGGCGCCGTGCTCGATGCCCAGCCGCCGCACCGCCGCCGGATCGTCCTTGACCGCCTCGAACCTGGCCGCCACGTCGGGCGGGAACGGCGCCCCCGAAAGCTGCTCGGACCTGGCGATCGTGCTCATCTGGGTGACTGGCATGATGCACGGGATGATCGGCGTGTCACAGCCCTGGGCCGCCACCCGGTCGCGCAGCCGCAGGTAGTCGTCGGCCTGGAAGAACATCTGGGTGATCGCGTAGTCGGCCCCGGCCCGGCACTTGCGCACGAAGAAGTCGGTGTCGGACTCGATGGACGGCGAACGCGGATGCTTGTAGGGGAACGCGGCCACGCCGACGCAGAAGTCGCCCGCCTGCCGGATCAGCCGCACCAGCTCCTCGGCGTAGAGCACGCCCTCCGGGTGCTGGACCCAGTCGCCCATCGGGTCGCCGGGCGGGTCGCCGCGCACGGCCAGGATGTTGCGCACCCCGGCGTCGGCGAAGCGCCCCACGAGGTGACGCAGCTCCCGGATCGAGTGGTTGACCGCGGTGAAGTGCGCCACAGGCGTGAGCGTGGTGTCGTGGGCGATCCGCTCGACGATGTCGACCGTGCGGTCGCGGGTGGAGCCGCCGGCGCCGTACGTCACCGACACGAAGGTCGGCCGCAGCGACTCCAGCTCTCTGATCGCCCGCCAGAGCTGCCGCGCGCCCTCGTCGGTCTTCGGGGGGAAGAACTCGAACGAGAACGACCGGCCACCGGAGGCGAGCATCTCGCGGACGGTGGGAACACGATCGGGCCGGATGGAGGATCGACCAAGCGCCATGGACCAAGGTTACCGTCACATCTGCCGAACCTGCGGGTCAGAGGAACCACCTGGAGATCCTGACCTGTCCGCTGGGCCACTAGTCTCAGGGGCATGACCACTGACGCCGCCGGCATGGAGACCCTGCGCGCGCAGGTGGAACGCGCACTTTCGGAGTTCGTCGAGCGGAAGCTGCCCTCGACGGGCGAACCGGAGTTCGCGCCGCTGCGCACGGCCGCCGACGAGCTGCTGTCCGGCGGCAAGCGGCTGCGCCCGGCGTTCTGCTACTGGGGCTGGCGCGGCGCCGGCGGCGCCGACGACCCCGGCATCTTCACCGCCTCCGCCTCACTGGAGCTGCTCCAGGCCAGCGCGCTGGTGCACGACGACGTGATGGACAAGAGCGACCTGCGCAGGGGCATGCCGTCCGCGCACCGCCGCTTCCAGGCGATGCACGAGAAGTCCGGCTGGTACGGCTCCGCCGAGCAGTTCGGCGAAGGCGCCGCGATCCTGCTCGGCAACCTGCTGCTCATCTGGGCGGGCGAGATGTGGCGGGCCAGCGGCCTGCCCCGCGAGTCCCTGGACGTGGCCCAGCCCTTCCACGACCACATGCGCAGCGAGCTGATGTGCGGCCAGTACCTCGACCTGCTGGAGCAGGCCAACGGCGAGAACACCTTCGAGTCGGCGCTGCGCGTGGCGCTGTTCAAGAGCGGCAAGTACTCGGTCGAGCAGCCGCTCAGGCTCGGCCTCGCCCTCGCCGCCCGCGAGCTGGCGCCGTGGATGGACGAGCTGTGCACCGGGTACGGGCGGCGCGTCGGGATCGCCTTCCAGCTCCGCGACGACATCCTCGGCGTCTTCGGCGACCCGGCGCAGACCGGCAAGCCCGCGGGCGACGACCTGCGGGAGGGCAAGCGCACCATGCTCGTCGCCCGCACCCTGGCCGCCGCCTCCGCCTCGGACGCCGAGACCGTGCGGCTGCTGCTGGGGGATCCGGGGCTGGACGAGAAGGGGGTCGCCACGTTGCGGGAGATCATCGACGGGACGGGGGCCCTGCGGGAGTGTGAGGACCTGATCGGCGAGTATCTGGGGCAGGCGCTGGAGGCGCTCGACGCGGCGCCGGTCACGCCCGAGTCCCGCAGCGCGCTGACGGAGCTCGCCATCGCGGCCACGTCCCGCAAGACCTGATCAGCGTTGACGGAGGCGCCCGTGGCGAGAGCGGGCGCCCCGGTCGCTCAGCCGCCTGACAGTCGTTTGGCGAACTCCGCAGCCGCCGCCCCAGGGTCGTCGGCGTCGGTGATCGCCCGTACCACCACCACGCGCCGCACCCCGTACGACATCACCTCGTCCAGATTCCCGAGGTCGATGCCGCCGATCCCGAACCACGGCCGCGAGGTCTCCAGCGACGCCGCGTGCCGCAGCAGCGGCGGCCCCGGAGCCGGGCGGCCCGGCTTGGTGGGGGTGGGCCAGGTGGGGCCACAGCAGAAGTAGTCGACGCCCTCCTCCACTGCCGCGGCGGAAGCCTCGGCGGCGGAGTGGGTGGACCGTCCGATGACGATGTCGTCGCCGAGTATCTCTCGCGCGACCGTCACAGGAAGGTCGTCCTGCCCCAGGTGGAGCACGTCGGGCCGGGCGGCGTAGGCGATGTCCGCCCGGTCGTTGACGGCCAGCAGCTTGCCGTGCCGGTCGCAGGCGTCGCGGAAGACTTCGAGGAGCGCGAGTTCTTCGCGTGCCTCCAGGCCCTTCTCCCGCAGTTGGATGATGTCCACGCCTGAGGCCAGCACCGAGTCGAGGAACTCTGCCAGATCGCCGCGGTCGCGGCGGCCGTCTGTGCAGAGATAGAGGCGGGCCTCAGAAAGCGAGGGCTTGGGCACGCCGCTTGACCTCTGTGTGACGGCCGGCCTTGATCGCCTCTATGGGCGACCCTGGCAGGGACTCGTCTGGGGTGAAGAGCCAGCGCAGCGACTCGACGTCGTCGTAGCCGGCGTCCTGCAACACGGTCAGTGTGCCGGGCAGGCCCTTCATCACGTCCTTTCCATCGAGGAACACCGCGGGCACCTGCGGCCCGCCGCTGCCCCGGCGTACGCCGAGGAGCTTGTGGTCCCGGAGGAGTTGCTTGGCCCGCCCGATCGGAAGATCAAGGCGCGAGGCCACTTCGGGGAGAGTGAGCCACTCTTCAACGAGTTGGTCGGTCTCCCGGTCGATCTGTGCAACAGAAAGCGTCACGAAACCACAACTACCACATGCCGTGCTTGCTCAAACAACACAATCTCGTAGGGGTACTTGTGGA
This sequence comes from Nonomuraea monospora, assembly GCF_039531895.1. NCBI lineage: Bacteria > Bacillati > Actinomycetota > Actinomycetes > Streptosporangiales > Streptosporangiaceae > Nonomuraea > Nonomuraea monospora. Next base: position 446,797 of record NZ_BAAAQX010000005.1, read on the forward strand.
TCTACCAGGCGTTCCGCATCGAGGCGTGAACCGGCTTCGATGATACGGCGCCCCTGGACGAGATCGCGCGGCCGGTCCACGGCCAGCACCGCGGCGAGAGTGTCGTCCGCGGTGAGCCACACGGCCGACCACTTTCCCTCGGGTTCGCCCCGATGGACGAGCCGATCGCCCGCCGGGTGATGGCCCGCGTACTGCAGCATGTGCCCGAACTGCTCCGACCAGAAGTACGGCACCGGATCGTAGACCGCCTCCTCCCCCAGCAGCGTCGCGGCGGCGACCTCGGGGGCGTTCAGCGCGGTGTCCCAGTGCTCCACGCGCAGCCTGGTCCGCCAGCGGCGCGACCACCAGGCGGCGCAGTCGCCGACCGCGACGACGCCCGGCAGGGACGTGCGCAGGTGCTCGTCGGTGACCACGCCGTTGTGCAGGTCGATGTCGGCGTCGGCGAGCCACTCGATCGCCGGGCGCACGCCGATGCCGGTGACGACCACGTGGGCCTCGACGAACTCGCCGCCCACGAGCTGCACGCCGCCCTCGTCCACGGAGTCGACCATGGTGCCGAACCGCACGTCGATGCCGTCGTACCAGGGCAGGGTGCGCCCGCCCAGCTCGGTGCCGAGTGCCGTGGCGAGCGGGGTGGCGGCGCTCTCGACGACCGTCACGACGCAGCCCGCGCGGCGGGCCGCGGTGGCGACCTCCGCGCCGATCCAGCCGGCCCCGATGATCGCGACCCGGGCGCCGGGGACGAGCATCGCGCGCAGCTCGTGCGCGTCGTCGAGGGTGCGCAGGACGTGCTGCGGGCCGTCGCCCGGCAGCCGGATCGGGTCGGCGCCGGTCGCGATGACCAGGCCGTCGTAGGCGACCTCGCCCTCGGTGGTCTCCACGACGCCCGCGCGCAGCGACTTGGCGGTGACGCCCGGCCAGAACTCCACGCCCAGCGCGTCGAGGTCGGTGTCGACGTAGCTGGTGTCGCTCTCGCCCTTCAGCACCGCCTTGGACAGCGGCGGGCGGTCATAGGGCCGATGGCGCTCCTGCCCGATCAGGGTGATCCGGCCGGTGAAGCCGCGCCCGCGCAGGGCCTCCACCGTACGCACTCCGGCCAGGCCCGCTCCCACCACCACGACATGGTTCACGTTCATGACCATAACGGGGGGCGTGCGTGGACGCCGCACCGAGGCCGTAGGCTGGTTGACGTAAGACGCGCGGGAGTCCGGCCGTTACCGGGCTGAGAGGAAGGCTTTACGGGCCTTCGACCGCAAGACACCTGATCCGGATCATGCCGGCGAAGGGAGCGCATGTGGATGTGATCGTCGGTGGCGGGGTCGTCGGGCTGTCGGTGGCCTGGCGGATGGCCCGCTCAGGGCGGGCCGTCACCGTGGTGGATCCGGCCCCCGGCAGAGGGGCGTCCTACGCGGCGGCGGGGATGCTGGCCCCGGTCAGCGAGGTGACCTTCACGGAGGCGCCGCTGCTGCGGCTGGGGGTGGCGTCGCTGCGCCGCTGGCCCGCCTTCGCCGCCGAACTGGCCGCCGACGCGGGCCTGACCCCGGACGCCACGCCCGTCCAGGACGCAGCGCCAGGCTCGGACGCGCCGCCACTCTCGGACGCGAGGCCAGGCTCGGACACGGGACCAGGCTCGGGTGTCGGGCCAGGCTCGGGCGTCGCGCCGGGCTCAAGGCCCGCGCCGGGATCAGGGCCCGCGCCGGGCTCGGGCGCGAGGCCGGGCGTCTCGGGGGCCGGGCCGGGGTTCGCTGATGTGCGGGGGCTGGATCTGCGGGCGGACGGGACGCTGGACGTCGCGTTCGGAGCCGACGACCTGGAGGCGCTCGGCGAGCTGGCCGCGTACATGGAGGAGCTGGGCCTGCCGGTCGAGCGGCTCACCGGCCGCGAGTGCCGCCGCCTGGAGCCCATGCTCGCCCCCTCCGTGCGCGGCGGCCTCCTGGCCCCGGGCGACGCGTGGGTGGACCCCAGGCGCGTGACGGCGGCCCTGCTGTCCGCGCTGGAGCGGCGGGGCGTCCCCGTGGTGCGGGCGCGCGCGTCCGAGCTGCTGCGGGACGGCGACCGCGTCTCAGGGGTACGCCTGGCGCCACCCGAGTCAGAAAACGGCACGGGCGGCGAGGTGCGCGGCGAGCGGGTCGTGCTGGCGGCAGGGGCGTGGAGCTCGGAGCTGGCCGAGGTGCCGGTGCGGCCGGTCAAGGGCCAGATCATGCGGTTGCGCTCGCCGCAGCCGCTGCTCAGCCGGTGCGTACGCGGCACGGTGCACGGCTCGTCCGTCTACCTGGTCCCCCGGGGCGACGGCGAGCTGGTGGTCGGGGCCACGCAGGAGGAGATGGGCTTCGACACCAAGGTGACGGCGGGCGGGCTCTACGAGCTGCTGCGGGACGCCAGGGAGCTGGTGCCGGGCGTCACCGAGCTGGAGGTCGCCGACGTGGTGGCGGGGCTGCGGCCTGGAACGCCGGACAACCTGCCGCTGATCGGCCCGAGCGGGACGCCGGGCCTGGTGTACGCGACGGGGCATCACCGGGGCGGCGTGCTGCTCGCCCCGCTGACGACCGCGATGTTGCTGGGCGAGGAGAGCGAGCTGGCGGCGCTGTGCGCGCCGGGGAGATTTTCATGATTGTTGTGATCAACGGGGCTGCCCACGAGGTGGCGGACGGCATGACCGTGGCTCAGGCCGTGCATACCCTGACCTCGGCCACCACCGGAGTGGCCGTGGCCGTGAACGACGAGGTGGTCACGCGCGGCGCCTGGGAGACGACGGCGCTGCGCGACCGTGACCGCATGGAGGTTCTGACGGCGGTGCAAGGTGGATGATCTGATCATCGCCGGGGAGAAGTTCTCCTCCCGGCTCATCATGGGAACGGGCGGCGCGCCCTCGCTGGAGGTGCTGGACCAGGCGCTGGCGGCCTCGGGCACCGAGCTGACCACGGTGGCGATGCGCCGGCTCGACCCCGCGGCGCGCGGCTCCGTCCTGGACGTGCTGCGCGAGCGCGACATCAAGGTGCTGCCCAACACGGCGGGCTGCTTCACCGCGGGCGAGGCCGTGCTGACGGCCCGGCTGGCCAGGGAGGCCCTGGAGACGAACTGGGTCAAGCTGGAGGTCATCGCGGACGAGCGCACGCTGCTGCCCGACCCGATCGAGACGTTCGACGCGGCGGAGCGGCTGGTGGCCGACGGGTTCGTGGTGCTGCCGTACATCGGTGACGACCCGGCGCTGGCGCGGCGGCTGGAGCAGGCGGGCTGCGCGGCCGTGATGCCTCTGGGCGCGCCGATCGGGTCGGGGCTCGGCATCCGCAACCCGCACAACATCGAGCTGATCGTGGAGGCCGCCTCGGTGCCGGTGATCCTCGACGCGGGCATCGGCACGGCCAGTGACGCCGCGCTGGCGATGGAGCTGGGCTGCGACGCCGTCCTGCTGGCCACGGCCGTCACCAGGGCGCAGCGGCCCGACCTGATGGCGTCGGCGATGAGGTCGGCCGTGGTGGCGGGGCGGCTGGCCCGGCAGGCGGGCCGCATCCCGCGCCGCCGCTACGCCGAGGCGTCCTCCCCCATGACGCCCTGACACGCCGTGGAGCGTCCGTCATGACGCTCTGACACGCCGGGGCGTCCCCATGAGATTCAGCCCTCAGACGCGGTGGAACCGGGGGCGGAGGCGTTCCGTCGAGAACGTCTCCGCATCGGTTTCGGGCGCTGAGGCCATGCCGGTGGCAAAACGCCCGTAAACTCAGCGGGGTGGATACGACGACTGCGGACCCCCTGGTCGGGCGGCTCCTCGATGGGCGCTACCGCATCGAGAGCCGGATCGCCCGGGGCGGTATGGCGACCGTCTACCTCGCGCTGGACATCCGGCTCGACCGGACGGTGGCGCTGAAGGTCATGCACCGATCGCTCGCCGAGGACCCGGCGTTCGTCCGGAGGTTCATCGGCGAGGCCAAGTCGGTCGCCAGCCTCTCGCACCCCAACGTGGTGCACGTCTTCGACCAGGGCACCGACAACGACGTCGTCTACCTGTCGATGGAGTACGTCCCGGGCCGCACCCTGCGCGACATCCTGAGGGACCGCGGCAGGCTGCCCGCCCGGGAGGCGCTCGAGATCATGATCCCGGTGCTCGCCGCACTCGGCGCCGCCCACCAGGCCGGGATGGTCCACCGCGACGTGAAGCCCGAGAACGTCCTGATGACCGACGACGGCCGGGTCAAGGTCGTCGACTTCGGTCTGGCCAAGGCGATCGAGGCGACGAACCAGACCCGTACCGGCGTGATGATCGGCACGGTCGGCTACATGGCGCCGGAGCAGGTCATCACCGGCGCCGCCGACGTGCGCAGCGACGTGTACGCCGCGGGCATCATGCTGTTCGAGCTGGTGACGGGGCAGCAGCCGTACGACGGGGAGACCCCGATGTCGGTGGCCTACCGGCACGTCCACGACACGGTCCCCGCGCCGTCGTCGGTGGTGCCGGAGGTGCCGCCGCTGGTCGACACGCTGGTGGCGAGCGCGACCGCGCGCGAGCCCGAGCACCGCCCCGCCGACGCGACCGCGATGCTGGTGGCCGCCGTGGACGCGCACCGCATGCTGCCGCGCACCACGATCCCGCCGGGCACCGGCCCGGTCATGTCGCACTCGCAGCCGCTCGGCCCGCCCCAGGGCACGGTGGCGATGCCGTTCGGCTCTCCGCCGCCGCCCGGCTCGCCGTCCATGCCGCAGGCCGCGGCGGGGCACACGCTGATCCAGCCGCGGGCCGACGCGCCCCCGCAGCGGCGCGGGTTCCGGCCCAACTGGTTCCTGGTGCTGCTCGCCGCCGTCATGGTGGTCGCGGTCGGGCTGACGGGCTGGTACTTCTCCCAGCCCGAGTACGTCACCGTGCCCGACCTCGTCGGCCAGAACCTGGCCGCCGCCGAGAAGAACCTCACCAGCGCCGGGCTGCTGATGCGCAAGGCCGAGGGCCAGTACGACGAGAAGGTGGCCGAGGGCCTGGTCCTCAGCACCGACCCGGCGGCCAAGTCGGAGCTGGAGAAGGGCTCCACGATCACGCTGGTGCCCTCGCTCGGGCCCAAGCGCATCGTGGTGCCCAACGTCGAGGGCAAGACCGCGAACGAGGCGCGCGCCGAGATCGCCGGGGCCGGGCTGAGCGTCGGCACGGTCAAGCGGCTGGCCAACCCGGACGTCGAGCGCGACCGGGTGATCCGCACCTCGCCGCAGTCGGGCGAGAGGCTGAAGGAAGGCGCCAAGGTCAACATCTACGTCAGCGCCGGGCTCACCATGCCCGACGTGAACGGGATGCCGAAGGACCAGGCCGCCGAGTTCCTCAGCCGTCAGGGCTTCAACGTGCAGGTCAACGAGGTCGACGACGACGCCGAGCCGTGCACCGTGATCGCCCAGGCGCCCAAGGCGAAGTCCGAGGTGGACAAGGGGGCGCAGGTGATGGTGACGGTGGCGCGCTGCCAGACCGACATCTGGGACTTCTTCCGCAAGCACGGCGAGGCCCGGGACGACGAGCAGTTCGCGCTGGTGCCCGGGGTGATCGGCAAGAACGTCAACGACGCCAAGGCCGAGCTGGAGGCGCTGGGCTTCCGGGTGCAGGTGCAGCGGCTGGGCGGGGGCGGCGTGGTGCAGTACCAGCGTCCGTTGCCGAACAGCGAGCGGCCGGCCGGGAGCACCGTCTACCTCTGGCAGTGACGACCCCGAACGCGTGTGCCCGCCCGCCGGGCACACGCGCCGGGCGCGCAGGGCAGGCCCACGGAGCGGGCACAGGCGACGGGCGCAAGGCAGGCCCACAGGACGGGCACAGGCAGGCGGGCGCGCAAGGCAGGCCCATGGGGCGGGCACAGGCAGGCGGGCGCGCAAGGCAGGCCCATGGGACGGGCGCAGGCAGGCGGGCGTGAGCGTCAGGTCAGGTGGCCGTGCAGGCGCACCCGGGCGAGCCCTCCGTCCGGGTAGATGTCCACCCGCACATGCGTGACCGGCTCCCGCACCGCGAGCCGGAAGCGGTGCGGCGTGTCGGGCTGCAGCCGCGTCCTGGGCAGCAGCTCGACCTCACGCTCCCCCTCCACCCCCGTCAGCGCCACCGCCCCGGGCGAGTTGAACAGCAGGTTGGTGGTGTCGATCTCGGCCAGCCGAACAACGCCCCGCCCGGCCAGCCGGATGACGAGCCAGTCGTTGCCCCCGTCCCGCCGCCGCGCGGTCTCCCACCCCTCCGCCTGGTGCCGGGCCAGCCCAGGCGCGATGACGTTGTTGGGCGCGGAGTAGAACTCGTCGGAGCAGGCGGTGACGAGCCCGCCGTTGGCGAGCGCGGCCAGGTCGAGCCCGAGCCCGTCGTGAACGGACAGGTCGGGCCTGACCTCCCCGTGCACGCGCAGCCGGGCGACACCGCCGTCCGGGTGGATGTTGAGCCGCACGTGCGTGTACCGGCCCTCGTCGAACACCTCGAAGGCGTGCTCGGCGTCGCCCTTGAGCGGCGAGAGCGGCACGATCTCGGTCCACGGGGCCGCCAGCACCTCGGCCGGTGACGGGTGCCCTTCGAGAGCGGCGGCCTCCACGGAGGCGTGGGTGGGGTAGTTGCCCTTGAACCAGGCGGTGTCGATCACCACGCCGCGGATCACGCCCGGCATCCCGAGCCGCACCACCGCCCAGTCGTGCCCCGGCTCGCGCCTGCGCCGGGTCTCCCAGCCGTCGTACACCTGCCCCTTGTTGCCGAAGGTCTCCGGCCGGAACCCGGGCCTGCCCGGCCTGATCAGGCTCTCCTTCTCGGCGAACGACTCGTCGCTGGCGGCCGTCACCGAGCCGCCGTGGGAGCGCAGGGCCAGGTCGGGCAGCCGGTGGAAGGGACTCATCTACCGCACCTCCAGGAGCAGTCGTCCGTGTGGCGAGCCGTCCACCGGACGGCCGCGCAGCCAGGTGGTCAGGACGGCGCCCTTGAGGGTGCGGCCGTGGTAGGGGGTGACGGGGTTCTTGTGGTGGAGGCGGGCGGCGTCGATGACTGTGTCGGCTTCGGGGTCGAAGGCCACGAGATCGGCATCGTTACCGGCTTTTATCGCGCCTTTCCGGGGGATGCCCGCCAGGGCGGCCGGGTTGGCCGACATCCAGCGGACCACGTCCTCCAGCCCGTGCCCTCTGGAGGCGGCCTCCGTCCACACCGCCGTCAGCCCGAGCTGGAGGGAGGCGATGCCGCCCCAGGCGGCGGCGAAGTCGGGCACCTTGAGGTCGGCCGTCGAGGGCGAGTGGTCGGACACGACGCAGCTCAGCACGCCGCGCGCCAGCCCGTCCCAGAGCAGGTCGCGGTTGGCGAGCGAGCGGATCGGCGGGCAGCACTTGTACGTGGTCGCGCCCTCCGGCACCTGCTCGGCCGCCAGCGTCAGGTAGTGGGGGCACGTCTCGGCGGAGACCTGCACGCCGCGCGCCTGGGCGTCCTCCAGCACCTCCAGGCACTCGGCGCTGGAGACATGCAGGACGTGCACCCGGCACCCGGTCTCCTCAGCCAGCCGGACGACCTGAGCGACGGCGCTGCGCTCGGACGCGCCCGGCCGCGAGGCGAGGAACTCCCCGTAGCCCGGCCCGGCGGGCTCGGCCAGCAGCTCGGGGTCCTCCGCGTGCACGATCATCATCCCGCCGAACCCGGCGATCTCCTCCAGCGCGGCCCGCAGCTCCGCGCCGGCCAGCGGCGGGAACTCCTCCACGCCCGACGGCGACATGAAGCACTTGAATCCGTGAACGCCGCGGGCGTGCAGCGGCGCGAGGTCCTTGGCGTTGCCGGGCACGGCCCCGCCCCAGAACCCGACGTCCACGTGGCACTGCCCCTCGGCGGCCCGCAGCTTGGCGTCGAGCGCCTCGCAGGAGACGGTGGGCGGCAGCGAGTTGAGCGGCATGTCCACGATCGTGGTGACGCCGCCGGCCGCCGCTGCCCTGGTGGCGGAGTCGAAGCCCTCCCAGTGGGTACGGCCTGGCTCGTTGACGTGCACGTGCGTGTCGACCAGGCCGGGCAGCAGGGCCAGGTCGCGCAGGTCCACGTCCTCGGCCGCGGGCAGGGGCGCGGCGTAGTCGTACAGGGCGAAGATCCTCTCACCCCGTACGGCGACGGCGGCGGCCCGCTCCCCCTCGGGAGTGACGGTCCTGCGAGATCTGACGACCAGATCGAACGGGGTCATTCATTGCCCTCCAGGTGGCGGTCGGCGGCGAGCCGGGTGGCGAGGCGTTCGAGCAGCGGCCCTGCCTCGGCCATGCAGCGGGCCGGGTCGGGCTCCAGGTCGGTCAGGGCGTAGGCGGCCTCGATGCCGGCGGCCTGCAGCTGGGCGTCGGTGAGCGTGCGGCGTCCGCAGACGGCCACCACGGGCACGCCGGCCCTGGCGGCGGCCTGCGCCACGCCGACGGGGGCCTTGCCGCGCAGCGACTGCTCGTCCAGCGAACCCTCGCCGGTGATCACCAGGCGGGCTCCTTGCACCAGCTCGCCGAAGCCGAGCAGGTCGAGCAGGTAGTCGATGCCGGGCCTGATCTCGGCGTGCAGGAACGCCAGCGCCGCGAACCCGACCCCGCCGGCCGCGCCCGCGCCCGGCGCGCCCGCCACGCCCATGGCGCGCACCACGTCGTCGTGCTCGACGGCGCCCATCAGCCCGTGCGTGGCGGTCGCGACGGCGGCCAGGCGGGCCAGCGCCGCCTCCAGGGCCCGCACGTCGTCGGGCGTGGCGCCCTTCTGCGGGCCGTAGACGGCCGCCGCGCCGTGCGGGCCGAGCAGCGGGTTGTCGACGTCGCTGGCCACGACGAACTCGACGCCGGAGACGTCGAGGAAGCCCGACATGTCGATGCGGGCCAGGTCCTTCAGCGCCGCGCCGCCCCTGGGCAGGTCGCCGCCGTCCGCGTCCAGCAGGCGGGCGCCGAGCGCCTGGGCCATGCCCGCTCCCCCGTCGGTGCAGGCGCTGCCGCCGAGGCCGAGCACCACGCGCTTGGCGCCGCGCCGCACGGCGTCGGCGACCAGCTCGCCGGTGCCGTAGCTGGTGGCGGTCAGCGGCTCGTGTCCGCCGGGCAGGCGGCGCAGCCCGGACGCCTCCGACAGCTCGACCACGGCGGTGCCGGCGGGCTGCCAGGCGTAGGAGGCGGTGACGCGCTCGCCCGTCGGCCCGGTCACCTCGATCGTGATCCGCTCGAAGCCGCACGCCACGGCGGCGTCCACCGTGCCGTCACCGCCGTCGGCGACCGGGAGCTCCACCGTGGGCACGCCGAGCCCGGCCGACACCCGCGAGCACACCTCGGCGGCCGTCAGCGTCCCCTTGAACTTGTCCGGGGCGACCAGAACATGCTGAACCACTACGAACTCCCACCTGATGATGAACAATGTCCAGACACGCCTTCCTGCCCGGTGCGAGCGGGCAGGAAGGCGTGACTCATCATCACATCCCGCGTTCGGCCGGGGCGGACCGCAGGTGGTTGAAGACCAGGTTCAGGGTGATCACCAGCAGGCTGCCGGTGCTGATGCCGCTGTCCAGGATGGTCTGGGCCCAGTGGGGGAACTGGTCGTAGAAGTCCGGCGCGCCGACCGGGATGGCGGCCACGCCGATCGACACCGCCACGATGACCAGGTTGTGGTTGCCCTCGTAGCTCACCTTCGACAGCGTGCGGATGCCGGACGCGGCCACGGTGCCGAACATGGCGATGCCCGCGCCGCCCAGCACCGGCTGCGGGATGGCCGCGATCACCGCGCCGAGCACGGGGATGAGGCCGAGCAGCACGAGGATGCCGCCGGCGGTCGCCACGACCCAGCGGCTGCGCACGCCGGTCAGCCCGACGAGGCCGACGTTCTGCGCGAAGGCGGTGTAGGGGAAGGTGTTGAACACGCCGCCGAGCGCGGTGGAGAACCCGTCGGCGCGCAGCCCGTCCGCCAGCCGCCGCGGGGTCAGCTCGGAGCCGGTCATCTCGGCCACCGCCACGAAGTCGCCGGTGGTCTCGGTCATGGAGACGAGCATGACCACGCACATCGAGATGATCGCGGTCACCTGGAAGGTCGGCAGCCCGAACGCGAACGGCGTGCTGATGCCGAACAGGGCGGCGGAGCCCACGTTCGAGAAGTCGGTGAACCCGAGCGGGATCGCCACCAGCGTGCCCGCCGCGATCCCGGCCAGCACCGCGACCCGGCCCAGGAAGCCCTTGGACAGCCGGTAGATCGCCAGGATGAACAGCAGCACGGCGGCGGCCATCGCGATGTTGCGCGGCTCCCCGTACGACGCGCTGCCCGCCCCGCCGGCGGCCCAGCGGGCGGCGACCGGCAGCAGCGAGAGCCCGATGATCGTGATGATGGTGCCGGTGACCAGCGGCGGGAAGAATCTGACGATCTTGGCGAAGTAGGGGGCGACGGCCACGACGAGCAGCCCGGAGACGATGACGGCGCCGTAGATGGCGGGCAGCCCGCCCTGGGTGGTGCCGATCAGCACCATCGGGGTGACGGCCGCGAACGTGCACCCCTGCATGATGGGCAGCCGGATGCCGAAGCGCCACACGCCGACGCACTGGATGAGCGTGGCGATGCCGCTGATCAGCAGGTCGGCGTTGATCAGGTAGGCGAGCTGGTCGGGTGGCAGCTTGAGCGCGCCGCCCACGATGAGCGGCACCGCCACGGCTCCCGCGTACATCGCCAGCACGTGCTGCAGCCCGAGCGTGCCGAGCTGCGCGGCCGGCAGGCGGGCGTCGACCGGATGCACCTCACTCTTCATGGGTCAACTCCAGGTTCGGGGGGTGATCTCCAGTAGAGCCGCAGCCCCGCCCGCGAACCTATGCACGGGGTCATCAACCGGCGCCCCTCGGACCCGGTTCCAGATGTGTGATCCTCCAACTAGGCTCACTGCGGTGAAGGGGGCGTTTGTGCGGATTTCTGATCAGCAGCGGCGCGCGCGCATCGGGGCGCGGCACCGGCTGGCGGCCAAGGCCGCCACCCCGGAGGAGGCGGCGGCGTCCGTGGTGGCGCTGCACGGCACGGACCCGGCGACGGTGTTCCTGTCGGCGGGCGCGCGCCTGTCCTCGCCCGGCCCCGAGCCGGTCGAGCGGGCCCTGTACGCGGACCGCACGCTGGTGCGGATGACCGGCATGCGGCGCACGGTGTTCGTGGTGCCGGCGGAGCTCGTGCCGGTCGTGCACCACTCCTCGGCGCTGGCCATCGCCCGCAGGGAGCGCGCGTCGGTGCTCAAGACGTTCGGCGAGGGCGGCTGGGACGAGGCGCGGCTGAAGGACGTGGAGGCGTCCGTGCTGCGGCTGCTGGCCTCGGGCGACGCGACGGCGGCCGAGCTGGGCAGGCTGGAGCCGCGGCTGCGCGAGCAGGTCAGGGTGGCCGTGGGCAAGCCGTACGAGGGCGTGGTGAGCATCGGCTCGCGGCTGCTGGCGCTGATGGCGATGGACGGCCTGCTGGTACGGCGGACGCGCGCGGCCGGCACGTGGGTCAGCGGCACCCACTACTGGGGCCTGGCTCCGGAGATGGCCGAGTGGGCGGCGCACGAGGCGCAGGCGGAGCTGGTGAGCCGCTGGCTGGCGGCGTTCGGGCCCGGCACGGAGGCCGACCTGAAGTGGTGGACCGGCTGGACGCTCAAGGACGTGCGCCGGGCGCTGGCCGCCGTCGGCGCGGTGACGGTGGAGCTGGACGCGGGCACAGGCTACGTGCTGCCGGACGACACCGGAGAGGGCCCGGCTCACGCAGCGGCGGACGATGCCGGAGAGGGTGCGGTGGGTGAGCCGTGGGCGGCGCTGCTGCCCGCGCTCGATCCGACGCCGATGGGCTGGCAGGAGCGCGACTGGTACCTGCCGCGCGAGCACCGGGCCGAGCTGTTCGACCGCAGCGGCAACGTGGGGCCGACGGTGTGGTGGGACGGCCGGGTCGTGGGCGGCTGGGCGCAGCGGCCGGACGGTGAGATCGTCTGGCGGCTGCTGGAGGACGCGGGCGCGCAGGCGCGGGCCGCGATCGAGGCCGAGGCGGCCGGGCTGGCCGCCTGGCTCGGCGAGATCAGGGTCACCCCACGCTTCCGCACCCCGCTGGAGCGGGCGCTGACGTCCTCGTGAGAGCGGCCCTCAGGACACCGTGCGGACGAACTCCTCGAAGGAGTAGCGGCCGTCCTGGTCGGAGTCGGCCTCCTGGCTCATCGCGCCGAGCGCCTCGGCCGGGAGGCCGGGGAAGTGCCGCTTCAGCTCGGCCTCGCTGATGTAGCCGTCGCCGTCGGTGTCGATGTCGGCGAAGGCGATCTTGAGCTCCGCCAGCCGCTCCTCTGGAAGTTCCTCCGACACGGGCCCGCCTTTCCTACGCTTTATCCGTACATTCCCACCCTAGTGGCCCGGGTGGATCTGCACGGCGGCGGTGAACCCGCGCTCCTGCGCCAGCTTCGTCAGCCGCCGGTGCGCCCGCACCCCCGCCCGCCCCGCCTCGTCCTGGGCGAGCGTCCGCAGCTCCCCCTCCTCGACCACCGTCCGGCCGCCCACCAGCACCCGGGCGAGCGGCGGCACGGGCCCGAAGACGAGGGCGCAGACCGGGTCGGCCACGGCGGCGGTGAAGGGGCCGTCCACCCGCCACAGCGCGATGTCGGCCAGCTTGCCGGGCTCCAGCGACCCCAGCTCGTCCTGGCGTCCGAGGTTGCGGGCGCCGCCCAGGGTGGCCAGTTCGAGCGCCTGGCGGGCGGTGAGCGCGTCCGGCCCGTACCTGGCGCGCTGGAACAGCAGCGCCTGCCGCATCTCCCCGGCCAGCGGCGTCAGCTCGGACGAGGCGTTGCCGTCCACCCCGATGCCGACGTTCGCGCCGCGCCTGAGCAGCTCCGACACCGGGGCGATGCCCGCGCCGAGCCGCCCGTTGGAGGACGGGCAGTGCGCGGTGCCCGTGCCGGTGGCGGCCAGCTTGCCGATGTCGGCGTCGCTGAGGTGCACGGTGTGCGCGAACCACACGTCGGGGCCCAGCCAGCCCAGCTTCAGCATGTAGTCGAGGGGACGCAGCCCGAACCGCTCCTGGCAGTGCTCCTCCTCGTCGAGCGTCTCGGCCAGGTGGGTGTGCAGCCGCACGCCCTTCTGCCTGGCCAGCACGGCCGACTCGGTCATCAGCTCGGCGCTGGCGGAGAACGGCGAGCACGGCGCGACCGCCACGCGCAGCATCGAGGAGAACGACGGGTCCTGGTAGGCGTCCACGGCCTCGGCGGTGGCGCTCAGGATGTCGTCCAGCTCCTCGACCACGACGTCCGGCGGCAGCCCGCCCTTGGACTCCCCCAGGTCCATGGAGCCGCGCGCCGGGTGGAAGCGCAGGCCGACCGCGCGGGCGGCCTCGATCTCGGCGGCCAGCAGGTCGCCCCTGCCCTTGGGGAAGATGTAGTGGTGGTCGCTGCTGGTGGTGCAGCCCGACAGCGCCAGCCAGCTCAGCCCGGCGGTGGCCGCGCCCTCGACGACTTCCGCGTCCATGGCGGCCCACACCTGGTAGAGCGCCACCAGCCATTCGAACAGGGTGGCGTCCTGGGCCAGGCCCTGCGAGGCCCACTGGTAGAGGTGGTGGTGGGTGTTGACGAGGCCGGGGGTGGCCAGGCAGCCGGTGCCGTCGATGCGGGGGACGCCGGGCAGGTCGGGCGCGGGGCCCGCCGCCACCTCGGCGATCCTGTCGCCCTCGATGCGGAGGTATCCGGACTCGATCTCGGGGCCTCTGACGGGGGCCACGTGGACGTTCTCGATGATCATCGGGGCTCCTTGCGGGAGGCGGCCAGGCGTACCGCGTCGAGGATCTTCTCGTAGCCGGTGCACCGGCACAGGTTGCCCGCCAGCGCCTCCCTGATCTCCGCGTCCGACGGGCGCGGGCGGCGTTCGAGCAGGTCGTGCGCCTGCACGAGGAGGCCGGGCGTGCAGAAGCCGCACTGCACGGCGCCGCACTCCACGAACGCCTCCTGCACCGGGTCGAGCCGGTCGCCGTCGGCCAGCCCCTCCACGGTGCGCACCCGCCGCCCCTCGGCCTGCCCGGCGGCGACCAGGCAGGCGCAGACCGGCACGCCGTCGAGGTAGACCGTGCAGGAGCCGCACTCGCCCTGCTCGCAGGCGTTCTTGGAGCCGGGCAGGCCGAGGCGCTCGCGCAGCACGTACAGCAGGCTCTCGCCCTCCCAGACGTCGTCGGCGATCTCCTGCCTGTCGTTCACGGTGAAGCTCACGCGCATCAGGCGGCCCTCTTTTCCAGGTGGTCGTTCCAGGCCCAGGTGAGCGTGCGGCGGGCCAGCACGCCGATGGCGTGCACGCGGTAGGCGGCGGTGCCGCGCACGTCGTCGATCGGCGCGGCGGCCCGCGCGCACAGCTCGCCGAACCGCTTGAGCAGCGCGGGGGCGATCGGCGCGTCCCAGTCGAGCTCGGCGGCCAGCAGCTCCTCCGCCTCCAGGGCGCGGCGCGGGGTGGGCGCGGCCGAGCCGATGCCGGTGCCGGCCCGCCGCTCGCGCGGGTGCAGCGCGATCGCGAACGAGCACACCGCGATCACCATGGCGTTGCGCGTGCCGACCTTGGAGAAGTACTGGGGCCCCGTGGCGGGGGGCACGTGCACGGCCCTGATCAGCTCGTCCGGCTCCAGTGCGCTGCGCTTGACCCCGAGGTAGAACTCGGCGGCCGGGATCATCCGCACGCCCCGGTCGCGCGACTCCACCTCGACCACCGCCCCGGCCGCGAGCAGCGGCGGATGGCTGTCGCCCGCCGGGGAGGCCGCGCCCAGGTTCCCGCCGACGGTGCCGCGGTTGCGGATCTGCGGCGAGCCGACCGTGCGGGAGGCCTGCGCGAGCCCCGGCAGCGGGCCGCCGAGCTCGTCGATGACCGCCGCGTACGGCACCCCCGCCCCGACCCTGCACAGCCCGCCGGTCATCGACCACTCGCGCAGCTCGGCCACCCTCGTGAGGTCGAGCAGCGCGGGCGGCCTGCGCACGTCGAAGTTGATCTCGACCATCACGTCGGTGCCGCCCTGGATGGGCACCGCTCCCGGCTGGTCCGCCTTGGCGGCCAGCGCCTCCTCCCACGTCGTGGGCCGCAGAAAGTCCATCTCTCCCCTATTCCCAGGCGAATCCGGCGTCGGGGGCGTCGTCCCGCAGCACGCCGCCCTCGATGAGCCCGTACGGGCGGTCCGCGGCGTGGAAGACCTCGTTCTCGTTGTCCAGGCCGAACGGGGACAGGTCCACCGCGAAGTGGTGCTTGTTCGGCATGGACAGCCTGACCTCGCAGATCCCCGGGCAGGTGGTCAGGACGCGCTCGCCCATGGCGTAGAGGGTCTGCTGGAGCGAGAGGCTGTGGGTGCCGGCGAACGCCTCGACGAGGCACTGCCTGGCCTCGTCGTAGGACTTGGCGTAGTCGGGGCCGTCGGCGGCGGCGTGCCGCCACCGGGCGGAGACGGCGGTGGCCAGGACGCGGTCGGTGGTCGGCGGGAGCGTGGTGTACTCGTCGGTGATGTAGCCGTGGAACTCCGAGCCCGTCGAGTTCAGCACCACCAGTTCCTCGATGCCGGACAGCACGGTGGTGCGGCCGTCCCGGTCGTGGTGGATCACGCAGGTGCGCACCTCGCCGCCGTGCCGGACGAACGAGTGGGGTCCCGCGCGGTTCCAGCCGTACTCCTCGATCGCGACCCTGGCGTGGTGGATCGTCGGCTGCGCCGTCACGAAGTGCCGGGCCAGGCGGAGCGCGAAGTCCTCGATCTGGCCGACGCCGTACCGCCTGGCGAACGCGTACACGGTGTTCTTCTGCGTGTCGGTCGGCAGGACGGCGGAGTTGTCGCCGGTCAGGTGCGCGGCCTCCATGTCGCCCGACAGGGAGACGCTGACGTTGACGTCCTTGAGGTGGTGCACGGGGCCGTCGCGGCGCACGTGCACGAGCCTGGTCTCCGCCTTGCCGTAGCGGTTGGCGCCGAGCTTGACGATCATTCAGCTCCCTCGGTAGGTGGAGTACGCGTACGGGCTGAGCAGCAGCGGCACGTGGTGGTGCCGGTCGGGGTCGGTGATCAGGAAGGTGACCACGACCTCCGGGTAGAAGGTGTCCTCCAGGTATCCGCCGGTGTCGAAGATCACCCGGTGCACGCCGGCGCCCGGGTTCCAGCCCTTGATGCGGCCGTCGCCGTCGGTGCTGCCCTCGGCCACGACCCGGCCCTCGTGCTCCAGGCGGACGCGCAGGCCGGCGGCGGGCAGGCCGGTGACCGCGTCGAGCACGTGGGTGGAGAAGCTCATGCCGCCTCCCCCAGGAGCTTGGTCAGCCGCAGCCGGGTGATGGCGGCCAGCTCGGCGCGGACGGCGTCGCGCTCGCGCTCCTCGTCGTTGCCCAGCCGCTCGCGCAGCCTGGCCAGCATCTCGGCGCCGGTGAGCCCGGTGGCGCAGACGAGGTAGACGTGCCCGAACCGCTCCTCGTAGGCCCGGTTGCCGTCGGCGAGGGCCGCGCGCAGCTCGTCCTCGACGCCCGACTGCTCCTGGCGGGACCAGGCGGACTCGCGGCTCTGCCCGCTCGCCCGCTCGCCGATCCTGGGGTGCGCGCTCAGCGCCTCCAGGACGTCGTCCCAGGCCAGCTCCCGCACGGTCGCTTCGGCGGCGTCGAGCAGCCGTCCCAGGTCGGCGTAGGGCCGCAGCGCGGCCACCTTCCCGGCGAACGCGCGGGAGGCGCAGCAGGCCAGCAGGTCCGCCTCGGCCTCGGCCGGGGACCGGGCGTTGAAGTCGGTGAGCATGTCAGAAGTACACACAGGCGCTTCGTGCCCGGTCCATCCGCGAGAACTCCCAACTCGCGGTCCGGATGCCGGACACTTTTCGTGTCATGCTCCAATGACCGGGGAAGCGCCCGACGGAAACGGTCTGGGGCTGCGCCTACACTGAGAGCCATCATGACCCCAACTTCCCTGATCGGCGGACACGTGTCCGTGACGGGCGGCCTGGCGACGGGCGGCCTCAAGTACATGGCCGAGATCGGCGCCGAGATGATCCAGGTGTTCGTCACCAACCCGCGCGGCTGGGCGCTCAACGACGGCAAGCCCGACGAGGACGCCAAGCTGGCCGAGTCGGGGGTGCCCGCCTTCATCCACGTGCCCTATCTGGTCAATTTCGGCTCGCCCAGCCCTGAGACGCTGGCCAACTCCATCGCGGTGGTGCGCCACGGCCTGCGCCGCGGGGTGGAGATCGGCGCCAAGGGGGTCGTGGTGCACACCGGTTCGGCGGTCACGCAGCCGCGCGACGACGCGCTGCGCCAGTTGCACGACAACCTGCTGCCGCTGCTCGACGAGATCCCCGAGGGCGGGCCCGACCTGCTGCTGGAGCCGATGGCGGGTCAGGGCGCCATGCTGTGCGCCACCGTCCAGGACCTGGAGCCCTACCTGGCCGCGCTCGACTGGCATCCGCGGGCCTGCATCTGCCTCGACACCTGCCACGCCTTCGCGGCCGGCCACGACCTGGCTGCCGAGGGCGGGGTGCGGGAGACGTTCGACGCGCTGCACGCGATCGCGCCGGGGCGGCTCAAGCTGATCCACGCCAACGACTCCAAGGACGTGTGCGGGGCCAAGAAGGACCGGCACGAGAACATCGGGGCGGGGCACATCGGCGCGCAGCCGTTCGGCGACATGATGCGGCACCCGGCGGTGGCCGGGGTGCCGATCTGCATCGAGACGCCGGGCAAGGCGCCCAAGCACGCCGAGGACATCGCGCTGCTGAAGAAGCTCAGGGACGGCTGACCACCGAAGGGGCGGCTGCCCCATAAAGGGACCCGCGCCGAGGGCCGTCGGGGGGATAAAACCCCCATCTGAGTGGTGACCGTGATAGGGGCGCCCGCTCGCGCGATCCGACCGCCCCCGAAGGCCGGATCGCGGGGCCGCGTGAGCGGCCTCAGCGGGCGCCCCTTCACGTTCGGCGTGGCGGGCCCCACCCCCCGGTAAGGGGCCCGTCAGGCCGCGGCGACCTGCGCTGTCGCCGGTGAACCCCGCGCACCAGACCCTCTCGGTGAGCCTTGCGGCTCGTCCCCCCGGTGCGCCGGGATGGCTCCGATGACGAAACCCTACGGTTGCGATCTTGTGGGCGAAACCCTGTTTACGGACAGCTCGATGAACGGTCCGTAGTCAGCGATATACGGAGAGTAGCGTTACGATGGGCGGTCGCCGCCGCGCGACGAGCGGTAGGTCGGGGGGCCCGCAAAATGCTCGGGCAAATGCATCCTGGCCATCATCCGGCCCACCTTCTGCGGCACCCGACCCGGTGTGACCAGGGATGTCGCCACCATCGCGGCGAACGAGACCGGAACGGCGACCGGGGCGGGGCAGGAAGTCAGCGCGCCCATCTTCACGCCTGCCTGTTCCGCGATCACAAGCACCGTGGTCACGCCCCCGCCCGCCACGAACCCGGCCGCGACGCCCGCGTCCGTCAGCCGCCGCCACCAGATGCCGAGCACCAGCATCGGGCAGAACGTGGCGGCCGAGAGGCTGAAGCCCAGCAGGACGAGCGCCACCGACACCCCGGGGCTGCTGACCGCCGTCAGCGCCAGCGCCGCCAGCATGACGACGACCACGGCCGCGCGGAACGACCGGACCCCGGCCCGCGTCACGCACGCCGACAGCGCGCCCCCCGCGGCCACCAGCACGCCTCCCGAGGTGGCCAGGAAGGCCGCGAACGCCCCCGCCGCCAGCAATCCCGTCAGCACCTCCCCCACGGGCCCGGAGAGCAGCGTGGCGGGCAGCAGGAGCACGATCTCGTCCGCGGCGGCCCCCTGGACGTGAGCGCTCCCCAGAAGCCCGTACAGCGGCGGCACGAAGCAGAACGCGGCCAGCATCACCTGGGTGGCCACGATCGAGCGCCGGGCGCCGCGCCCGTCCCTGCTGGTGTAGACGCGCACGACGACGTGCGGCAGCCCCGCCGTGCCCAGCGCGCAGGCCAGCAGCACCGACAGCACGCCGGGCAGCGACGGGTCACCGGCGCCCGCCAGCCCCGCGCCGCCCGCCCGGTAGGCGCCCTCGAACCAGGCGGCGGGCCGGCTGCCCGCCATCCACCAGCACACCGCCCCGACGCCCAGGAACACCGTCAGCTTCAGCCAGAACTGCGCGGCCTGCACGCTGGTCACGCTGCCCAGCCCGCCCGCGAACGCCACGGTCAGCGCCGCCGAGGCGACGGCCACCCAGCCCAGCCACGGCGGCAGCCCGGTCAGCAGCCGCACCACCACCCCGGCGGCGTGCAACTGGGCGACCAGGAACGCCAGGCCGACGACGAGCACGAAGCAGGTGGTGAAGCGGCGCAGCGCCGCCGAGCGCAGCCGCCACTCGGCGAAGCCTGGCAGCGTGTACGTCCCCGACCGCCGCAACGGCGCGACGACCAGCGCCAGGATGACGACGAACCCGGCGGCGGCCCCCGCCGGGTACCACAGCATCGGCGAGCCGTGCGTGGCGATGAGCCCGGCCGTGCCCAGGCAGGCGGCGGCCGAGGTGTACTCGGAGGTGATCGCGGCGCCGTTCCACCAGGGGGGAACGGCCCTGGCCGCCACGTAGAAGTCGGAGGCGCCGCTGGCGCGGCGCGGTCGCGCGGCGCCTACCATGACGCCCAGAACCAGCACGAAGGCGATCCCGGTCAGCACCGCGACGGTCATCTCTCCAGCCGTTCCGCCCACCTGAGCTGCAGCACGGCCAGGCCCACCCAGGCGCCCTGGACGGCCACCGACAACGCCACCCAGACCCAGGGGTGCGGCACCCACGCCGCGACGACCGGCACGCCCACCAGGAGCCCCGCCATGGCGCCCACGGTGCGCAGCGCCTGCCGTAACTGCCTGCCCACGATGGCGGGCACGTCGGGCGTGTCCTGCGAGCCCCGGCCGCCGATGCCGTGGCCGATGGGGGCGCCGAGCGGGGGAGGCCGCCTGGACACGACGACGCGGCGCCCGCCGGTCACGAGATCACGCCCCGATGCTGGCGGACGAGCTGCTCGCGCACCTGACGGCTGTGCCTCCTGCTCACCTGCAGCGTCTCGGTGCCGACGGTGAGCGTCACCCGCCCGCCCTCGAACCTCAGCTCGCTGACGTGCCGGCCGGACACGAGCGTGCTGCGGTGGATGCGGATGAACCCGGCATCCGACCAGCGGCGCTCCAGCGCGGCCAGCGACATGCGGACCAGGTAGCTGCCGTCGACGGTGTGCAGGCGCACGTAGTCGCCCTTGGCCTCGGCGAACCAGACGGCCTGCTGCGGCACGAACCGCGTGCGCCCGCCCAGCTCGACCGGGATCACGTCGTCCTGGCCCGGGTCTGGGACGGGGTTGGTCGCGGCCTCCAGCCTGCGCACCGCCTCGGACAGCCGCTCCGCCCTGACGGGCTTGAGCAGGTAGTCGACGGCCTCCAGCTCGAACGCCTGCACCGCGCACTCCTCGTGCGCGGTGACGAAGACGAGCCTCGGCGGGCTGGGGAAGCCGCCGACGAGCCTGGCGAGGTCGAGCCCGTCGAGGCCGGGCATCCTGATGTCCAGGAACACCCCGTCGAGCCGCTCACCGCCGCCGATCATCTGGACCATGTCCTGCAGCGCCGTGACGCCGTCGGCCGCGGTCGTGACGTGTTCGATTCGGTCGTCCTGGCGCAACAGGTAGGCGAGCTCCTCCAGAGCAGGCACTTCGTCGTCAACGGCCAGAACTCTCAGCATGTCCACCACGCTGTCGTATGAAAGCAGAGGTTACCAGCGCCACGCTAGCACAGGGTAAGGATTTGACTACAAAGAGCTAAGCTGCGTCTTGGGTACACGCAAGCGCACCTTCGTCCCCGCGCCCAGCGCCGTCTCCACGACGAGGCCGTAGCCGTCGCCGTAGATCTGGCGCATGCGCAGGTCCACGTTGGCCAGGCCGATGCCGCTGCCCTCGCGCGCCGGATCCTCGTCCAGCATGCGCCGGGCGCACTCGGGGTCCATGCCGGCGCCGTCGTCCTCGACCGTGATGTGCGCCTCGGGGCCGGCGTCGCGCACCACGACCCGCACCTCGCCGGGGCCGCCACGACCGGCCATGCCGTGCTTGATGGCGTTCTCCACGAGCGGCTGCAGGCACAGGAACGGCACCGGCACGGGCAGCACCTCGGGCGCGACCTGCATGCTGAAGCGCAGCTTGTCGCCGAACCTGGCACGTTCCAGCAGCAGGTAGCGGTCGACGCAGGTCAGCTCGTCGGCCAGGGTGGTGAAGTCGTGTGCCCTGCGCAGCGCGTACCGGGAGAAGTCGGCGAAGTCGAGCAGCAGCTCGCGGGCACGCCTGGGGTTGGTGCGGACGAACGAGGCGATCGTCGTCAGCGCGTTGTAGACGAAGTGCGGCGAGATCTGCGCGCGCAGGGCGCGCATCTCCGCCTCCAGCGCGCGCCGCCTGGAGGCGTCCAGCTCGGCCAGCTCGAGCTGGCCGGAGACCCAGCGGCCGACCTCGCTGACGGTACGCACCAGCGCCGCGCTCACCTCGCCGTCGAAGGCCGCCAGCACGCCCACCACCGTGCCGTCCACCGTCAGCGGCACCGCCACGGCTCCCAGGTCGGGTCCGTCGGGCCGGCCGGGGAACACCTGCGGGCACCCGGCGGCCAGCGTGGCGCGGGCGTAGGTGAGCACGTCGTCGGTGCACGGCCCGTCCCAGGCCAGCGCGGCGTCCGTCGAGGTGATCGCGACGGCGGAGGTGCCGAGCAGGATGCGCAGGTGCCGCACGGCCTTGCGGGCGGAGTCGCGGTCGAGCCCGCCGCGCAGGGCGGGGGCCGCCATCGCGGCGATGTGCAGCGCGGTGTACGTCGCGTCGTCCGCCCTGTGGCCCTCAGGCACCGCCGTCCGGCCGCGCCACGGCGCACGCGCCAGCCCGAAGCCGAGGATGAAGGTCAGAGAGCACAGCGCCACGCACACGGTGGTCAGCATGCTGGAAACCGTAACCAATAACGGAGCGTGCCCGGGGGAAAACCGGGAGTTGCGTCAGGGCGGGCCCTCTCCAGGTTCCTCCTGGTAGGAGTAGCGCTGCTCGCGCCACGGGTCGGCCACGTTGTGGTAGCCGCGCTCCTCCCAGAAGCCCCTGCGGTCCTCCAGGAGGTACTCGATGCCGCGCACCCACTTGACGCTCTTCCACGCGTACAGGTGCGGCACCACGATGCGCAGCGGGAAGCCGCGCTCCGGGCTCAGCGGCTTCTCGTCCAGCTCCATGGCGAACAGCGTGCCGGGCGCGGTGAGGTCGGTCATCCGCAGGTTGGCGCTGTAGCCGTACTCGGCCCAGATCATCACGTGGCGCACGCCGGGGTCGGGCGGGGCCGCCGCCATGATCGTGGCGGGGGTGACGCCGCGCCACTCGTTGGCCATGAGGGAGAACTTGGTGACGCAGTGGAAGTCGGCGATGCGCGTGTCGCGCGGCAACTGCTCGAACTCGCCCCAGTCGAAGCGGTGCTCCTCACCCGACTCCGTGGCCCCGAACACCCGGAAGTCCCAGCGGTCCGGCTTGAACGCGGGCACCCGGCCGTAGTGGATCACGGGTCGGCCGCGCGGGACGTACTGGCCTGGAGGCAGGCGCGACTCCTCCACGATCACTCCCCTCACCGATCTCGCGTCTTGGGCCATCCTGCCATCGGGCCGCGAGTGGTTCGCGAGCGGGTGCGGTGCGGTAGGCTTGCGGACTATGCACGCAGCGTTCCTGTTTTCCTATGGCGGCGGACCCGAGTCCGTTCGCCATCTGATGCTGCGCTAGCAGACAGGCGAACGAAGGCCCCGGGTCCGATCGGACCCGGGGCCTTCTGTGTTTTCCCGGCAGTTCTTCCCGTTGAAGGAGCAAGCAGATGGTGATCGTGATGGGGCCCGAGGCCACCGCAGCCGACATCGAGTCGATCGTGTCCGTCGTCGAGGCGGCCGGGGTGGAGGCGTTCGTCAGCAGGGGCGTGCGGCGCACGATCGTCGGCCTGGTCGGCGACGTGACGCAGCTCGACGCGGCGAGCCTGCGGGGCATGGCGGGGGTGCGCGACGTGATGCGCGTGTCCACGCCGTACAAGCTGGTCAGCAGGGAGAACCATCCGGAACGCTCCACGGTTCACGTGGGCGGCGTGCCGATCGGCCCCGACACCGTGACGCTGATCGCGGGGCCGTGCGCGGTGGAGACGCCCGAGCAGACGCTCGCCGCGGCCAGGATGGCGCAGACGGCCGGGGCGGTGCTGCTGCGCGGCGGGGCCTTCAAGCCGCGTACGTCGCCGTACGCGTTCCAGGGGCTGGGCGAGAAGGGGCTGCGCATCCTGGCCGAGGTGCGCGAGGAGACGGGCCTGCCGATCGTGACGGAGGTCGTGGACGCGCGGGACGTGGCGATGGTGGCCTCGTACGCGGACATGCTGCAGGTCGGCACCCGCAACATGCAGAACTTCGCGCTGCTGCAGGAGGTCGGCGCGGCCGGCAAGCCGGTGATGCTCAAGCGCGGCATGACGGCCACGATCGAGGAGTGGCTGATGGCGGCCGAGTACATCGCGCAGCGCGGCAACCTCGACATCGTGCTGTGCGAGCGGGGCGTGCGCACCTACGAGACGGCCACCCGCAACACCCTCGACGTCTCGGCCGTGCCGGTGGCGCAGCGGCTGTCGCACCTGCCGGTGATCATCGACCCGTCGCACTCGGGCGGGCGGCGCGACCTGGTGCTGCCGCTGACCCGCGCGGCCATCGCGGTCGGCGCCGACGGTGTGATCATCGACGTGCACCCGCAGCCGGAGCAGGCGCTCTGTGACGGGCCGCAGGCGCTGGTGGACGCCGACCTGGGAGAGCTGGCGCAGGTCATGACCGACTTCCCGGCGCTGCTCGGCAAGACGGCCGCGACGGCCTGACCTTCTCCGCGCGTACGGCCGGCCGCCACGAGCCACCGCCGGTCGTACTCATGGGTAACTTGAGTACGAGACCTCATGTGCCGGGCTTCGCCTGGGCCGCACGATGGCCACATGACGAAGCCCATTCAACCCACGCAGACCACCGCGTTCTACGTCCAGGCGGTCCTGTCGTTCGCCGTCTCGCTGACCTCCGTGGTGATCGCCCTGATCTACCTGCCCACCGAGGGCTGGATCAAGGCGTTCCTCGGGCTCGGCCTCCTGTACGTCGTCACCTCCACCATCACCCTGTGCAAGGTCGTACGGGACCGTCAGGAGCTGTCGGAGGTCAGCAACCGGGTCGACCAGGCCAGGCTGGACAAGCTCCTGACCCAGCACGACCCGTTCAAGGTCGACGCCTAGGCTAGAGGGTGTACTCCTGGATCGAGTCGGCGAGCTGCACGCACAGCTCCTCGGCGTCCAGCCGCTTCTCGATCTGCTTGAGGTCCTCGATCTTGGCCCGCGTCTCGGCACGCTTGGGAGCCAGCAGCGAGCAGCAGTCCTCGTCGGGCAGCTCCGAGATCTCCAGCGTGCCGATGCGGCGGGCCTCGGCCATGATCTCGGTCTTGTCCCAGCCGACCAGCGGACGCAGGATCGGCAGCTCCACCGCGTTGTCCTGGGCGGTGATGTTGGCCAGCGTCTGCGACGAGACCTGCCCGAGCGCGTCACCGGTGATCAGGGCGGCGGCGCGGATGCGGTGGGCGACCTCCTCGGCCGTCTTCAGCATCAGCCGCCGCTGCGCGATGACCGCCAGCCGGTCCTGGCCCGAGGTGCGGATCGACTGCTGGGCCTTGCCGAACGGCACCACCCACAGCCGCGACCTGCCCTGGAACCGGTCGAGCTTCCTGACCAGCGCGTACGCCTTGTAGATCGACTCCGAGGTGGTGAACGGGATGCCGGAGAAGTGCAGGAAGTCGACGTGCAGGCCGCGCCGCATCATCCGGTACGCCGCCACGGGCGAGTCGATGCCGCCCGACATGAGCACCAGGGCCCGGCCGCTGCTGCCGACGGGCAGGCCGCCCTGGCCGGGGATGCCGCCGGTGAAGACGAACACCTCGTCCCTGTCGACCTCGATGTGCACGGTCAGCGCGGGGTTCTTCAGATCGACGGGCAGGCCGTACTCGTCGTTGATAGCGCCGCCGACCAACCGGTCGAGCTCGTTGGAGCGCAGCGGGAAGCGCTTGTCGCGGCGGCGGGAACGGACCGCGAAGGGGGCGCCCCGCTTGGCCTCCTCGCTCTCGCCCGCCAGCTCCAGGCCGGCCTTGAGCACGGCGTCGGGGTCCTTGGCGACCCGCCAGGCGCGGTGGATCCAGACCAGCCCGGGCACGTCGGCGACGCGCTGCGCCACGGCGTCGGCCTGCTCGGGGGAGGCGCCCTCGGGCAGGAAGATCGCGATCACGCCGTGCCGCTTGCGCACGTCCACCTGGACGCCGACCGTTCGCAGGGCGTCCTTGATGTTGGCGATCAGGCGGCGCTCGAACAGCTCGCGGTTCTTGCCCTTGAGGACGATCTCGCCCAGCTTGAGCAGAACGCACGGCTCGCCCAGGGCGGACATCGTCATGGTGGAACCTCCGGGAAGATGGGGATTGACGCGACGGTCGTTGATGCCAACGCCGCGACCACCCGAGTTTAGTCCGCGTCGAGCCCGCGCTCGATCGCATATCGGACCAGCTCCACCCGGTTGTGAAGCTGCAGCTTGTTCAGGGTGTTCTGCACGTGGTTCTGCACGGTGCGGTGCGACAGGACCAGCCGCTCGGCGATCTGCTTGTACGACAGCCCCTTGGCGACCAGCCTGAGCACCTCGGTCTCCCGATCCGTCAGCCGTGGCCCCTCGGTGGGCTCAAGCTGTCCGGCCAGCCGCCGGTACTCCCCCAGCACCAGCCCGGCCAGCCCCGGCGTGAACACGGCGTCGCCGTCGGCCGTGCGGCGCACGGCGTCGAGGAACTCCTCCCGGCTCGCCGACTTCACCAGGTATCCGCAGGCGCCGGCCTTGACCGCCTCCAGCACGTCGTCCTGCTCGGCGCTCGCCGACAGCACCAGCACCCTGGGCGCCGGGTCCACCTGCGCCAGGCGGGCCGCCACCTCGGGGCCCGTCAGGTCGGGCAGCCTCAGGTCGAGGACCACGACCTCGGGCAGCACCGCGGCGGCCACCCTGACGGCCTGCCGTCCCTCCCCCACCGCGGCCACGACCTCGTAACCGGCCTCCGTGAGATCCCTGGCGACGCCGTCGCGCCACATGGGATGGTCGTCCACCACCATGACCCGCACCATGGCGCAACTGTAAGCGTTCGCCGGGCGGGCAGGGTGATCTTGACCTCGGCGCCCCTTGTCAGGGTCCGTCAGGCGGTGAGGGTGATCTCGACCTCGGTGCCCTGCCCGGGGACGCTCACGATCGACACCTGGCCGCCCAGCTCGGCCATCCGCCCGCGGATCGACCTGGCCACGCCCATCCGCCCGTCCGCGGCGGCCTGCTCCAGCCGTCCCTCAGGGATGCCCGGCCCCTCGTCCCTGACAGTGACCGTGACAGTGCCGTCCAGGAATTCGGCCAGCACCCAGGCGCGCGCCTGCTGACCGCAATGCGCGCGCACGTTGTCCAGGGCCGCGCCGACGGCGGCGGAGACCGACGCGGCGGCCTCGGCGGGCAGGACCAGCGGCGTGGCGGGGGCCGAGACCGTCACCGACGCCGAGGCGTGCCGGGCGAGCAGCGAGCGCAGGTCGGTCGTGCCCAGGGGCGGCGGCGGCCCGACCGAGACCAGCTCGCGCAGCGCCGCCTCCTGCTCCCCCGCCAGCCGGCCCAGCTCGGCTGCCTCGCCGCCGAGCTCCCGCCCGCGCCGCTGCACCAGGGCGAGTACCTGGAGCACCGAGTCGTGGATGTCGCGGGCCAGCCGCTCCCGCTCGCGCTGGGTGGCCTCCATCTCGGCGGCCCGCTGCATGCGCTCCTCGGCCCGCTTGGCCAGCCGGACCATGTGGCCGACCAGCCAGCCCGCCATGAGCAGCAGCACCGTCTCGTTGATGAGGGCGGAGGCGTCCTCGACCCGTGAGCGCGCCCACAGCTCGCCCGCCGCGACCACGACCGCCGCGAGCGTGCCCGCGCGCCTGCCGTAGCGCACGGCCCAGGCCAGCACGGGCGCGGCCATCCAGGTGGCGGGCACGGGCATGGCGCCCATCGCCACGTTCACGGGGCCCTGCACGTACGGGGTGCTGAGCAGGCACACCGTGGTCACCGTCAGATCGACGGTCAGCAGCGGCCACCGGCGCAGCGACTCGGCCGAGTAGGCGGCGGTCGCCGCGGCCGTCCACAGCGCCATCACCCCGATGACCAGCCAGCCCAGCACCGGCTGCTCGTAGCCCCGGTGCTGGGCCATGAGCAGGGCCGCGTACACCACCGACACCACCCGGAAGACCGCGATCGCCCGCCAGAAGGGCCCCTCGATAGCCATGAGTCCTTCTCATGTTTCCGACACGGAAGTTGACAGATAGTTCGGATATCCAAGCGAAAGGGACATCCGGGATGGCACAATCCGGGAACCCCTAAATGCAAGGAACCGATAGATGACCGCTGTGAATCATTTCACCTACGGACTGATCACGCCGTTGCTCGCCTACGTCATGTCCTGCATCGGCTCGATGCTCGGACTGCGGCTCACCGCGCAGGCCCACGCCTCGCGCGGCGGCGCCCGCGTACGCTGGCTGCTGGGTGCGGCAGTCTCCATCGGCGGCACCGGCATCTGGGTCATGCACTTCATCGCCATGATGGGCTTCGAGGTGGAGGGCACCCAGATCAAGTACGACGTGCTGCTCACCGTGGCCTCGGCGGCGGTGGCCATCGTGGTCGTCGGCACCGGCCTGTTCCTGGTCTCCTACGGCGGCGGCCGGATCCTGGCGCTGCTCGGCGGCGGCCTGCTGACGGGGCTCGGCGTGGCCTCCATGCACTACCTCGGCATGTACGCGATGAACATGTCCGCCCACGTCTCCTACGACCGCGTCACCGTCGCCGCCTCCGTGGGCATCGCCGTGGTCGCCGCGACCGTGGCCCTGTGGTTCACCCTGCGCGTCAAGAAGCCGATCTGGATCACCGCCGCCGCCCTCGTCATGGGCGTGGCCGTCGCCGGCATGCACTACACCGGCATGTACGCCATGCACGTCTCGGTCGACGCCGAGCCCGGCATGCTCGGCGGCGCCGACGCGCTCGACTTCCTCGTGCCGCTGATGACCGTGATCAGCCTCATCACCCTCACCATGCTCCTCATGGTCATCCTCTCCCCGTCGGAGGAGGAACTGCACGAGGACGCCGAACTCGTCGCCAAGCTCGAACTCCGCCGTCGCACCGCTCATCAGCAACAACTCACGTATCCCGTGCCGATGCCGCGCCAGCAGCACATGCAGGCTCGGCGAAGGTAGTTGCGCACGCGACGACTCCCTGCTCATACTCCCTTATCGGTGCGTAAGGGATGGGTGGGGTATGTCGCCGATCGACCATTTTGCGCATGGGCTCTTGACGCCTGTGCTCGCGTACATCATGTCCAGCGTGGGCTCCATGCTCGGCCTCCTGCTCACCTCGCGCGCGAGGCTGATCGGCGGCCGTGAGGCCAGGTGGTGGCTCATCGGCGCAGCCTTGGCCATCGGCGGCACCGGCATCTGGACCATGCACTTCATCGCCATGCTCGGCTTCTCCGTCGACGGCCTGGCGATCAGGTACGACGTGCCGCTCACCGCGGCCTCCGCGTTTCTCGCCGTCGCCGTCGTGGGCGCCGGGCTGTTCCTGGCCGCCCACGATGGGCAACGGCCGCAGTTCCTGCTCGGCGGCGGCGTCCTGACCGGGCTCGGGGTGGCGGGCATGCACTACCTGGGCATGGCGGCGATGAACATGTCCGCCCACGTCTCCTACGACCCGGTGGTCGTCACGCTGTCGGTGCTGATCGCGGTGGCCGCGGCCACGGTGGCGCTGTGGTTCACGCTGCGGGTCAGCGGGGCGCTCAGGATCGGCGGGGCGGCGCTCGTCATGGGCGTGGCGGTCTCGGGCATGCACTACACCGGCATGTACTCGATGTCGGTCGCCTCGCACCCCGAGATGGCGCCCGTCTCCGGCGCGCGGGCCATCGACTTCCTGCTGCCGCTCATCGTGGGGCTCAGCGTGATCACGGTGGGGCTGCTGCTCACCGTCATCCTGTCGCCCTCGGAGAAGGAGCTGCGCAGCGAGGCGGAGTTCAGGGAACGGCTGCGCGGACGCGACGAGGGCGTGCCGGAAGTTGATCTTTTCGGCACGCCTCGCGTGTGAGCTATGTGCTAGGTACGGCTTGCGGCGCATGGTGGGCCGCCGACTCTCTGCGGCGCAAGCCGTACCTCGAGGGGGTTGTAGCGGTAACCCCGCTGACTCGAAGGTACGGCCGCCCGCTTGCAGGCCGCTTTCAGCCGAAGAACACCTCAGCCTCGGAGTAGCGCTCCACCGGCACCGTCTTCAGCTCGGCGGTGGCCTCGTCGAGGCCGACCCGCACGATGTCGGTGCCGCGCAGCGCGACCATCTTGCCGTGGTCGCCCTCGTGCGCCGCGTCGATCGCCTGCAGCCCGAACCTGGTCGCCAGCACCCGGTCGTAGGCGGTGGGGGTGCCGCCGCGCTGGATGTGGCCGAGCACCGTGGTGCGGGCCTCCTTGCCGGTGCGCTTCTCGATCTCCTTGGCCAGCACCTCGCCAATGCCGCCCAGGCGGACGTGGCCGAACGCGTCGAGCGTGCCCGTCTGCAGCTCCATCTGCCCCTCGATGGGGTGCGCGCCCTCGGCGACCACGATGATCGGCGAGTAGCGGGTGCGGAAGCGGGACTCGACGTACTCGCAGACCCGGTCGATGTCGAACGGCTTCTCCGGGATGAGGATGACGTTCGCGCCGCCGGCCATGCCCGCGTGCAGCGCGATCCAGCCCGCGTGGCGGCCCATGACCTCGCAGATCAGCGCCCGGTGGTGGGACTCCGCGGTGGTGTGCAGCCGGTCGATGGCCTCCATCGCGATGTTGACCGCGGTGTCGAAGCCGAAGGTGTAGTCGGTGCCCGACAGGTCGTTGTCGATCGTCTTGGGCACGCCCACGACGTTGACCTCGCGGTCGGACAGTTGCTTGGCGACGCCGAGGGTGTCCTCCCCGCCGATGGCGATCAGAGCGTCCACGCCGGTCGCGGCCAGGTTCTCCTTGATCCGGTCGACCCCGTGCTCGATCTTCATCGGGTTCGTCCTGGAGGAGCCAAGTATGGTGCCTCCGCGCGGCAGGATGCCGCGTACGGCCTGG
This sequence comes from Nonomuraea monospora, assembly GCF_039531895.1. Lineage (NCBI taxonomy): Bacteria > Bacillati > Actinomycetota > Actinomycetes > Streptosporangiales > Streptosporangiaceae > Nonomuraea > Nonomuraea monospora. Next base: position 476,833 of record NZ_BAAAQX010000005.1, read on the forward strand.
ATGTCGAGCGGCATCGTGTCGCCTTCGAGAGGGCCGCGCCAGCCGTCACGGAAGCCGACGAACTCATGACCGTAGACGCTCACCCCCTTACGCACCACTGCCCTGATCACGGCGTTGAGCCCGGGGCAGTCGCCGCCTCCGGTGAGCACTCCGATACGCATGGCGGGTTCCTCCCAATAGGGGTCATGAACCAGTCCTGATGTCAGACTCGCATTGTGCCCGGCATCACACCGAGTGGTCTAGACCAAACGCGGCCCCGAAAAACTAAACCCTTACCCTGGAGGAAATTTCATGAATGTGCTGGCCATCGATGCTGGGACAACTGGGGTAACGGCCCTCGTTGTCGCAGAAAACGGGCAGATCATCTCTAAGGGGTACGAAGAATTCGCGCAGCATTTCCCCGAGCCCGGATGGGTCGAGCACAACCCCGAGGAGATCTGGCAGGCCACCCTCTCCGCCTGCGCGACCGCGCTGCGCACCACCGCTGAACCGCCGTCCTGCGTGGGCATCACGAACCAGCGCGAGACCGCCGTGCTGTGGCATCGCCGCACGCTGGCGGCGCCCCGGCGGGCCATCGTCTGGCAGGACCGCCGCACGGCCGCGCTCTGCGGACGGCTGCGCGAGGCCGGACACGAACCGCGCGTCTCGGAGCTGACGGGGCTGCGCCTCGACCCCTACTTCACCGCCACCAAGCTGACCTGGCTGGCCGAGAACGACCCCCGCGGCTGGCAGGACGTCCAATCCGGAAATGTGGCGATAGGGACGGTGGATTCCTACCTGATCGCCAGGCTGACAGCGGGCGCGCGGCACGTCACCGACCCGTCCAACGCCTCACGCACCCTCCTGTACGGGCTCGCCTCCGGCACCTGGGAACCGGAGCTGTGCGAGCTGTTCGGGGTGCCCGCGGAAGCGCTGCCGGAGATCGTGCCCAACTACGGGCCGATCGGGCGTACCGACCCCTCCGCCTTCCTCGGCCTGGACGTGCCCATCAGCGGGGTCGCCGGCGACCAGCAGGCGGCGCTGTTCGGGCAGACCTGCTTCGACGTGGGGGACGTCAAGTGCACCTACGGCACGGGATCGTTCGTGCTGACCAACCTCGGCGGGGAGATCGTCCGCTCCGAGTCCGGCCTGCTCACCACCGTCGCCTGGCAGACGCCGTCGGGCGAGCGCACGTTCGCGCTGGAAGGGTCGATCTTCGTGACGGGGGCGGCGGTGCAGTGGCTGCGCGACGGCCTCGGCGTCATCGGGACCGCCCCCGAATCGGAGGCCGTGGCCCGCACCGTGCCCGACAGCGGCGGCGTGGTGTTCGTACCCGCCCTGACCGGCCTGGGAGCGCCGCACTGGGATCCCGCCGCGCGCGGCCTGATCACCGGCATCACCCGGGGGACGACACGGGCCCACCTCGTCCGGGCCACCCTGGAAGCCATCGCCTTCGAAGTGCGGGACGTGGTCGAGTCGATGACGTCCGGGGGGACGGGGGCCGTGTTCAAGGCCGACGGCGGGGCCAGCGCCAACGACCTCCTCATGCAGTTGCAGGCCGACCAGCTCGGGGCCGTGGTGGAGCGGCCCGCGATCCAGGAGACCACCGCCTTGGGGGCGGCGTTCCTGGCGGGGCTGGGGGCGGGGGTGTGGGGGTCGCAGGGGGAACTGCGTAAGACGTGGCACCTGGATCGGCGGTTCGAGCCGGGGGCGCGGGATGACGACGCCTACGAGCGGTGGCGCGCGGCCGTCCGCCTGGCCACGGCCTGAACCCGCCGCCGGCACGCGGCACGGCGCCGTCGCCCGGCACAGCACCCCGCCACCCGCGCGCAGCAAGGCCCAGGCACCAGGGCCCCGACCCAGCACGCCGCCATGCACACGGCATGACCAGCCGCTCGGGCGCGGGCGCGGGTGCGGGCGGGGCGAGCGAGCGC